>JAMLGM010000008.1 GCA_023957975.1 Microthrixaceae bacterium | reverse complement strand
CATCGTGCCGAGCGCCGGCATCAAGGCATTCATGGCAAGGCTCGCCGTAAGCGCGTTGTGTTCGAAGTCGACGCTCGACTTGTAGCGCACCTCACCGTCGCGCAGGTCGAGTTCGAAGTTCCCGATCCGCATGCCGTAGTTGGCGCGGGTGAACAACTCCGCAACCGCGAGACGTCGGTCCTCGGGAACCCGAACGTCGGTGAGCACGTAGACGTAGAGTTGTTCGAGTTCCACATTGCAGTGAACGACCACTCGGAAGTTGCCGTTGGTGCCGGCGACGCCGAATCGGTACGCCGTCGTTTCACTCATCTGCTCCGGGTGGAACTCCTCCTGGTCGAGGAGCTGGCCCAGCATCTCGAAGGCCAGCCAACCGTTGGCATGTTCGAGGTCGATGGCGTCGTTCTCGGTGTCGCCCATGTACACAGGCTACGTCGAGGCGCCACGCCCCGTCGCTGCAGACACGACATAGTCCGTCGCATTGGGCTCGCGGGTCCAGGTCCAGTAGTCCACGAGGCGCCACGGGTTGAGCACGTACACCTCGCCGTCATCGGCCTTGTAGTAGCTGTGGGCGATGTGTGGTGAGGCCCACACCGTTTGGCGGACCCGCTCCTGACAGCGGTCGAACCAGTCCTCGTAGGCCGCTGTCGTAGGCTCGATAGAGGTGCCGTGTTGCTCGGCCAACAGTCGCAGGCACCCCATCACATAGCGCACCTGACATTCGCTGCTGAAGATGATGCTGCCGCCGCTCGCCAGGTTGGTTCCGGGTCCGTACAGCATGAAGAAGTTGGGAAACTCCGGCACGGTGATGCCCAGCAGCGCCCGAGGGCGTCGCGCCCAGGCGTCATGTAGGTCCACCCCACCGCGTCCACGGATGCGCAGCGGGCTGATGAGGTCGTTCGCGCAGAACCCGGTGGCCCACACGACGACATCGGCCCGGTGCTTGACCCCATCGGAATCGACCACCCCGTCGGGCTCCAGGCGTTCGACCCCGGCGCGGACGAGTTCGACATTGCCGCGGGTCAGGGTACGCAGCCAACTCCCGTTGTCCTGCAGGGTGCGTTTGCCCGTCGGCGGGTAGTCGGGAACGACCTTGGCGACCAGATCGGGGTCGCCGTCGACCTGGCCGATGATCCAGTCGGCAAAGAACCCTCGCGCCATCTCGTTGATCTCGCTGACCGCCAGACGTTGCCCGCCTTCGGCGTCGACGTAGTCAGGGTCGACGATCGCCGCGTCGAGACCGGTATCGCACCCGGGGAAGAAGATGAGGAAACGAAACCAACGCCCGTAATACGGCAGGTTGGCAATGGCCCACCGCACTCCGTCGCCGACGGCATCGTGATAGCCGAGGTTGGGGAACATCCACTGCGCGCTGCGTTGCAGCACGGTGAGCGAGCGGACCTGCTCGGCGATCGCCGGGGCCACCTGGAATCCGGTGGCACCCGCGCCGATCATCACGACGTCGCGATCGGTGAGGTCGACGTCGTCACGCCACCGGGCGGTGTGGAACGCGGGACCGTCGAAGTCGCCTTCCACCTCGGGAACGAAGGGGCGGTTCAACATGCCCACCGCGCTGAGCAACGCGCGCCCCTCGACGATCTCACCCGAGGACGTCGACACCACCCACACGCCGCGTTCCTCATCCCAGTCCGCATCGGTGGCCTCGACGCCGAATCGCACGTGCGGCCGGACCCCGTGGTTGTCCATCACCCGCTCGAAATAGGCCTGCAGCTCTGGTTGGCGGGCGAAAAACTCCGACCAGTGATCGCTCGGCTCGAAGCTGTAGCAATAGAAGTGACTTCCGACATCGACGCGGGCACCGGGATAGCGGTTCTCCCACCACGTTCCGCCCGGGCCGTCGTTCTTCTCCAGCACGACATAGGGGTGACCGGCCTGTCCGAGGCGAATCGCCGCCAACAGACCGCTCATCCCACAACCGATCACCACGACGGGCAGGTCTTGCGCGCCAGGGGTGGGTTCCTCAGCGCGGTCGTCGCGACCGTCGAGGGCCAGCTCCTCGGTCATCATCGGCACATACTCGTCGCCGACCGGCATTCCGACGATCCACTCCATCAACTCCTTGAGCAGTTCGGGCGATATCGGTTCGGGCGTCGGGGCGCCTCGGTCTCGCCAGTCGGCGATGATCTCCAAGGCGAGTTGGCGCGCCGCGACCTGATCCTCATCCGACATGAACCCCTGGTATTCGTTGAGATAGCTACCGGCCGGTCGCAGCGGACCGTCGAGAATGCTCCGACGTGTCGCGTCGTCGGCGGCCAGGTGTACGCAGGTCACCAACAGCGTCGGAACCGACAGATCGTCGAGAAACGACCGAAGCTGTTCCTCGGAGACCTCGGCGATGGGTTGGGCAATGAGTCCCTCGCCGGAGGTCGAGCCGCCAGAGGTCGGGCTGCCCGTGGTGTCGTCAAAGTTGCTGCGACCGCTGGAGTCGTTGGTGTCGCTCACCGCGGCGAGTGTAGGCACCCGCGTCGATACAACCCGCTCCCGCTCCTGCCCGGGAGCGCGCGACCTATGGTGCAGCCATGCGATCGGTCCTTATCCATGAAGCTGGCACGGTAACGGTCGAAACCGTTCCCGACCCCTCGCTTGGCGATGCCCGCAGCGCCGTCATCCGGGTCGAACGATCGGCGATCTGCGGAAGCGACCTGCACTTCTACGACGGCGACCTGCCGATGTATCCCGTCGCCGCGGGACACGAAGCCGTCGGCACCGTGATCGAGGTGGGAGCCGAGGTTCGTTCGGTCGGCGTGGGCGACCGGGTGCTCGTGGCGTCGGTTGCGGGATGCGGGCGCTGCGCCGGATGCGGCACCGGCAACCCGACGGCGTGTGTCGACGGAGCGAGGGTGTTCGGTGCCGGAGAGCTGGGCGGTGCCCAAAGCGAGTACCTCGCGGTGCCCGGCGCGGATTTCAACCTCCTGGCGATCCCCGAAGGTATCGACGACGAGGCGGCCCTGTTGTTGACCGACAACCTCAGCACCGGCTGGACCGCGGCCAAACGAGCAGCCTTCGCGCCAGGAGCCGACGTCTTGGTGCTGGGGCTGGGAGCCGTAGGCCTGTGCGCCGTGCGCTCGGCGTACGCGCTCGGCGCGGCCCGGGTCTTCGCCTACGACCCGGTGGTCGGCCGCCGCGACCGGGGGCAGCGTTTCGGCGCGATCCCCATCGACGGAGCCCTCGACGTGGCGGCCGAGGCGCGCGACCTGACCGATGGCCTCGGCGCTCACGCCGTGATCGACGCCGTGGCGAACGATCGCTCCCTCGATACGGCCTTCGCAGCGGTTCGTGACACGGGAGGTATTTCGGTGGTCGGCGTGCATAACCTCGAGCCGTACCCGGCTCCGCTGCTGATGGGCGTGTTTCGCAGCATCAACCTCGCCATGACCACCGCCGTCGTGCACCGCAACTGGGCCGAGTTGGTGCCACTCGTGCGCTACGGGCGACTTGCCACCTCCGACATCTTCACCCACACCTTCGACCTGGAAGACGCTCCCGCCGCCTATGGCGCGGTGGCCGCGCGCAGCGAGGACGTCGTCAAGGCACAGCTCATCGTGAGCTGAGATCGAGCGTCGTCGGTGCACCTCGCCCGTTGCGCTCAGTAGGGTTGCGGTCTCGAACCCCGTCCGAAACGGAGCCCCATGAGCAACGTGAGTTTCCAGAGTGTCTCGAAGCACTTCGGCGACGCGATCGCTGTCAACGAACTCACCCTCGAGGTCCCCGACCGCGAGTTCATGGTGTTGCTCGGCCCATCCGGGTGCGGCAAGACCACGGCGCTGCGCATGGTTGCCGGCCTCGACACCGTCACCTCGGGCGAGCTGCGCATCGGCGGCGAACTCGTCAACGACGTGCACGCGTCAGACCGCGACATCGCCATGGTCTTTCAGAGCTACGCGCTCTACCCGCACATGACGGTGCGCAAGAACATCGAGTCGCCGCTCACCGCGCGCTCGGCAAATCGTCTCGACGCGGCCTCGCGCTCCCAGCGGGTGCACGAGGCCGCCGAGATCCTCGGCCTGAGCGACTATCTCAACCGCAAGCCCGGCGAACTCTCCGGCGGGCAGCGCCAGCGCGTCGCACTCGCTCGAGCGATCGTGCGACGCCCGCACGTGTTCCTCATGGACGAGCCGCTGTCGAACCTCGACGCGAAGCTACGAAACCAGACGCGCCTCGAACTGGTCGAGTTGTGGCGACGCCTCGAGACCACCTTCATCTACGTCACCCACGATCAGGTCGAGGCGATGACAATGGGCACCCGCATCGCGGTGATGAACCATGGCGAACTCCAACAGGTCGGGGCACCCCAGGCCGTCTATGACCGCCCGGCCAACAGCTTCGTCGCCGGGTTCATCGGCAGCCCGCCCATGAACCTGCTCGCCGGCATCAGCGAAACCGCCAACTCGATCGGGGTCGGAGCCGGCCGGGTCGGAGTCGGCGCCGCCATGAACGCTGCGCCGGGGCGCGAGGTGACCATCGGGATACGTCCCGAACACGTTCGCATCGGCGGCAACGACCTGCAGGCAACCGTGTTGAGTCTCGAACTGCTCGGCCACGAACGCCATGTGATCGCGTCGGTCGACGGGGCACGCTGGGTGATCCGCCAGAGTTCGGCCGAAGCCGCCCCCGAGGTGGGCTCGGTCGTCGGGCTCAGCGTCGATCCGACACAGGTCCACGCCTTCGACACGGCCACCACCGAGCGGGTGAACTGATGAGCGTCGCCGCACGGTCCCGCAAGGTCCGCGAGGGCCTGCTCGCCTATGCGATGTTGGCTCCGTTGATCGCGGTCTTCCTCGCGTTCGCCTACTACCCCTTCGTGCGCATCATCGACTTCGCGCTGAATCAGAAGTTCACCAACTCCGACGAGACCCGCTTTGTCGGGGTGCGCGGCATCTGGGACACGTTGAGTTCGGCGGACTTCCTCGACGGTCTGTGGATCACCGTTCGCTTCATGATCTACACGGTGCCCGCCGGCCTCATCCTCGGTGTGGTGCTGGCCACCGTCGCCAACCGGAGGCTGCGCGGCATCAAGATCTTCCAGACGATCTTCAGTTCGACGGTCGCCTCGTCGGTCGCGGTGTCGGCGGTGGTCTTCTACACGCTGATCAACAAGAACGCCGGCTTCTTCCGAGACGTCGAATTCATCAGCCTGTCGAGCCAGACCGGTGCATTGCGCGGCGTCGCGCTGACCTCGGTGTGGCAAAACATCGGCCTCACCTTCATCATCGTCCTCGCCGGAATGCAGGCGATTCCCGATGAGATCAACGAGGCGGCGACCCTCGACGGGTACGGCCCGATCCGACGATTCTTCCGCATCACCGTGCCGATGATCTCCCCCACGCTCATGTTCCTTGCGGTCGTGTTGGTCATCCACGCGTTGCAGGCGTATGCCCAGATCGACATCCTCACCAACGGCGGCCCGGCCGGCTCGACCGAAACCCTGTTGTTCAAGATCGCCCAGCTACAGGGGCGCACCGACCTTCAACGCGGTGCGTCGATGGCCATCGGGCTCTTCGTGGTCACGCTCATTGTGTCGATGGGCCAGTACCTCATGCTCAACAAGCGGGTGCACTATGAGAACTGAGCAGAGGACAACTGGGCCGAGAAAAGCCGGGTCGAGGACCACTGATCCGAGCCAGGCCGGCACCTCGATGCTGTCCAAGATCGGCTGGTACGTCCTGCTGAGCGCCATCTCGGTGGTGGTGCTCTTTCCGATCTACATGACGCTGGTCCGAGCGGTGAGTTCGGGCGCGTCGACCTTGTTCGCCAAGTCCCCGTCGCTCACCCCGGTCGACCCCGATTGGGGGGTCTTCACCAAGGCCTTCAACACACTCGGTATGGGTAAACCCATGTGGCAGAGCCTGGTGGTCACCTCCATCATCGTCGTCGCCCAGACGATCACCTCGGTGCTCGCGGCCTACGCGTTCGCCTTTCTCGAGTTCCCGCTGAAGAAGCTCATGTTCGGTTTCGTCATCGCCACGATGCTGCTGCCGATTGAGGTCACCCTCATCGCAAACGTTCAGACGATGTTCGACCTCGACCTCATCAGCGTCAACAACAGCACTTATCTACGCACCCTCGCGGCGCTTACGCTTCCATTCCTCGCCTCCGCGCTCGGGGTGTTCCTCATCCGCCAGGGGTTTCTCGGGATCCCCCGAGACCTGCTCGATGCGGCGCGCCTCGACGGCTATTCCGATCTGCGGTTCCTGTTCAAGGTCGCGGTTCCGGTGACCAAGCCGGTGGTGGGCTCCTTCGTCGTCGTCAGCTTTCTGAGCGCCTACAACCAGTACGTGTGGCCCCGCTTCGCCGTGAAGTCCTCCGACTATCAAACGGTGCAGGTGGCGCTGAGATCCTTCCTCACCGAGAACCCGAACGAACTGAACTACGGTTTCGCGGCGGCCATCATCGCCGCGGTTCCCGTGCTCGCCCTGCTGTTGATTTTCCAGCGTCAACTCGTGCGTGGCCTCACCGCCGGCGCCGTCAAGTAACCGCCCCCCATCGCGTTCGCACCCGTTGCGTCGCGACACACCACGTTCCCGACTCCAGGAGACCAACGTGAAACCACACCGTTCCCGTCTGGCCATCGCCGCCCTCGCCGCCTCGGCGCTGCTGGGCACCGCATGCGGCGAAGGCACCACCGACACCGGCACCGAGGCCCCCTCCGACGGAGGGGTCAACGCCTCGACGCTTCCCGATTGCCCGGTCGGAGCCTTCGAAAACGAGACCGGTTCCACCAAGGTGGTGCTGTGGACCAGCGCCGTCGGCGCAACCCTCGCCACGCTGCGCAGCATCGCGACCGACTACAACTCCAGCCAGAACAAGGTGGAAGTCGTCGTCGAGACCCAGGGCATCAAGTACGAAGAACTGCGCAAGAACTTCGAAACGGGTGTGTCGGCCAAACAACTCCCGGCGATCGTGATGGGTGAGGACACCTGGACCCAGTACATGATCGACAACGGCGTCACCATGCCCGCACAGGCGTGCATCAACGCCGATGACGACGAGCGGGCCCACGCCTATGACGACATGTTGCCCGGCGTGACCGCGGCCTACACGAGTTCCGAGGTGCTGTGGCCGGGGGCGTTCGGAGCCTCCACCGTCGTGTTGTACTTCAACAAGAACCACTTCACCGCCGCCGGCCTCGACCCTGAGAACCCGCCGACGACCTACGCCGAGGTGCAGGCCGCCGCGGAGCAGCTCAAGGCATCGGTCGGCGCCGGCAACGATGCCTACAAGCCGCTCGCGCTCCGGCTCGACTCCTGGTTCGTCGAAAACACCACGTCCGCCGAGGGCGAGACGTTCGTGAACAACGACAACGGGCGAAACGGCAAGCGGGCGACCGAATCCACGATGAACAACCCCGCGACGGTCGAGATGCTCGACTGGCTGGCCACGATGAAGGACAAGGGCCTCCTCAACACCGTCGAGTCGTCGAGCCTGATCGACCACTACCTCGCGGTTGCAACCGAGAGTTCCTCGATGCTGCTGGAAACCTCGACCTCGGCCACGCTCGTCGACCAGATCACCTCGAGTGCCGAGGGCCTCGATATTTCCCAGATCGTCGACGAGGAAACCGCCAAGCAGTTCGAAGCCTTCAACGGATTCAAAGTCCCCTTCACCGTCGGGTTGGGCAAGGGCCCATCGCTGAGCGCAGACAAGGCGGGCAACGGCCAGGTCGCCGGTGCCGCGTTCTACATGACCAACTCCGGCAGCGACGCGGTCGTGTCGGGTGCGTGGGATTTCATCAAGTACTTCAACGACACCCCACAGCAGGTGCGTTGGACACGTGAGGGCTCCTACATGCCGACCCGGGCCGCCGCCGTCACCGAACTGGAAGCCGATCCGGCCTGGGCCGACAGCCAACGCGGAACGTGGATCAACACGGCCTATGAGTCGATGAAGGACCTCGACGCCAGCTTCCCCGGCCCCCTCGTCGGCCCGTACCTGAAGGTGCGCGCCACGGTGCAGTCGATGCTCGAAACCATCGCACTTCCCGACTCCGGCGGCGCAGCCGATCGGGTCGCTCCCGCCCTCGACGAGGCGGTCGCCCAGATCACCTCCGATCTGGCCAACTACAACAGCACCACCCGCTGACCCGCACGACCCGCTGGTAGTGACGCGACCCTCGGGCGGCGTCTCGGCTCAACAGAGTCCGAGACGTCGCCCGAGGTCGCTTTGGAAACGATTCTGCGGATCGACCCGCGCCTTGGTCTCACGGAAGTGCCCCAGACGCGGGTACATCTTTTCCATGTGCGCCGGATCGAGGCGACTGTCCTTGGCCAGATAGATCCGGCCGCCGGCCTCGACCACCTCGGCGTCGAGACGATCGAGGATGACGTTGAGCTCCGGATTGCCCACGGGGGCATCGAACGCGAGGGTCCACCCAGCGGCCGGAAACGACAGGTCACCGAGGTTTCCGGGACCCATCCGTTTGAGCACCGCCAGAAACGACGGTGCCACCCCGGACCGGCTGAGTTCTTCAAGGCTGCGGCGTACGAACTCCCCCGCCTCGTCGGGCACCACGTATTGCCACTGCAGGAACCCTTTGGGCCCATACACCCGGTTCCAGTCGCTGACCAGATCGAGCGGGTGGAAGAACTGGGTGATGGTCTGAAGCCCGTTTCGACGTTGTGCCGGCGCCTTGCGAAACCACAGCTCGTTGAACGCCTTGACCGTCAACTTGTTGATCAGCCCCGACGGGGCAATCGGCGGAAACGCGGCGAGCGTGTTCGACGTGAAACTCAGCGGGTCGGACGCGAGTTTCGACGGCAGCTCGTCGCGCCGGGCGAACCGACCGCGGTCCAACACCGAGCGGCCCATCGCGTCGCCGCCGGTCATGATGTCGATCCACGCCACCGAGTAGTCGTACTCGTGGTCCCCTTCGACCATGAGCTGCATCACCGAGTCGAGATCCGCGGCTCGGTCGGTGTCGACGAGCAGCCGACTCGTCTCGATCGGCTTCATCTGGAAGGTGGCGTCGATGATCAGCCCGGTGAGCCCCATTCCTCCGGCGGTGGCCCAGAACAGGTCGGGGTCGGAATCGGGGGAGACATCGACGATGTCGCCGCTGCCCACCATGATCCGAAACGAATGGACGTGGTTGCACCACGAACCGGCACGATGATGGTTCTTTCCGTGGATGTCGGCGGCGATCGCTCCACCGACGGTCACCTGCCGGGTCCCCGGGGTGACCGGCACGAACCAGCCGAGTGGAATAAACCACTCCATCAGCTCCTCGAGCGAGGTGCCGGCCTTGGCGGTCACCATCCCGTCGGGGGTGGCGTCGATGATGCCGATCGCGCTGCGGCCGTCGACCACGGTGCCTCCGGCGTTCTGCGCTCCGTCGCCGTAGGACCGTCCCAGACCCCGACCGAGCACACCGCGCGAATCGCCGAGCACCTGGGCGCGAACATCGTCGAGGTCGAGCATCGAGGCCATGTGTGATGCCGTCGGCGCCGTTCGACCCCACCCTTGCAACAACCGGGTCGGATGGGTCCGCGCGCCACCTGACCGAGCGTCACCTGACGGCTCCGTCATCGGATCAACCGGCGACATAGAACCCGGCTCCCACGATGACCACCCACAGCACCCCCATCACCTGCAACTGTCGGTCCGACAACAAGAGCTCCTCGGGCGCCGAGCCCTTGCCGAGTTCGACCAGGAGGCCGTAGCGCAGGATGGCGACGAGGAACGGCAGGATCGACACCAGGAACCACACTTCGGCCGACGTCGACTCCTCGGCACGCTCGAATGCCCAACTCACATAGGCCACGAGCACGATCGCTGCCCCGACCCCCTGCAGGAACCGCAGGTACTGCTCGGTGTAGACCCCCAGGGTCTTGCGAATGCCCTCGGTTTGGCCGTCGAGTTCACGCTTTTCGGCGAGGCGCTTGCCGGTGGCGAGAAACAACGCCCCGAAACACGAGATGATGAAGAACCACTTCGACACTCCCACGTCGACGGCGTAGGCGCCGCCGAGCAGGCGCAGAATGAACCCGCCCGACAACACGACGAGGTCGAGCACCGGTTCGTTTTTCAACCAGAACGAATACAGCGTGGTCTGCACGGCATAGATGGCGACGACCACGCAGAACTGCGGGCTTCGCCAGTACGCCAGCGCCAGGCCGGCAACGCCGAGCACGATCGCGAGCGCGACCGCGAAACGCACGGTGATGATGCCCGCGGCGATCGGGCGATTGCGTTTGGTCGGGTGGCGACGGTCGGCCTCGACGTCAACCGAGTCGTTGATCAGATACGTCGCACTCGCGACCATCGAAAACACCACGAAGGCGAGCATGGTCTGCAGAAACGGCCGGCCGTGGAACTCGATGCCGTCGGGGCCCTTCGACACGATGGCGTTCGCCGCGACCGGGGCGATGAACACCAGC
The DNA here is from genome assembly GCA_023957975.1 of Microthrixaceae bacterium. Classification (NCBI taxonomy): domain Bacteria; kingdom Bacillati; phylum Actinomycetota; class Acidimicrobiia; order Acidimicrobiales; family Microthrixaceae; species Microthrixaceae bacterium. The sequence continues at coordinate 199,106 of JAMLGM010000008.1, read as the reverse complement.
GCATTCTTCGCCCACTGCTTGGGCCGACAAGCCCGCACGGCGCCACGAAGCACCGCACCCGGACCCGGGTGCGGTGAATTGGGAACGGATTCGTTGGGGGATGCGGACGCGACGTTGGCCATGGGTGTGTTCACTGTAACGGAGGATGCTCAGACCCGACCGTGACGCCACCAAGTCTTCACCCGCCGATCATGTCCGCCATGAGCTGAATCGATGCGACGTCGGGAGGCCCGGCCACCTCGGAGAAAAATCCGCCGCGTTGGGTCTGCCACCAGGCGAAACACTCGGCCCAGTCGCCCGCACCGCTGGCAAAGTCGGAGGCGCCGTCGCTCACCCACCAGCTCTCGGTGCCACCGCGGTAGTGCATCCACCAGTCGCGCCGTTCGTCGTCGAGCAGGGTGACGTCGAGCGCATGGCCCAGTTCGTGAGCGGTGACATGAACGAGCTCCTCAAAGCCCAGGTCGGGGCGCACGAAGATCTCGATTCGTCGCTCGGCGGTGTAGGTGATTCCTCGAAAGCCGCGCCTCGGTCCGACGAATTCGATCGTCCAACCCGGCAGGTACGCCTGCCAGGGAAAGGTGATCGCCGCCAATACCCGGTCCCCGACCGGACGCGGGGCCAGGGTCGTGGTGGGCGCGGTTGGGGGTGCCGGGGTCGATGCCGGGTCCGTGTCGGTCTCGACCAACCCCAACTGCGGCACAGCATCCGGCGCCGGCGGATCGACCGACTCTGCGCCGAGTGCCCGGCTCGCTTCGTTGGCCAGCGGGTGGTGTTCACCAGCCGGAACGACGACCTCCGCGTACGGAGATGGCCGACTTGGCGACGCCTTGGTGAGCTCAGGGGTTGTCACGACGAGCGCCACGGCGACCGAGGCCGCTGCGGCGACACGACGCGCCACGACGCTCTTGCGACCACGACCAGGCATGCGGCGATGGTACGGAGGCTGTCAATGTATTTCCCGGTTCTTCACCGCCTCTCATTGCTTCATGCACTACTAGGGGGACGGTCTCCGAGCTGGCCGCGTGTCTAGGCTGCACCCATGCAGATCAGTATCTGGCCGAGTTCCGAACGCCCGTGGGGTGAGGTCCGAGACGATGTCGTTCGCGCCGATTCGCTCGGCTGGGACGGGGTCTGGCTGGCCGATCACTTCATGCCCAACGCCCCGGTCGACGATTCCGCTGGTCGACGTGGCCCGTATCTCGAAGCGTGGTCCTGCCTCGGCGCATTGGCGGCGCTGACGAGCAACGTACGGCTCGGTTCGCTGGTCAGTTCGGTCACCTACCGCCATCCCGCGGTGCTCGCCGCCATCGCCTGCACGGTCGACGAGATCAGCACTCGCCCTCATGGCAGCGGCCGGGTGGTGTTGGGAATCGGTGCAGGCTGGCAGGAGAACGAACACGAGGCCTACGGGTTGACCCTCGGTTCGCTTCGCGAGCGCTCCGATCGTCTCGCCGAGGCCGCGACGGTGCTGCGCTCGCTGCTGAGCGACGAACGCACGACGTTCGCCGGCCGGTTCTTCCAGCTCGACGACGCTCCCAACGAGCCGCGCCCAACGGGTCGACCCATCCCCTTGCTGATCGCCGGCAAGGGCGAGCTGCGAACGATTCCGACCGCGGCGCGCCTTGGCGACGAATGGAATGCATGGGCCTCGCCCGAGATGTTCGCCCACAAGTACGGAGTGCTCTGCGACGCCGCCGAGGCAGCCGGGCGCGACATCCGGTCGATGCGATGCTCGACCCAGGCCTTCGTGGTGTTCGGCGATCATCCTGAGGTGGTCGACGCCATCACCTCGATGGGGCGCCCGGTCGTGTCGGGATCCGACGCCCAGATCCTCGACGTGTTGGCGACCTACCGGTCAGCCGGAGTCGACGAGTTCATCGTGCCGGACTGGCTGTGGGACGACGCCACCGAACGCGCCGAGCACTACCACCACTTCTACGAGGTCACCCGCCCCCTCCACGTCGAGGGCGGCCCCTGACCGTCTGCCGCCGCAACAGCCTGCCGCCTCCCCGGCCTGTTCTCCGATAACCAGTGGTCGTGATCACGACCACTGGTTATCGGAGAACAGGCGGGCGCGGGGCATGGCCGGGGCATGGGCATGCGCGCCGGTTTTCAAGCGAGAGCCTCGAGCGGGTCGACGTAGGACAACCCGAGCGCCTCGGCCACCGCGGCGTCGGTGATCCTTCCGCGGTACACGTTGAGTCCGTCGCGAAGGTGCGGGTCGCGCCGCAACGCCTCCTCGGTTCCGAACCGGACGAGCGCCACCGCTGCGGCCAGGGTGGCGTGGGTCAGCGCGGCGGTCGACGTCGCGGCCACCCCTCCCGGCATGTTCGTCACGCAGTAGTGCACCACCCCGTCGACCACGTAGGTCGGTTCGGAGTGCGTCGTGGGCCGCGAGGTCTCACAGCAGCCACCTTGGTCGATGGCGATATCGACGATGACCGAACCCGGACGCATTCGCGCGACGTGGTCGCGGGTGACCAGCCGCGGTGCACGGGCGCCCCGGATGAGCACCGCACCGATCACCACATCGGCCCCGACGACCAGCCGGTCGATCGCCCCGCCGGTCGAGTACTGCGTCGAGATCGCCGGGCCGAAGCGTCGATCCAGATGATCGAGCACCGCCGGGTTGCGGTCGAGGACCGTCACGTCGGCGCCCATGCCGACGGCGATCGACGCTGCGTTCTCCCCCGCTGTTCCGCCGCCGATGATCACCACCTTCGCCGCCGGCACTCCCGGGACCCCTCCGAGCAGTCGACCCGAACCGCCGTGTGGCCCCTCGAGGAAGTGGGCGGCCGCCTGCACCGACATGCGACCCGCCACCTGCGACATCGGGGCGAGCATCGGCAGCGCTCCGGCCGCGTCGGTCACCGTCTCGTATGCGATACACGCCGCACCACTGGCGAGGAGATCCTGAGCCTGCTGTGGATCGGGGGCGAGGTGAAGGTAGGCGAACAGCGTCTGGCCGTGATGCAGGCGCTTGCGTTCGGCCGGCTGAGGTTCCTTCACCTTGATGACCAGGTCGGAGTCCTCCCACACCGCGTCGACGCCGACGATCGAGGCACCGGCGCCGCGATACTCCTCATCGTGCACGCCGATCCCCTCCCCCGCCGAGGCTTCGACCAGGACGCGGGCACCGGCCCGGACCAATTCGTCGACCCCGTCGGGGGTCAGCCCCACGCGATCCTCGGAATCCTTCACTTCCCTGGGCACGCCCACGATCACGGGACCGTCTCGCTTTCCGCCCGCACGCCGTTGTGCGGACCCGTGCGAGTTTATGAACCGAGCGCGACCGGACGCGCCGAGCACGCGCCGAGCACGCGCCGAGCACGCGCCGAGAACGCGCCGAGCACGCGCCGGGCGCGGCTACGGCCTCGCACGGCGCGACAATGGAGATTCAACAGAACGCGTTCGAGTTCACGAACACACTCGGCCGACCCCCGTCCCGCCCACCACCGTTGAATCACCAAGGCCACACCATGCTCACCACACTCGTCGGCGACGACGTCACGGTCCCTTGCCTCGACGGGGTCGAGCGAACCTACCTGTGCCTCGATGCCGGCGCCTCGACCCCGGCTTTTCAAGCGGTCGCCGATGCGGTGACGGGGTTTCTGCCCTGGTATTCGAGTGTGCACCGCGGCGCCGGGGCGAAGTCCCAGTTCGCAACCCGCCGCTATGAGGAGGCACGCGACGCGGTGATGCGATGGGTCGGCCGCTCCGACACCGACGACATCGCGGTGTTGTGCCGCAACACCACCGAGGCGATCAACATCGCGGCCCACCGGATCCCACTCGGCCCGAACGACACCATCGTCACCACCGTCGTCGAACACCACGCGAATCTGTTGCCGTGGCAGCGCGCCGCCACACGCAGCGGCGCCACGATCAGCTATGTCGAGTGCGGCCGAGACGGCACCTTCAGCCCCGACGACGTCGCCGCGGCAGTGAACGCGACCGTTGCAGAAGGTCGGCGGCCGGCGGTGGTCGCCATCACCGGCGCCGCGAATGTCACCGGGTGGATGCCCGACCTGGACCCGATCATCGATCACGCTCATCAACACGGTGCGTTGGTGCTCGTCGACGCAGCGCAGTTGGCGCCCCATCGTCCGCTGCACACGCTTCGGGCGGATTTCATCGCGTGGTCGGGGCACAAGATGTACGCGCCATTCGGCTCCGGGGTCCTGATCGGCCCGCGCCGGGTGTTCGAACACGGCGACCCGTTCCTCGTCGGCGGCGGCGCCGTCAATCTGGTCGACCTCGACGGGGCGATGTGGACCGAGGCCCCCGATCGCGAGGAGGCGGGGTCTCCCAACGTCGTGGGAGCGGTCGCCCTGCACGCGGCGATCGACACCTTCGAAACACTCCGATGGGAGGCCATCGTCGAACACGAACTCGCGATGGCCAAGGCGTTACGCCATGGCCTCGCCGGGATCGACGGGGTCACATTGCTCGGGCCCTCGGTCGACCACTCGTCGACGGCCTCGGACACGCTGGCGGTCGCAGCGTTCACGATCGATGCCATGGCCCACCCACTCGTCGCCGCACGCCTCAGCCATGAGTACGGAATCGGCGTTCGACACGGGTGCTTTTGTGCACACCCCTACCTCGTGCGCCTGCTCGGCCTCAGCGGCGACGAGACCCGGCGGTACCGCCACGACATCACCGTGGGCGATCGCCGCAACATTCCGGGAGCCGTGCGCGCCAGTGTCGCGATCTCGGCAACCGGCGCCGACATTGAGCGGTTCCTGAGTGCCGTCGACGACCTCGCCGGCGGCAAGCCCGAGCCGAGGCCCTATGTGCAGGATCCGACGACCGGCGACTACCTGCCCGGCTGAGCCGCGGCGGTCGCGGCGATAGCCGAGCGCCTCAGCCAAACGACTCAGCCAGGCGACTCAGCTGAGGGCTTTGATGAATTCGATGATCTTGGCGACGTCGTCGTCGCTGAGACGTTTTTCGTCGTAGGCACCCATCGCCGAGCGGGCGTCCTCGCGACGCTGTGCGTTCGGTTCACGAATCGACCGCACGAGGTAGTCATCGTCGACCGTCACCTTGTCGCCGCCCTGCAACGTGACCTGCGCGCCGTAGAGGTCCTTCCACGTCGGACCGGTGGAGTTCGACCCGTCGATGCTGTGGCACCCCTGGCAGCCCATCTCCTTGGCGATGAGTTGGCCCTCGGCGGCGGCACCGGTGAGATCGAGGGTCTGTTCCGGTTCGTTCGAGCACGCGCTCAACATCCACGCCGAGGACACGACGAGGACCGCGGCGATCGCCCGCCGGCTCCGACGCGCTCGAGATGCGGTGATGATCATGGCGAACCCTCCTCTGGTCGGGGTGCGCCGACAGCGGCCGTTACCCCCTCGGGTTGCGACGGTACCAACTTGCCCCGGAACTTCGGCGTTTCGTTGCCCTCGCGCGACATCTTGATGAACCTCACGGCGATCTGGGCCCAGATGACGAGGCCGCCGACCACCTGGAAGATGGCGGCCCCAAGCTCCTGATCGTTCGCCGCGGAGAGCCCGTCCCAGATCCGGGGGGCCAGTTCGTACTCGGCGAAGATCGGGAAGGGCGACCAGCTCATGAAGAACGCGATCGGCAGCGGAACCACCGACACGATGATGAGATACACGACCTGTGGCGGACCCTGAACCCGGGCCCGAAGCGGGCGCGGAGGCTGCACGGGCAACCAGATGAGGATGCCGGCGCCGATCCAGATCACGTCCATGAGGAACGATCCGATCTGGCTGGTGATCAGGCGATCGACGACCACGGGGGCCGTGACCGCGATGAGCATCCCGAGGGCGACCGGAAGGGTGAACTTGGGGCTCGACACCACGCGGTAGATCGCCTTGCGGCGCTCGGTCGCCACCAGTGCCCGCCCAGCGGCTGGCGGTGCCGCCCACAACAGCAGCGGACAGGCGATCATCACGATGATGATCTGGCGGACCATCTGCGCGGTGATGAGATAGCCGGCCCCGAGCGTGGCCAGGGGCCAGTCGATTCCGGCGAGGAGTAGCACCAAGCCGACCACGATGCCGATGCGTCGGCCCTTGCCGTGTTCGGGACGAAAGGCACCCGCCCGGTAGTAGGCGAAACCGAGGAGGGCAACGACAATCCACGCGCCCCAATAGGGCTGCCAACTCCAGGTCCAGTTCTCACCAGTGTTGGAGCACCAGAACCTCATGATTCCTCAGCCGGCCATTCGATCGTGGACAACACCTTGAGCTGATCCGCCCACTCCGATTGACGAAGGTCATAGGGATACATGACATGGCAGAGGTTGTCGCGGGTGAACGCGACGCACTGCAACGGGTGCCCGACGGTGTAGTTGCCCTCGGTGCCGTCGGGGAAGCTGACCGACGGCAATGCGAGCGAGGCGAGGACACCGTCGATCTCGGCCGGCGAGGCGGTGAGCCCGAGGAAATTGCGATCCTTGGACTCCAGGTAGTTCTTCATCACCTCGGGGGTGTCGCGGGCGGTGTCGACGCCGACGAACAACACGTTCACCGCCCGTGCGGAGGCTTCGAGGGTGTCGATCGCCGCCGCCATGTTGTTGAGGTAGACCGGGCACTGATCGGGACATGACGTGTACCCGAAGAACATCAAGGTGGTGCGCCCAGCGGTGGCCTCGGCGATGTTGTACGGCTCGGAGTTGTGGTCGGTCCAGGTCAGCGTCGGCTTGTCGAGTGGCCCGACCAGGATCGCGTCCTCGTGAAGCCCGAGCGCTGCGGCCGGACTTTGGTTGACGTCGACATCGCTGGCCGTTGAGCGCGAGCAGCCCGACAGGACCCCGGAACCAAACGCCGTCGCCCCGAGCACCGCTGCGCCGGTCAGCGACATCGAGGACTTGAGCATCTGTCGTCGGGTCCGTGGGGTCGACGCGAACCGTGGGTGATTCTCAGTGTCCATGGGACTCCTCGGTCAGCGACTCCACGACCTCTGCCGACACGGTGATCGGATCGGAGGTCTTGAACCTCAAGGTGACCTCGACCTGCTGGCCCACGGCGAGGTCGCCGGGGTTGTCCAACATGACGTGGTAGCCGCCCGGTTTGAAGGCCAACGAGGAACCCTCGTCGATGGGAACCTCGTGGAGGGTTTCCATGGCGGAGGTGCCGTCGGGGTTCATCGAGGAGCGGTGCAAGGTCGCGGTGGCTCCGGTGTCGGTGGCGACCTGTGTCAACACGTCGGCACCCCCCGAGTTGTTGATGACGAAATACAGCGCCGCCACCGTCGGGTTCATCGGTACGGGGATGGTTGCACCACTGACCGCGATCGCCGGGTCGGAGGACCCGCACCCTGCGGCGAGGCCCATCATCGCGGTGACGACGGCCAACGACACGAACGAGCGGATCACCCGTGGTTCACGGCATCCGCGTGTCGCGTGGTGGGGGGACCGAACAAAGACGCGCACAGCACCAGTTCAGTCGACCGGCGAGAAGCTGCCAAGTCGAGGCCCGATCGGCGCGTTTCAACCTGCATCGTGGCGATGACAGCCGATGAGGTGGTCGTTCACCATCCCAACCGCCTGCATGAGGGCATAGGCCGTGGTGGGGCCGACGAAACTGAACCCGGCGCGTTTCAACGCGTTCGCCAGAGCCTCCGACTCCGCTGTGACCGCGGGGATCTCCGACACGGCGCGGCGCACGGTCGGCGCAGACGGAGCGAAGGACCAGATGAGGTCGTTGAGACCGTCGCCGTCGCGCAACGCGATGGTGGCGATGGCATTGGTGCGAGCCGAGCGGATCTTGGCACGGTTGCGGATGATCGACTCGTCGGCCATGAGGGCGTCGAGTTGGTCGTCGCTCATCGACGCGACGGCGTCGACGTCGAATCCGGCAAAGGCGCGCCGCAGCGCCTCTCGCTTGTTCAACACGGTGCGCCAACTGAGCCCCGCTTGGAACGCTTCGAGCACGATGCGTTCGAACATCTCCCGTTCGCCGGCGACTTGCCGACCCCACTCGGTGTCGTGATAGCGCTGTTCGAGCGGACTCGACGCCGCCCACGGGCATCGCAGCACCCCATCCGATCCGGCGACGAGGTCGGGTGAAGGTTCGGGCGTGTGGTCGGGGCTGGATGTTGTGGAACGGTCGGATGTGGTCATTGGTCGCCTCCTGTGGCGTGGTCCTGCGGAGGCGGATCGACGACCGGTTGGGTCGCCAGTCGGGTCGCCCGTCGGGGCGCCCGTTGGGTCCTGCGTGGCGCGCGATCCGCGAGGCGCGTCATTCGCAGGGTGATGTTGAGTCGTCCCGACGCAATGCCGAGGTCGCCGCGGTCGGTGCCGGCGATGAGTCGGGGAACCCCGTGATACGCGAGGCGACTGGGTCCACCGAAGACGAACAGATCGCCCGAACGCAGCTCGATGTCGGTCCACGGCCGGCCCCGCGTCTCGGTGTTTCCGAATCGGAAGATGCACGAGGCCCCGATGCTGAACGACACCACCGGCTCGTCGCCCTGTTCCTCCTTGTCCTGGTGGAGCCCCATCTGCGCACCCGGTTCGTAGAAGTTCACCAGTGCCGCGTCGGGAACGTAGCGGCGCCCCCACTCCTGGTCGCGGTACGCATGGGCGACCGCGTCGGCACCGAGTTGCGCCAGCCACCCGGGCAGGGGCTTGACCGGGGCGCCGTCGGTGTCCTCGGCGACGTCGGTGTAGCGATACGGCACCCAGTAGCGACCCAGACAGGTGCCCTTCACGGTCATGGTCCCGCCGCCTGGGAGCCGCACCGCACGCATCGGCGCCGGCGGGCGCATCCAGTCCCGGGCCTCGACGACGAGTCGGCGCTGGGTCGACTCGTCGAGGTAGTCGGGCACGTGCACCGCACCCGGCGCTACGTGTGTGGCGCTCCGTTCAAGCGGGAACAGTTCCAACGACATCACCACCCGTCACCACCCGTCATGCCCGCGCTTACCGGCGCGTTTCCAGGTCGAGCAGGGTGCGCTTCATCCACTCGCCTCCGCCGTAGGACCCGACGCTGCCGTCGCTGCGAATCACCCGATGGCACGGGTGGATGAGCGGCACCGGGTTCGCGCCACAGGCCGTACCCACGGCACGGTGGGCACGCGGATGTCCGATCGCCTCGGCTACGGCCCCGTAGCTCCAGCGGTGGCCATAGGGGATGTGCGACAGCGCCTCGATCACCCTGCGGGTGAACCCCTCGACCAGCGACAGATCGCTACGGACCGAGAACTCGCGGCGCTCACCCGCGAAAAATTCGCCGAGCTCTCGGGCTATCGCCTCGGTGATCAGCGACTCTTCCACCACCTTGGGGCTCACCCTGCGCTCGAGTTCGCACAGCGCAAACTCGTGGTCGGGTTCGGACAACACGATGCGGTGTACCCCGCGTTCGCTGGCAGCAACGAGCAACGGCCCGATCGGCGAGTCGATCACCCGATAGCCGATCGTCAACACTGCCGCCTTGGTGCTCGTTTGAGTTGCCATGTCACGTCCTCCTGCGTCGGGTTCGATGTTATCGAACGGTTGTTCGTCTGTCCATGCGGATGGTGAAAAACCTTCCTCAGTGCGGTGGCAGGATGGCGGGAGATGTCTGAGCACCTCGTCGATCGACTCCTCGCCTCAGGGGCGCGCCGCGGCGATGCGATCGGGTTGGCGACGTCTCGTGACGGGCGCGTGGCCATCAGCCGAGATCAGGTGAGCGCGGATCTCGACCCGGCCTCGGTCGCCAAAACGATCGCCGCCATCGACGCAGAGCTCGCACCTCGCTGGGTGATGTGGGATCAACGCACCGCGGCCACGCTCGTCGCCCACGGCATCCGCCTTGTTCGCTCCTGGGACCTCGCCGCCGCCGACCGATTCGTACACGGCGGCTGGGCCACGTCGCCTGCGCTCATCTGGGCGAGGCTGCACGACCTCGACCCCAACACGATCCCCGTCGAGCGCGGACCCGACCTGTTCAACCAGATCGATCCAGCGGTCGAGTCCGCATCGCCGATCGACCCCGACGGCTATCTGCGCGCGTCGTGGAGCGCCGGTGGTTGGGAGGACTTCGACGGCGGCGCCGTGACGTGGGCCAGCCTCGCGTTGCGATGTGCACGACTGCAGCGCGCCGCTACCGACACACTCCCCGATCCGCCACGAACCCTGTCCGCCTTGCGCAGCGAGTCGTCGATCGAGCTGCTCTGCTCGGAACTCGCCGCGGATGGACTCCCGCTCGACGAGGCCCGAGCGAATGAACTCATCGCCGGCTACATCGGCCCCCGCCCGACCACACAACAAGACGAGTTCGACGCACGTGCCCAACGTGACGCCGCGGTCTTCGCCGCCGCACCCGGCGTTGGCCAAGTCGACCTCCGCAGCCCCGGCCAGGTGCGCACTCTGCTGCGACGCGTCGGCATCGAGGTCCCCGACACCCGGGCTTGGCGCCTCAAGGAACTGCGCGACCGGCACCCGATCGTCGAGGCGCTGCTCACCTGGCGCAAAGCCGAACGCATCGAGAGCACCTTCGGATATCGATGGCTCGATGAGAACGTGAGCGGCGGGCGTCTTCGTGGGGTGTGGAGCGGATGCGACGGGGCGGCCGGGCGTATGACCGCGTCGGCCGGGCTGCACAATCTCCCGGCGGAGTTGCGAGACGCTGTGCGCGCCGAGCCGGGGTACGTGTTCGTGCGCGCCGACCTCGGCCAGATCGAACCTCGCGTCCTCGCGGTGGTGTCGGGTGATCCGAAACTCGCCGAAGCCACCCGCGACGACGATCTGTACGCGCCGGTGGCCACCGCGCTCGGCGTGCCGCGAGATGTCGCCAAGGTGGCGGTGCTCGGCGCGATGTACGGCCAAACCACGGGAATCGGAGCGGAGGCCCTGCGAGGGCTCAACGCCGCCTACCCGGTGGCGATGGCCTACCTCGAACGAGCGGATCGCAGTGCTCAAGCGGCGAACGATCTGCGCACCTTCGGCGGACGCCTCATCCGACTTTCCGCGTCGTCCCCGTCCCCGAATGGAACCGAGGATCGCGCGGCGGTCGCGGCCCGGGGACGTTTCGGGCGCAACGCCATGGTGCAAGGCGCGGCGGCGGAGTTCTTCAAGGTGTGGGCGTTGACGGTTCGCGCACGGGTGGCGCCGCTCGACGCACGGATCGTGCTGTGCCTTCACGACGAACTGCTGGTGCACACACCCGCCGAGTACGCCGACAAGGTCGCCGCTGCGGTCGATGCGGCGCTCCAGGAGGCCGCGGCGCGCTGGGCGCCGAGCTCCGACGGCCGCTCCACCACCGGCCGTTCCGATGCCGGGCGTTCCACCACCGGGCATTCAGCCGTACGTTTCGTCGCAGAAACCTCCGTCGTGACCTCCTGGGCCGACGCCAAATAAGTAGGATAGCGACAGACCACTAGATATTTGGCAGCGCCCGAACCAACAGATGATCGGTCAGATTGCAACGTTCAAATGTGGTTCCCGCAGGACACCCCGACACCTCATAAGTGAACCCTGAGCCGAATGCAAACCCGTGACCTGGATCAATGATGATGTGATCGACTTGGGCATTGGTCACGCCAAGAGTCCTTGAATTGTCGACTGGACCACCTGCGGCAAAATTTGACTTCCAGAAGTTCAGCATTCCTGGCGCGGCTGTGCATTGGTTTAACGTCCCGCCAACCCCGGGAGCAGAGTTTGCCACCCGCGTCAGGTACAGGTCCCCCATTGAAACAAGATTCAAATACCGGGAGTAGGCTGAGTTCATGACATTGGCACGGAACCACTCCATTGACGAACACGCTTCCCCAGACTTGACATCATTGGGCCAGAAATGGGTGGTGCATGCAGTGAAACGGGCTGCTGTTGCGCCCCCGTCCATGCACGCCCAAGTCTTGTACTCGATCGCCGAGGTGGGCGCAATGCCCTTTACGGTTCCACCGTTTGACCATCTTGGCGAGTTGGAACGGACAACGAGAAAGTTGCCAAACCCCGTCCATGGGGCACTTCCTGTATTGAAATTACAGGCGGTCGGCGCCCCTCCAGCAGGGAAGGAGTCGGCAAAGTACCATTGATATTGACTTGGCCATACCCAGTTCAGGAAATTACCTAGTGGTCCGTCGCGGAATTGGTGAGGTGGGTCAGGGTGGCCCGCCCCCGGTTGACTTTCTCGATGATCTCCTCCGCCGTTTTGACCCACACGAGGGGTTCGGGGTCGTCGTTCCAGTGCGAGACCCACACGTCGATGGCTTCGGTTAGAGCGGCGACGCTGTTGAAGGTTCCTGTCTTGAGCCGTTTCTTGGTGAGTTGAGCGAACCAGCCCTCGACCAGGTTCAGCCACGACGCCGAGGTTGGCGTGAAGTGCAGGTGCCACCGCTTTTTCTGCGCTGGCTTGGCCAGCCACGCCTTCACCTCGGCGGACTTGTGCGCCGAGAGGTTGTCCAACACGACATGGATCTCCTGGTCCCGGGGGACGTGGACATCAATCCACCGAAAGAACGCCAACACATCGGCACTGGTGTGGGTCTTGCGGGTGTCATGAAGCACCTCACCGGTCACGACATTCAACGCCGCAAACAGGTCGGTGGTGCCATTGCGTTTGTAGTCATGGGTCATCGTGCGACCCCGACCCCGCTTCATCGGCAGCGACGGCTGGGTGCGATCCAACGCTTGGCACTGGGTCTTTTCATCGAAGCTGAACACCACCGCCCCCTCCGGCGGGTTCAGATACAACCCGACCACGTCGACAAGCTTCGCCTCGAAGTTCGGATCGTTCGACAACTTGAACGTGTCGACCCGCCAGGGACGCAGCTTGCGGTCCTTCCAGATTTTCGCCACGAAGTCCTTACCCACCCCGTGCCGCGCAGCCATCGTCCGTGTCGACCACTGCGTCGACTCGTCATCGGGCACCGAATGCAACGTGTCGTTCACGATCGCCTCGACCACGTCGTGGCTGACCTTGGGTTTGCGACCACGACCTCGAGTGATCTTGCCCACCTCATTGACCCCGCCAGCCTCGAAGCGGGTACGCCACCGCCGTACCGTGTCCGGGGTCGCATCAACGCGCCGGGCGATCTCGTTGTTCGCCACCCCATCGGCCGCCCACAACAATGCCCGCGCCTGGCGCACACAGCGGTACGGCAACACCGACGACCGCGCCATGCGATCCAACTCGGCCCGCTCGGCATCGGACACAGTCAACGGGGCAGCAACAGCGATCGGCATAACCCGACACTAACCCACCTCGCTATTTAACCGACGTACCACTAGCGTAGACGTTCGACGCTAGTCGGTGAGTTCAATCGCCCGACCACTCCCAATGCCGTTCCGTCGGCAAGGGTCCCGCCCCACGCTCAAGCTTCAGTCAATGGGGAGTTCAACCATCGCGTGGACGGGTTGGGCTGACGCCAAATAGGCCCGAGGTCGTGCGGACACCTACGCCTGCAGAACCGCGGCGCACATGTCGACGAGGTTTGCAAGGTAGTCGTCGTGGTCGAGCTCGGGCACCTCGCCGTCGTCGAGACGGCGGGCCCGATCGGCGATCGAGGAGGTCATCAACATGATGAGGGCCACGATGCGTTCACGCCGAAGCGCCGGCGACGCGTCGATACCGCGCTCGATCTCGTCGAGAATGGCCGCCAACTGAGCAGTGCTCTCCACGTCGGATTCGATGCGCCATGCGGTGAAGCGCCCGCGCAACTGATCGACGATGCGTAAGTACGCGCGGCCGCCACCATCGTCCAACATGGCCGAGTACGGCACGACGAGACATGCGATGAGGTCACGATGCGACGCGTCGCCAAGCGAGGCTCGACGGCGACCCCGCTCGATATCGATCGGACCCCCTCGTCGACGCAGGATCGCCGCCAGCAACCCCTCGCGGGAGCCGAAGTGATAGCTCACCGCGCTGGTGTTGCGTTGCCCGGCGGCCTCGACGATCTCGCGAGTCGTCACCGCGGCGATGCCCGAACGAGCAAAGCGCTGCTCGGCGACATCCAGCAGCCGATCCCGCGTCGACGTCACCGGAGCCGACCTCGCCGGAGTCGACGTCGGCGCCCCTGCCGACGCCGACGCGACCGACGCCCGGGTCACTCCGGCAGTTGGATCAACGCGCTCTCGGGAAGCACGCTGACCTTCAGGTTCGGATCGACCGGCTTCTCGAAATCCGGGTACTTACGCTTGGCCTCGCGGCGATACCGGGTGGTCGAGTGCTCCGGGTCGGTGTCGTAATTCGGAATCACCTCGGTGCCGAACAGTTCGATCATTTCGAGGATTTCCTCGTCGCGGAATCCCTCGGTCGGAATGCCGAACACCAGTTGATCGCAGCCGACCTCCTGGTACTTGGCGATCTGTTCGTTGACCTCCTCGGGGGTGCCACACAACAGGTACCCGGCCTCGATGAGGTAGTCGAGGGTCGACTCGTCGGGGATGCGATGCGGAGGGTTCGGCCACACGACGGCGTTGTCCTGGGGCGGCATCGTGTCGTGGTACATGTTCACCATCGTGTTGAGATAGCCGCGGCCGAGCGACATGGCGATTTCACGTGCCCGCTTGCGATCCGATACGCACACCACGGCGTTGGTCATCATCACGTTGTCGTTCTTGTACTGCCCGAGGGTCTCGGTGCAGTTCGTGATGCCTTCCTTGTAGGCGTTGATGCGGCCCTTCAGGTTGTAGATCGGCTCGAAGTTGAAGGCGATCGCACCGATGCCCAACTCGCCGGCCTTGGTGAACGTTCCGGGGTTGCCACAGCCCACCCACATCGGCGGGTGACCGGTTCCATACGGCTTCGGCAAGACGTTGTGGGGCTTTTCGATCTTGAAGTACTTCCCCTCAAACGTGTAGTCGCGCACCTCCCACATCCGCAGAATCTCGTGTGCCGCCTCGTCCCACATCTCCTTGGTTTCGGAGGTGAGCAGGTCGAAGGTGGCCATCTCATGGCTTCCCGCTCCACGGCCGGTGCCCCACTCGTAGCGGCCCTCGGTGATGTGGTCGAGCATCGCCACCCGCTCGGCGTTACGCACCGGGTGGTTGACGGGCCGAGACAGGTTCATGATCGCCGAGCCGATGTGGATCTGTTCGGTCTTGGCGGCGACATATCCGATGAGCACCTCGGGGGCCGACAGGTGCGAGTACTCGGTGAGTGCGTGGTGCTCGCCCATCCACACGTACTTCCAGTTGAACTTGTCGGCGTGGATGCCGTAGTTGACCTCGCGCATCAACATCTCGTGTTCGGCGCCCGGGTTGTGCGCCGCCGGGCCGGGCAGGTAGCCGTTGAGAAAGAGACCGAACTCCATGGGAATCCCCCTGTGATCTGCCGAACGGTGAGCCGCATCCGACATCGAGTACAACGGAGTCTAATGTAGGGCATTAATCGGTCGGGCACAAGGACGGGCACCCGCATGGCACAGACGCACCGCTGCGTGTTCTCATGGATCCATGACCGACCCGGCCACCGACACCCTCTCCTTCGCCAACGACGCGGATCACCACCGGTTCGTCCTGACCGACGGCGACGTGCTGCTGGGCTTCATCGAGTATGAGCTGAGCGACGGACTGTGGGATCTTCAACACACGGTCATCGAACCCACGGCGCGCGGACGCGGCCTCGGATCCGACCTGGCGGCCCGGGCGTTCGCCTACATCGCCGAGCGGGACGAGCGCTTCATCCCGACCTGCACGTTCCTGCCCGGTGTCCTCGACCGGTTCCCGCGCTTCGCCGACCACGCCCGCTCCCCCGAACAGCGCTGAGACACCACCATGGGACCCCTTCCACTCACCTTCGTCACCTCTGCATCGAAGTACACCACGCTTCCCGACTCCCCCGCCGAGGTCGCCTTCATCGGCCGATCGAACGTCGGCAAGTCCTCGCTCATCAACGCCATCGCCAATCAACGCCAACTCGCGCGCGTCTCCAAGACCCCCGGGCGAACCCAGCTCATCAACCTGTTCGCGCTCGGCGACGGCACCACCGTGGTCGACCTGCCCGGCTACGGCTTCGCCAATGCCCCGAAACAGGCCCGCAACGCCTGGGGGGCGATGACCGAGAACTACTTCCTCGGCCGCACCGATCTGCGTCGCATCATCATCCTCGTCGACGCCGAGGTCGGGCCGACCGCGCTCGACGTCTCGATGCTCGAATGGGTGCGCCACCACGAACTTCCCTTCGCCGTCGTCGCCACCAAACACGACAAGGTGAAGTCCTCGGCACGCCAGAAGCGCAAGCGCGAGCTCGCGGCGGGATGCGGCCTCGACGAACGCGACGTCCTGTGGGTCAGCGCCTCCAAGAACGTCAACATCGACCTGTTGCGCGATCGGGTCCGCGGCTGGCTCCACGAGGCACCCAAAGCGTCCACAAGCCGCTGGGCGGACGGCTGGGACGACGGCTACGACGAAGACCTCGGTGGCGACCTGCCGGCACCCCCTCAGCCCAGCTGACCGCGACCTCGCCGATCGACCAGCGCCACGGCACCGATGACGATCGCCGCCAGAACGCAACTCAACGCCATCGCCGCTCCGAAGTTGCCCGTTCCCGCCCGGCCGAGCAGACGGCTAATGAGAATCGGGATGGTGGGGCGATCCGGCCGGGCCAGAAACACCGTCGCTCCGAACTCGCCGATGGCCATCGCGAACGCGAACCCCGCAGCCACGGCCACCGGCCGCCCCAGGAGGGGAACCCCGATACGCAACCCCCGCCGCAACCGGCCGGCTCCCAGCACCGCAGCCGCTTCGAACGGCTGTCGGTCGACGCTGCGCACCCCTCCCAACAGCAGCCTCGCGGCGATGGGGGCCGCTGTCGCCGCCTGCACGAGCGGCACCGCGATCCAGGTGCCGCGCAGGTCGATCCACGCTCCGCTGTAGGCGAGGAGGAACCCGAGTCCGAGGGTCGCGGCGGAGATGCTCATCGGCACGATCAACAGCCGGTCGACGAAGCGACCAACCGAATCGTC
Source organism: Microthrixaceae bacterium (assembly GCA_023957975.1). Lineage (NCBI taxonomy): Bacteria > Bacillati > Actinomycetota > Acidimicrobiia > Acidimicrobiales > Microthrixaceae > Microthrixaceae bacterium. Next base: position 182,237 of record JAMLGM010000008.1, on the reverse strand, counting down.
GCGCCCCGCCGAGACCACCAGCGGGGCCGCCAGCGCCAGTGCCAGCACCGCTCCCAGCACCGCTCCCAGCACCGACGCACTGATGGCTCCACCGGCGTCTCCGGGACCCAGGATGGTCGTTGCCAGCGCAGGGATCGACCGGTCCGGCCGGTGCTGCCCAGCGCCGAACAGCGCCCGATAGTTGCCCAGCCCCCAGCCTCGAGCCGTGTGCAGCGACCGCAGCACCAATGCCAACGGCGGGCCGCCAGCGAACACCGCGGTGGCGAGCACCGTGAAGGCGGCGAGCGACCGGTCGCCGCGGCCACGCACCGGTCGACGGCGAACCGCACCCACACCCATGCCGACCCGCGTACGGCGCTGTGCCCCGACGCGGGCCTGCAACGCGACGATGGCCAGCACGATCGCGAGTTGTGCCACCACCAGCACCGCAGCGCTGGCCAGATCGAGACTGCGGGTGCTGAGGAACCAGACCTCGACCTCGACGGTCGACACCCGAGCGGAGCCGAGCCCAACGATCACCCCGAAGGAGGTGAGGCAGAACATGGCCACGAGCAACGCAGCATCCGCGATCTGCGGGGCGATCATCCGAAGGGTCGTCGCGCGGACCGCCCGCAGCGGGCGGTGCCCCAACGACCGCGCCGAGTCCTCGATCGATGCCGGCACCGCGGCGACCGCCGCCGCGACGGCCCGGACCATCAGCCCGAGGTTCAAACACACGTGCGCAACGACCACGAGCGCGAAGCGGGCGCCGTCGGCGTCGGGCAACCCGCCCACGACGGCGAGCACCGCGCTGGCCACCGTCAGCGTGGGCAACACGAATGGCACCATCACGACCGCCGAGACGACCGAACTTCCCCGAAAGGACAGGCGCGCCAACGCCCAGCCCATCGGAACCCCCAGCGCCATCACCACGACGACCGACGCCGCGCTCTGAGCGAAGGTGATGGCGAACAGCCGCAGTGTGCGTTCGTCCCACAGCACCGACCACGTGGCGAGTCCAAGCCCCTCGCGCCCGGCGACACCGGTGATACTGCGACCCATGACGGCGACGAGCGGCCAGCCATAGGCCAGCGCCCACAGCACCGCGCCCACGCCGAGCACCGCTCGCCGCCACGTCATCACACGACCACCGTCATCCGGCGATCGACCGCCAGGTGTCGATCCAGTCGTCGCGGTGCTCGTCGACCACGGCCGGGTCGATCATCACGCTCGACGACGGGCGGGGAGCGAACTGAACGAACAACTCGGGCAATTCGGCATCGGGCCGCGCCGGGTACACGAAGTTCGCGAGCGGCAGGCTCTGTTGCCACTCCAGCGACAACATCTCGTTGAGCACCCTCGTCGCCAACTCCTCGTGCGCCGATCCCGCCAGCACCCCGGCGAATTCGACCTGGTCCACACAGGTCGCCTCGACAACCCCCGAGGCCGGTTCGGCGACCTCGCCATCGGAATAGAACACCTCCGCCGGCGGGCTCGACGCGTAGCTGAGCACCAGCGGACGTTCGCCGCCACTCACGCTGTACTGCTCGTACCACGCCTCGCTCCACCCTCCGACCACCAGCGCCCCACCGTCGAGGAGCGAGCGCCAGTACTGCTCGGCCCCATTGCCGAAGTGAACACCGGTCGCCATCAGGAACGCCAGGCCCGGCGTGGAGGTCACCGGGTCTTCGAGCACCAGCAGCGACGCGTACTGCGGATCCGCGAGCTCCTCGAACGAGGTCGGCGGTGCGATGCCGCGTTCGGCAAACCAGCCGGTGTCGTAGTCGACACACACCGGACCGACGTTGATCGGCACGAGGCGACCGGTGGAGTCGAGGTGGAGCTCCTCGGGGACCGAGTCGAGGTTCGGCACCAGTTCGCGGTCGAATTCGACGAACACGGGTTCCGACAACGCCCGGCTCATCACCACGTTGTCGACCCCGAAGAAGATGTCGCCCGCAGGGCGGCCCGCGGTCAGGATCGCCGCCGCGAGCGCCTCGGCGCCGTCACCGCTCGCGCTGATGACGAGGTCGACATCGAGCGCCTCCTCAACCGCCGCCTCGACCTCGGGATCCAACACGTAGCTGTCGTAGGTGACGATGGTGATGGTGGGCCGCTGTGCACCCTCGTCGTTGGGCCGGTCGGCTGAATCGTCGGGGTCGCCGCAACCGGACGCGATCGTGGCGAGCATCGCCATCGCCCCCACGACCGGGACGAACCGGCGAGACCACCCGGACCTTGTACGACGTTGGATTCGACTCATGAGAGCACCTCTGCATCTGGAATCACGACGAGGGTCACTCCTTCGTCGACGGACACGACAACTTCCCCACCGAGCGCTTCGTTGCTGATGCCCAGGGTCGACCCGGCGCGGAGCCGATGCGAGCGCAACGTCCAACGCACGCCCGATTCGGACACGACCGCCTCGGGCGACCACGCCATCACGCTGAGCATGGCGCCCGAGCGCACCGTGGCCGACCACCTCGGCTGTAGCGCCGAGTCGACCACGGCGACATACGCGCCGCCGAGGTACGCCTCGATCGCCACCCCATGCAGCGTGGACATCGACGCGAGCAACGCCACATTGCCGAGCAGATGGTCGAGCCGACCACCCGCCCCACCCAGGACGACGATGCGATTCGACTCGCCGACCGACCCGTGGTCACGGCCCGACCCGTGGTCACGGCCCAGTTCCTCGATCGCGATGCCGAGCGCGAGTTCGAGGTCGGTGGCGTCCTTGTCGGAGGGGTACTCGAGAATCTCGACACCGTCGCGTCGAGCCCGCCCCAGCGCCGAGGCGCTCACCGAATCGAGGTCGCCGACGAGGAGGTCCACGTCCACCCCAAGCCGCTGCGCCAGGTCGAGGCCGCTGTCGGCGGCGACGACCAGGCATGCCACGGACGGATCGTGGAGCCAACCCGGCACGTGCTGATGGGTTGACGCGCCGCCTGCCAGGACGACCCCGATGGTCATGACGATTCCTCCGCTGGCATTACCCAGATCAGGTTCCCGGGTCGGCGACGCACATGTTGCCCTCTCAGCCTGGATGCCCAAGCTCCCCGTGTTCGGTTGTCGGATGCCGTTCTAGCACACGGCGCCGCAGGCTCCCGTCGAACTCACGCCCAGAAGCCGTCGACCCGGGCGAGGGTACGCAACATGATCTCGTCCGCGCCTCCGCCGATCGACCACAGCCGGGTGTCGCGGAAGAACCGGGCCGTCCAGTTCTCCTCCATGTAGCCGAGGCCACCGTGGTACTGCAGGCACACGTCGGCAACCCGCCGGGCGAGGCGGCCCGACTTCAGCTTGGCGATCGTGGCGTAGCGGGTGATGTCCTCGCCGCGGCTCTGGGCCATCGCGGCCTCCCAGTTGTAGACCCGCAACATGTCGACCTCGGCCGACAACTCGGCCAGCTCGTAGGCCAGGTGCTGATTCGCCATGAGGGGCTTGCCGAACGCCATGCGCTCGCGGAGGTAGGCGCCGGTGCGTTCGAGCGCGTAGTGACATGCGCCCGCCATCTGATGCGAGGCCACCATGCGCTCGTCTTGGAACTGTTGCATCTGTTGTTTGAACCCGTTGCCCTCGGATCCGATCAGGTTGGCGGCGGGCACCCGACAGTTCTCGAAGACCAACTCGGCGGTGTCGGAACTGCGCATCCCCAACTTGTCGAGCTTGCGACTCACGATGAACCCGGGGGCGTCGGTGGGCACGAGGATCTGTGAAACGCCCCGCGATCCCCCCTCGTCGGAGGTGCGGGCCACGACGCACACCCAATCCGCCTGGGTGCCGTTGGTGATGAACGTCTTGGCACCGTTCAACACCCATTCGCCGCCCTCGAGATGGGCCTTGGTGCGAATGCCTGCGACATCGGAGCCGGCGTCGGGTTCGGTGATCGCCACCGCCGCCACCGCCTCGCCGGTGATGGCCGGGCGCAGGTACTGCTCTTTGAGTTCGTGGCTGCCGAAACGATGCAGCGACGGCGTGGCCATGTCGGTCTGCACGCCGATCGCCATCGCCACGCCGAGGGGCAACATGCGCCCAAGTTCCTCGTTGAGGATGCACACATAGCCGTAGTCGGCACCACCGCCGCCGTAGACCGGGTCGTAGGTCAACCCGAGGAACCCGAGCGAGCCCATCTTCGAGAACAACTCACGGGCCGGGAAGACCCCGGTCTCCTCCCACTCCTCGGCGAACGGGTTGATCTCGCGTTCGACGAATTCCCGCACGGTCGATCGGAACAGTTCGTGGTCCTCGCTGGCTTGGGGCATCGGTGCTCCTGTCGGGTGTCTTGACGACGCGTGGTGGCGCAGGGAGCGTCGGCCCCAGCGCTCGAATGAACGTGCACCATCGTATGGCCCAGACCCGGTCTCATGGCAGGCTGTCGCGATGACACGACCGATCTTCACCGATGACCACGAAATGTTCCGCGAGGCCTACCGTTCCTTCGTCGAGCGGTCCCTCGTGCCGCGCCGCGAGGAATGGGAGGCGGCGGGCATCGTCAGCCGCGACGTGTGGGAGGAGGCCGGAGCCGCGGGATTCCTCGCGTTCGACACCCCCGAGGAGTACGGCGGCCCCGGGGTCAAGGATTTCCGCTACAACCTGGTGGTCGTCGAGGAACTGGCCCGGGCCGGGGCGATGGCCACCGGCGCCGGCTTCACGTTGCATAGCGACGTCGCGCTCCCGTACTTCCTGCGCTACTGCAACGACGAACAAAAGCAGCGGTGGCTGCCGGGCATGGCGAACGGAACCCTGATCACCGCGATCGCGATGACCGAGCCCGCCATGGGGTCCGACCTGGCCGGCATGCAGACCACCGCGATCCGCGACGGCGACACCTACCTCCTCAACGGCTCCAAGACGTTCATCACCAACGGCATCAACTCCGACCTCGTCATCGTCGCCGCCAAGACCGACCCCACCCAACGCCACAAGGGAATGAGCCTGCTGGTGGTCGAACGCGACATGGAAGGATTCGAACGCGGCCGCAACCTCGACAAGATCGGCCTGCACGCCCAGGACACCGCCGAGTTGTTCTTCAACGACGTCCGTGTCCCCGCAGAGAACCTGCTCGGCGAGGAGGGAACCGGGTTCCTGCAGTTGGTCGCCAACCTGCCGCAGGAACGCCTGGGGATCGCCGCCGCGGGGATCGCCCACGGTCGGGCCGCGTTCGACCAGACGCTGCATTACACCAAGGAGCGCACCGCGTTCGGCCAGCCGATCGGCTCGTTCCAAAACAGCCGCTTCAAGCTGGCCGAGATGGCGACCGAACTCGAGATCGGCCAAACCTTCGTCGACCGTTGCGTGATGGAGAACAACGCCGGAACCCTCACCGCCGAGACCGCATCGATGGCCAAGTGGTGGTGCACCGAACTGCAGAAGCGGGTGATGGATGCGTGCCTGCAACTGCACGGCGGCTACGGCTACATGCTCGAATATCCGATCGCACACGCCTACCTCGACGCCCGCATCACCACCATCTACGGCGGCACCACCGAGATCATGAAAGAGGTCATCGGCCGCTCCCTCGGGGTCTGAGAACCTCGCCCGCCACGGCTCCCCCCATGGCTCTCGCCACCTCGCCGACCTTCAGTCGTGGTCGTGATTGGATCGAGCGGCGCGCCGCTCTGCTAACATTGCGGCCGCCATCGGGCGTTTAGCTCAGTTGGTTAGAGCGCACGCTTCACACGCGTGAGGTCGGCAGTTCGAGTCTGCCATCGCCCACTACGAACACCACGGCAACCTCGGCGGGAGGGTTGTCGGCCACCTCGGCCGCCTCGGCGAGCGCAGCGCATGAGCTCAGATTCGCCCCCGGACCACAGCGCCGGGGAGACTCGACGCGTGAGTTCCCCGACCGCGACAACCTCCAGGCGAACCGCACCGCGACCCGGTTCGCCTCGTGCGGCGTTCGCGTCCCGGGCGTTTCGCTGGGTGTTTCTTGGTACCTTCGCGTCGAACATCGGCACCTGGATGCAAAACGTCGCGCTGTTGGCCTTCGCCGATCAGCTCACCCACGACGCGACCTTCGTCGGCATCGTCACCATGGCCCAACTCGGCCCGATGCTGGTGTTGTCCCCGATCGGGGGTGTCCTCGCCGACCGCTTCGACCGCAAGGTGCTGATGATCGGCGCGGCAACCGTGCAGGCGTCGATGAGTGCGGCGCTGGCGTTTGCGGCGATGTCGGATGACCCGTCGCTGTTGCTCATCGTGATGTGTGTGCTCGGAATCGGAATCGCCTCGGCCATCAACGGCCCGGCCGCCCAGGCCACCACCCCCGCACTCGTCGGGCGCGAGAACCTCGCCGGCGCGGTCGCGGTGAACTCGGCACAGATGAACGCATCGCGGGTCCTCGGCCCGATCCTGGCGCTCATCCCGTTCCTGGAAACTCCGAGCACCGTGTTCTTCGTCAACGCGTCGACCTATGTGTTCGTCATCGCCGCGATCGCGCTGGTGAAATTCGACTCCAAGCCCCCGCACGACCCGAACCGCGAGGCCCCGATTCGCCAATTCATCGCCGGGGTTCGCGCCGCGAAGGCCAACAAGGTGGTCGGCCGCGGGCTCGCAACCGTGTCGATCTATTCGCTGTTCTCGCTCGCGTACATCTACCAGATGGCCGGCTTCAGTCGTGAGGAGCTCGGCCTGGCAGGCCAGGCCTACCGGCTGTTGTTCGGAACCTTCGGCCTCGGCGCCGCGCTGGGGGCCATCGCGGTCGGAACCCGGCTGGCGCAGGTCGATCGCACGATCCTCGTGCGCGTCGGCCTCGGCGGCTTCGGCGTGTCGCTGGCGGTGTTCGGGCTGGCCTTCTCGACGGGTGTGGCCTTCGTGTCGGTCGGGCTCAGCGGGTTCTTCTACTTCATCGTCATCACGGCGCTGTCGACCGCGATCCAACACGAGGTCGAAGAGGAGAACCGGGGCCGGGTGATGGGCCTGTGGATGATGGGCTGGGCCGGGCTCGTTCCGGTCGGAAGCCTGCTCGCGGGCCTCGCCATCGACCGTGTCGGGTTCGGGCCGGTGTTCGTCGCCGGCGCCGTTGTGGCCGCGGCCCTCATCCCTTTTGCGGATCTTGACGCAACCAGGCGTCCACCAAGCGCTCAAGGCCGGCGCTTCGACTCGCCTTCACCAGCACCGCTTCCCCCCGAGACGGACGCGGCAGCGTTCTGATCGCCTCGGCGACATCGCCGAACGGTTCGGTCCCGTAGAGGTCGGTCCCGATGGCGACGACCTCGATGCCGAGTTCACGTGCCTTCACCGCGACCAGCCGATGCTGCTCGTCGGCGTCCTCGCCGAGTTCCCCCATGTAGCCGAGCACCGCAACCCGCCGCGAGGCGTCGAGCGCGGCGAGAGCATCGAGCGCGGCACGCATCGAGGTCGGGTTCGCGTTGTAGGCGTCGTCGAGGAGGCGGCCGCCCTCGGGCAGGGTGTGCAGCGCCATGCGCGAGGGGCTGAGCACGGCATCTCCGAGGCCGGCCGCCACCTCGGCCAGCGGCACCCCCGTCACCAGGGCTGCGCCGGCCGCGCCGAGCGCGTTCGACACGTTGTGGGCCCCGCTCACCCCCAACGTCACCGCAGCGCTGCCCCAGTCGCTGTGCAACGTGAACGAGGCTCGAAGATCGTCGCCCAGCGTCACGTTCTCGGCAACGACGTCGCCCCCGGCCCCGAAGGTGAGCACCGACGCGTCGGTGAGCGCGGCCATCGCCACAACGTGGGGATCCGAAGCGTTCAGCACCGCCACCCCGTTTGTCGGCAGCGCCCGCACCAGCTCCGATTTGGCCTCGGCCACCGCTTCGAGCGACCCGAACAACTCGGTGTGGGCCATCCCCACGGCGGTGACGACCGCATGGGTCGGGGCGGCGATCGAGCACAGATGGGCGATGTGGCCCGCGCCCCGGGCACCCATCTCGATGATGGTGCGTTCGGTGTCGCGGCGGGCATTGACCAGCGTGAGGGGCACCCCGAGTTCGTTGTTCAGCGACTTGGCCGACGCCGAGGTCACCCCGGCGCGTCGACAGATCGCCTCGAGCAGATCCTTGGTGGAGGTCTTGCCGACCGAACCGGTCACCCCGATCACCGGACCGCTCAGACGCAGGCGGGCAGCAGCACCGAGACGGCTGAGCGCGTCGATCGTGTCCTCGACGAGGATCCTCGGCGCGTCGAGGTCGACCTCGCGAGACACGAGTGCCGCGCTCGCTCCCCGCTCGATGGCGTCGCTCGCGAACTCGTGACCGTCGCGGTCGGCGACCAAGGCGACGAACAGGTCGCCGGCCTCGACGCTGCGCGAATCGAACATGACGCGCGAGATCGCCACCGACTCGGCGGTCGAACGGCGCCCCGACGAAAACTCGACACGGCCGCCGGCGGCATCGGCGAGGTCGACGAGACGGTCGATGACGATGGGGTGCAACGGATCGCTCACCACTCCATCCTGCCAGCCGCCGGCTTCCGCCCGCTGCCGCTGGGTTGCCGCTGGGTTCCGGGTGAATGCAGCCGGGTTCCCGGGGCAGGCCTCCCGGGGCAGGCCTCCCGGGGCCACGGTCAGTGCCCGCGTAAGCTCCGGGCATGGCCGCCCCCAGTTCCCGCACGCCGGTTTCGCTTCCCGATCACGTCCGGATCGTGCTGCTCTACGGCGGAGCATCGGCCGAGCACGACGTCTCGAGGGTGTCGGCCGCCAACGTGTTCGCCGCCGCAGACAAGGACCGGTACGACATCACCCTGTTCGGGATCGATCGCGACGGCCGCTGGCACCTCGTCGGCTCCGATGGGCCTCGCCACACCGACGAGGGCCTCGGCGGCCTCGCCGTCGAGGGCGAAGTCGTGTCGCCTTCGGCAGCCCTGAGCGCAATCATCGACGCGGCGTCCGATCCGGTCGTCGTGGTACCGGTCGTGCACGGGCCGAACTGCGAGGACGGTTCCCTTCAGGGCCTGCTCGAACTCCTCGATGTCGCCTATGTCGGCCCGGGCGTGTTGAGCTCCGCGGTATCGATGGACAAGGCGATGGCCAAGACGGTGCTCGACGCCGCCGCGATCCCCCAAGGCCGTTGGGACTCCGGCTTCGAATGGGAACTCGACGACGCACGCCTCGACGCCATCGCCGAGCACCTGGGCTTTCCGATCTTCGTGAAGCCGGCGAATATGGGCAGTTCGGTCGGGGTCACCAGAGCGAACGACCGCGCCGAACTCGACACGTCGGTTCGCGAGGCACTGCGGTTCGACGAACTGCTGGTCTTCGAGGAGATGATCACCGGCCGCGAGGTCGAAATCGCGGTGCTGGGCAACGAGTCGCCTCGGGTATCGGTTCCCGGCGAGATCGTCGCCGGCGCCGAGTTCTACGACTTCGATGACAAGTACCGCGACGGTGTGTCGAAAACCCTGGTGCCCGCGGCGCTCGACGACGCACAGGTCGCCGAGATGCAGGACCTGGCACTGCGCACCTATCGGGCCCTGCGGGCCGAGGGGTTGTCTCGGGTCGATATGTTTTTCGACGCCGACGGTCGAGGCTTTCTCGTCAACGAGATCAACACGTTGCCCGGATTCACGTCGATCTCGATGTACCCGACGCTCTGGGAGGCCTCTGGACTTGGATACCGCGAGTTGATCGATGAACTCATCCGGCTCGCACTCGACCGCCGCGAGCGACGCCGCCGCTCCAACTGATCTCCCGCGCCAGCCTGTTCCTGCCCGCGCCAGCTGTTCCTGCCCGCGCCAGCCTGTTCTCCGATAACCAGTGGTCGTGATCACGACCACTGGTTATCGGAGAACGGGCCAGGGGCGGGGTCAGGGCGGGGGCATGGCAGGGTCGGCGGGGGCAGGGCAGGGTCGGGTCAGGGGCAGAACCCGGAGGCGACTCGACAGGCGATCGTCCACTCCCCCACCTCGTCGACGATCCGGTAGTCCTCGTGTTCGGCGAGCCAGCGGACAAACGGCGTGTCGCTCTGCCACAACACGATGTCGTCGTCGATCGCGTCGATCACCCGCTCGTATCGCGACGGGTCCTCGCCGAGCAGCGCCACCAGACGCGCCAACTCCACGGTGTCGTGCACCTCGGCGCGGTCGTCCACCCACGGCTTCGCCTCGGTGCCGTAACGCCACTCGAGGTAATTGCCCACCCAGTCCGGCGTCAGGATGTGGGGCAGTTCAGCGCGCTCGGCACCGACCCATGTCCGGGCTTCGAGCTCGTCGACCGCCGAGGTCGGATAGTGCGACAGGTCATAGCTGGGTGTCCACATCATCAAGGCCACGACCGCGACGGCGAGCGCTCCGGACACGATCGCCACGTGTGATCGCCGCGGCGACGAGATTCCCTCCTCGGTTCCAAGACCAGCGAAGGCCGGTGCGACGAGGGGCACCATGGCGATCGCGCACAACGGCGCGTAGCGAACCGCATCGATCGACAACGCCAACATCCCCAGCGCCACGGCTGAACGCACCCACATCCGACGCCACAACAACGCCGCACTCCCGGCAATGCCCTGGGCCAGGAACACCATCGACATCCACGAATCCAACCGCAACGGGCGCCACTCGACGATCAAGATGAGCGACTCGCGGCCGAGCTGCTCAAGCGGGAAGGTCAACAACGACCATCCGTACGGGGTCGCCAGGGCTCCGAGGCACGAGCCGGCAACCATCGCTGCCACCTCACCGATCTCGCGTCGGCCGAACGCGCGCGATTCCACCACTCGCACGAAGATCAGCGCCCCGACGAATGGCACCCCCATCGCCCACGAACCGTGCAGCGGCACCCATACGGCGAAGATCCCGGCCAGCCACCATGCGCTGCGCCGCTCCACCACGACCAACAGTGCGGCAGCGAGTGCCAGGTACCCGAACGTCTGTGGCCGCTCGTTCCACCAGCTCACCCCCAAGAGCGCCGCGACCGAGACGAGGCCGAGGCGGGCGACGTTCGCCTTTGCCGGCGCGCTCAGGCGCCACAACGCCAGGATCAGCGCGGCCGTGCATGCGGCGATAATCAGCCGAACTCCGAGGCCCGAGCCGACCCGATCGGCCAACGCGTACAACCCGGAGGCTCCCCAGGCCGGAACCACCAGCGGTGTTCCCTCCGACGCCCACGTGTAGAGATCATGGGTCGGCACGGCTCCGTCGAGGATCAAACGCCCGGTCGCCAGTTGGGTGAGAAAGCTGTTGTCGCTCAGCGCTCCGGTGCCGATCAACGCCCCGCATAGGCCGACCACGACCGGCCACCAGCCGTGATCGAGCAATGAGAATCCGCCCGGCCGCCCGCCACAATCCTCGTTCTCCGATAATGAGTGGTCGTGATCACGACCACTCATTATCGGAGAACGGGTGGCGAGCCGCGAGGGCACTAGAAGTTCTCTTTGATGTTCAGCGCGGCCGGGCCGAGGACCACGCAGAACAGCGCAGGGAAGATGCAAAACACCATCGGGATGAGCATCTTCACCGGGGCCTTCTGCGCCTTTTCCTGAGCGAGCTGACGGCGCTTGATGCGCATCTCCTCCGACTGGGCGCGAAGCACGCGGCCGATCGACACGCCGAAGGCATCCGCCTGCACGATCGCCAACACGAACGAACGAAGCTCCGGAACCTGCACGCGTTCATCCATCGCACGCATGGCATCGGCCCGCGACGCACCCGACCGGGACTCGCCGAGCATCCGGGCGAACTCATCCGACAGCGGCCCCGGCACCGACGCGATCACCCGATCGAGCGCTTGTTCAAAGCCGAGGCCGGCCTCGACCGAAATCGTGAGCAGGTTCAACACGTCCGGCAGGGTCTTCATCACCGCGGACTGACGGTCCTCGACCTTGCGGTTGAGCCACAGGTCGGGGCCGTAGGCCAACCCGCCGCCGATCACCAACGAGGCGACCAACCCCATCATCCCGGACAGGACCCAGCCGAACACCAGATTGCCAAGCCCGAGCGCAATGCCCACCGGTGTCATCACCGTCTTGACAGCGATGAACCGGTCCACGGCGTCGGGGGTCGTGATACCCGCAGCGGTGAAGCGCTGGCGCACCTTGGCCATGTACCCGATCGGAGTGAAACGCCGGCCGAGGCCGACCGCCTTGGCCATCACCGGAACGATCGCCCGCTTCGACAACGACTCGGCGAGGGCGTCGGCCCGCATGTTCGGCATCGGAGCGCCGTCCGCGAGGTCGTAGCCGTCGAGGCTGCGCAACGACTCGCGAACCACCTGACGATCGTGGGCACCGGACGCTATGGCGAACACGACGCCAGCGACCGCCACCATGACCAGGATGAGGGGAACCAACAAAGCACCAGACATGGTCAAACCTCGATCGTGATCGTCTTTTTCATCCACACGAAGCCGATGATCATCATCACCACGGCTCCGACGAGGAGATACAGGCCCATCCCGCTGAACAGCTTCGAGATGTATTCGGGGTTCATGACGTACATGACGACCGCCAGCCCGGGAGGAAGTAAGCCGAGAATGATCGCCGACATACGGCCCTCGGCGGTGAGTGCAGCCACATCGCGACGCAGTCGCTCGCGTTGCACCATGGTGTCGGCGACCGTCATCAACAGTTCGGCAAGGTTGCCGCCGACCTCGCGCTGGATGCGGATGGCCATCACCGCCCAGCCGAAGTCCTCGCTGTCGAGTCGCTGGGCGATCCCTTCGAGCGCCTCGTCGAGGGGTCGTCCAAGGCGGGCTTCGGTCACGGCCCGGCGAAGCTCCTTGCCCATCGGATCGTCAATCTCATTCGACACCGCCTCGATGCCCTGGCCGATCGAATATCCGGCGCGAAGCGTGCCCGCGAGCAGCGTCAACATGTCGGGCAGCATCGCGGTGAACTTCTTCTTACGGCGTTTGGCCATGAAGTCGACGCTGAACCCAGGAAGCACCATCGCCACGATCAACACCACGAGCACGGTCATCATGCTGCGGGTGAGCACGGCCGCACCGAGGATCGCCGCCGCCGCTCCGGTGAGATAGAAGGTCAGGGCTTCGGCGGGGCGCAACGGAAGATCCGCCCCTTCGAGCTTCGCCTCCACCCGATGCAACAGGCCCCGTTCCTTGGCGATCGTCTCGGTCACCGCCACCGCCCGCTGCAACAGCGCCGCGGTGGCGTGCGCCGTGGCATCCTCCTCCTCGGCGAAGCGCGGCGCATCGTAGGACTCGTCGTAGTACCGCAGCGCGTAATTGAGGTTGTCGCGACGCTTGGTGATCAACATCGCTACGGCGAACACGGCGGCACCAGCCGCCACCGCACCGAAGACGATGATCAGATACTTCACCGCATCCGAGGTGAAGAACCCGCTGCCTGCACCATCCTGCACCGGCGTGGCGGTCACCGCCGTCGCACCGCTGGCGAAGACCCCGGGCCGAACGCCGCCGGTGACCGTGTCGTCGCCAACGGTCAGGCGAATCGACAGAAACTCAGCGGAAGAGTCGGGAACCGAGTCGATCGTGACACGACGTTCGCCGTCGATGGTCGCAGCGATGCGGTCGAAGATCGCGGCGAAGTCGGCGTCGGAACCCGTTTGGAACGTACCGCCGGTCGAACGGACGAGGTCGCGCAATGCGGCACCGTCGGCGGTGGAACCGGAGACGCCGACGACGTGCACCACCGTGTCGTTGTCCTGCAGCGTGCGAACGACCTGGGAGAACGAAGCCGCGCTCGCATCGTCGGTCGATCCGACAACCAACACCACGTGGCGACGCAGGTTCGGCGCCGAGCCGTGGGAGGTCGCCGCAATCGACGTGGCATCCCACAATGAGCTGGTTCCTCCGACCCTGACCCCGCCGAAGTTGGCCGACGCCCCGTCGAAGCTGGTCGACGGACGTCCGATCAATGCGGCGCCGTTGCCGGTGGTCACGACGCCGAGTTGGGCAATCCCGCCCTCCGACGGAGCGAGTGCCGCGAGGTCCTCCATCGCGACCCGCAACGTGGCATTCGACACTCCGGCGGAGTTGTCGAGTACCACCATCACGCTCGGGCGGACCCCGAACTGCGACAGCGGCTCTGCCGGCTGGCGATAGGTGGCGCCGTCGACCTCGAGGGTGACCTCGTCGACCGGTTCACCCGCAGAAAGGTAATCCGCGCTCAATTGTCCGCCGCGAGCGTCCACCGCGACGATCTGCAACGGCGGCGTCTCGTCGTTGACCTCTGCTCCCGAGGGGGTGGCACCCCCGGCGACCGCAGTGACGCCGAGCACCAGGCTCACCAGCACCGAAGAAACGCTGCGTCGCATGCGACGACCTCCTGAAGTCCTCATCGGCGCCCCATCCCCGGACGCGAACCGTCGCCGCCGGGCGAGAACACCTCTGGCCCGAGACGAATGCCCTGGTCGGCGAGCTTCTCGACAAACCTCGGGCGAACACCTGTCGCCTTGAGCTGTCCGCGGAACTTGCCGTGCTCGTCGACCCCGGCGGCGAAGTCGAACAAGAACACGTCCTGGAGGGTGATGACATCGCCTTCCATGCCCTGGACCTCGGTGATGTGGGTGACGCGTCGCGAGCCGTCGCGAAGTCGGCTGAGCTGCACCACCATGTCGACCGCTCCGGCCGTCTGTTCACGGATGGCCCGCACCGGGAGGTCGTACCCGCTCATCAGCACGAGCGTCTCGAGACGGGCGAGCGCATCGCGGGGCGAGTTGGAGTGCAACGTGGTCAGCGAGCCGTCGTGGCCGGTGTTCATCGCCTGCAACATGTCGAGGGCCTCACCAGAACGGCACTCGCCGATGACGATGCGATCGGGCCGCATACGCAGCGAGTTCTTCACCAGGTCGCGAATACTCACCTCGCCGCGACCCTCGACGTTGGGCGGACGCGACTCGAGGCACAGCACGTGGTCCTGTTGCAGCTGGAGTTCCTTCGCATCCTCGATGGTCACGATGCGCTCGTTGGACGGAATGAACGAACTCAACACGTTCAGCAGCGTCGTCTTTCCCGAACCGGTACCACCCGACACGATCACGTTGAGTTTGCCGACCACACAGGCCTGAAGGAACCGAGCCGATGCCGCGTTGAGCGATCCGAAGCGGATGAGGTCGTCGACCTGCAGCGGATCCTTCGAGAACTTACGGATGGTGAGAAACGGGCCGCCGATCGCCAGGGGCGGGATGACGGCGTTCACACGGGATCCGTCGGGAAGGCGCGCATCGACCATCGGGGTCGACTCGTCGACGCGACGACCGACCGCGGACACGATCTTGTCGATCACCCGGCGGAGGTGATCGGCATCCACGAACGTAGTGCCATCGCGTTCGACCTTGCCGCCGCGTTCCACGTACACGAAGTCGGGGCCGTTCACCATGACTTCGGAGACGTTTTCGTCGCCGAGCAGCTTCTCGATCGGGCCGTAACCCAAAATGTCGTCGGACACCTCCTGGATGAGCTGTGCCTTGTCCGCCGCCGACAGCGGGGCACGCTCCTGTCCGAGGATGGCCAGCAACTGTTCCTGTACCCGCCGGCGCAGCTCGTCACCCGACAGCCGGTTGTCATAGAGGATCGGGCCCAGTTCCTCGATGAGGTGGCTGTGGATCCGCTGGCGCAACTCATCCATGATCGGGTCACGCCGGGGGGCCGCCACCGCGGTGCCGGCGCCAACACCGGACGTACCGGCCGATGATCCGCTGCCGCCGTGTCCGCCCGAGGCCGGGGCGCCTGGGTGCGCAGGCGGGGTCGGTGAAGCACCGGCACCTTGGTTTGCCTCATGAAGACGTTGGTACAGCGACACCTGGGGAACTCCTGATCAAGGGCGAGTGGGCGAAACGGTGGGGTCAGCGGCGTTTGGCGCCGACGGGGGCGAACAGCTCCGCCATCTGTTGAATGGACTTGGCCACCGGAGACCGCGGGGCGTGCAGGATGACCGGCACCCCCTTGTTGACCGACTGGGGGATCAACACGTCGGAGGGAATCAGAGCATCGGCCTTGATCTGAAGCGTTCGCTCCACCTCGCCGATATCGAGTTTCACCTTCGAGTTGGAGCGGTTCAGCACCAGCATCAACTTGTCCATCGGCGTGTTGAGCAAGCGCAGGGTCTGCAGGCCGATCTTCACGTTCTTGATGTTCGGAATGTCCATGCCGGCCACGAGCACCACCTTGTCCGACACCTCGACGAGACCGAGGACGACTTCGTTGAAGTAGGCGGGGGTGTCGACGATCACATAGCTGCAGAACTTGCGAAGCTGCTCGACGATGGCGACCATCTCGGCCGCCCCCACCTGGTCGGCGAAGGCCGGCTCGAGTGGAGCGGGCAACACCTTGAGTCCCGATGCCTCGTGGGTGACGAGCAACGAGTCGAGCAAGGCCGAGTCCATCCGATCTAGGGAGGACACGGCATCGACGATGGTGTGATGCGGAGTGAGCTTGAGCATGACCGCCACATCGCCGAACTGCAGATCCGCGTCGACGAGACACACCGGTCCGGCGGAACGCTGGGCGAGGGCCACGGCCAGGTTCGTGGCGAGTACCGACTTCCCGGCGCCACCCTTGGTGGAAAACACCGTGATGACCTCGCCGAGTTCACCGGACCCTTCGCCGAATTCCTCGACCGAGTCCGACGGACCGCCGAGTTGCACGCGCTGTTGGGCGGCGTCGAGGTTGACCGCGACCCGCTGGATCGCCGCCGACAGTTGATCGATGTCGCCCTGCAGGGTCAGCACATCCTTGACTCCGATGCGCATCGCCTGTTGCAACAGGGAGGTGGTGAGTTCGTCGGTGACCAGAATCGCCCCGAGCGTGGCGTTGGTTGCGAGCAGGTGATCGGTCAGCGCCAGCGTGGCCGGCGCCGAACATGACGGACCGAGGACGATGACGACCGGGACCGAACCGGTGAGGCGACTCGTGAGTTCCTCGATCGAGCTGAACGGGGTCGCTCCTCCACCGAGCTGAGCGAGGATGACGTCGCGCATCTGCGGGTTCGACTCAACGACCGCAACCGAAACTCGGATGGACGGTGACGTCGGCGCTGCGACATCGCCAGAAGCGATCGCCGGCGAGCCGGTGGGCGGCGGTGGGGTCGCGGTCGCCCACTCCGGTTCACCGTAGGAGGCTTCACCGTAGGAGGTGCCGCCGTAGGAGGCTTCACCGTAGGAGGTGCCGCCGTAGGTCGCGTCGGAGAATTCCGCTCCGTACTGGTCGGCTCCGTACTGGTCGGCGCCGTACTGGTCGGCGCCGTACTGGTCGGTCGAGGTCCCGTATCCGAAGCCGTGCTCATCGTGAGGTGTGTGATCGGACATGGGATCAGCCGTTCTCGTTGGAGTCGGTGGCGGTGCCATACGGCGTGACGCCCAACACACCGGCAGCCGGGATGACTCGGGTGGCTTCAATCGGCTCCGGGACGTAGTCCTTGCGCACGAGGCTCAACCAGATCTGGATGTTCGCCGAACTCGAGGCGGCAACCAGCACCTGTGCGGCGGCCGGAGGCAGTTCGAAGGTGATCATGTTCGAGGTCGGCGGCACGGTCGTCTCGGGGGCGGCGGGATCGGTCGGCGCAGCAACCGCCGAACCCAGCGAACGGCCGACGGCGGCGATGCGTGCCTTCTGGAACAGCGAAGCGGTGCAGGATTCCATCGCAGGAGCGGCGCCGCCCTCCTCGCTCGCTGCGCCGATGACGAAGTCGGTGGTGCCGGGCGTGCATTGGCCGCTGAGGGTGATGTTCACGTAGTCGCCGGGCTGGGGAAGCTGGGCGACCCCGCGGACCTCGTCGAAGCTGATCGTCTGAAAGGTCATCCCCTCGGCGATCGCCGCTGTCGCTCCGTTCTGAGCGACGGTGTCGTTGCTGAACATCGATGCGGTGATGATGGTGCCGGGCTGCAGATCGATCTGGGCGAGCATTCCCTTGATCTCCGCCGGGCGCAGGATGGCGTCGGCCGGAACGTCGACCTGACGCCGTTCGCCCACGTCGATCGCTCCCGCGGCGATGGCCTCATCCGCATTCGAACCGCGGCCGATACCGCCCCTGGCGATCACCACCGATGTCAGCTGAACATCGCCCTGTGCCCGATCCTCGATACCTCCGACGTATTTCGAGGTCATGAAGGCGGCCAGCAATCCTGCCACCAGTGCCCCGATCAGTATCAGTGTTCTACGAGAACTCACGACGACCTCGATCCGTTGTCTGCGCTACGTGCGGCCGCCGGCACCCCCTGATGAGGTCCCTTCGCGACGGCTTGCCACGTCATTCGTCGGCAGCAACGACGCGATTACTTAGGATGTCGTGTCAAAAATCCGTGCTCACCGCCAAAACGACAGCGGCACCCGGCCGGAACCGGATGCCGCTGCTCAATTGATCGAACGGTCAGTCGACCGTGTGGGGACTACGCCTCTTCGGAAGTGCCCTCGGCGGCCGGAGCCTCGAATCCCTCGAGCGGGGTCACGCCGTCGGCGGCGAATCCCTGCTCGGCGTAATACTGCTCCCAGGCTTCCTGACCTTCGGAGGTGCCTTCGATGGCGCCACCGATGTAGTTGCCCTCATCGTCATAGGCGTGCTCGCCGAAGTGCTCCTGGTATTCGGCGGCGACGATGCCACCCTCGGCAGCCTGCTTGATCGACAGGCTGATCCGGCGACGCTGCAGGTCGAGATCGATGATCTTGACCCAGAGTTCCTCGCCGGGGGTGACGACCTGCTCGGGGAGGTCGACGTGATGCGACGACATCTCCGAGATGTGAACGAGACCCTCGATCCCGTCGCCGACCTGGATGAACGCACCGAAGGGCACCAGCTTGGTGACACGGCCATAGACCAGTTCGCCGACCTGGTGGTTGGAGGCGAACTCCTGCCACGGATCCTGCTGGGTTGCCTTGAGCGACAGGCTGATGCGCTCGCGGCTCATGTCGACCTCGAGCACCTCGACCTCGATCTCGTCGCCGACCTGGACGACAGAACCCGGGTGATCGACGTGCTTCCACGACAGTTCGGAGACGTGCACGAGGCCGTCCATGCCGCCAAGGTCGACGAACGCACCGAAGTTGACGACGCCGGAGACCACACCGCGGCGGCGCTCGCCCGGCTTGAGATTCGTGAGGAACTCGTCGCGCTGTTCCTTCTGGGTCTCTTCGAGCCATGCACGACGGCTGAGCACCACGTTGTTGCGGTTCTTGTCGAGCTCGATGATCTTCGCCTCGAGCGTCTGGCCCACATAGGGCTGAAGGTCGCGCACCCGGCGCAACTCCACCAGCGAAGCCGGCAGGAAGCCACGAAGGCCGATGTCGACGATGAGACCGCCCTTGACGACCTCGATGACCGGGCCGGACACGACGCCGTCGGCTTCCTTGATCTGCTCGATCTGACCCCACGCACGCTCGTATTGCGCACGCTTCTTCGACAGGATTAGGCGACCTTCCTTGTCTTCCTTGGTGACGACCAGCGCCTCGACCTCATCGCCGATCGAGACGAGTTCGTGCGGGTCGACGTCGTTGCGGATCGACAGCTCACGTGCCGGAATCACGCCTTCTGACTTGTACCCGATATCGAGCAGGACCTCGTCGTGGTCGACCTTGACGACCGTACCGGTGACGAGCTGTCCGTCTTCGACACCCTTCATCGACGAGGAGTAGAGGGCTTCGAGGTCGGCGTCGGAGACGTCGTAGTCGAGGATCTGGCGGTAGGCGAACTCCTCGCCGGTGGGATCGTCGGAGGTGAGTTCTGTGGTGGTATCTGACACGAAAGAGCCTGTAGGGATTGATGGATAGTGGATAGAGATGCGCTGCGATACAACGGTCGCAGCAAAGCACGAACAGGCTAGGCGCTGCGGCGGCGTTGCGCCACTACGAGAAACTCGGGCGTGTGCACCGAGGGCGCCGTGGCCACGTAGTCGCCGGGGGTGACCGAGAAGATGTCGTTCACCTCCAGGCCGGCGCGTTCGACGATCATGCGAAGTTCCCGGGGCGTGTAGCACGTGGTCCACAGTTCCGCGGGAATCGCCGTCCCACTGGGGTCGCGCACCTCGGTGGTCTCGTGGTTCACCGCGGTCGCAGCGTCGAACGTGTCGTGGTCCTCAAGCCAGCGCACCTGGAAATAGGAACTGAACGCACTCAGCCCGACGACGCCTCCCGGCCGAAGTGCGGCCTCGATGCCGCGCAGCACGGCCAGATCGTTGTCGAGGTTGGACGGATCGAGGCTCACCGGGGGGCCGCCGAGACCGAACGCCCCCTGACACAGCGAGATCGCGGCGTCGAATTCCGCCTGAAAGCTCATGTTGCGGGCGTCGCCGCACACGAATGTCGCGGTGGTCGCCGCAGCGTCTGCGTTCGCGAGGTCGATGAACGTGGCGCTGATGTCGAGCCCGACCACCTCGAATCCGCGACGAGCGAGTTCGAGGCTGTGACGGCCCGGACCGCAGCCGACGTCGAGCACGCGCATCCCTGCCTCAAGCCCGAGCACCTCGACGATGAAGTCGACCTCCTGGGCGGTACCCATCGTGAAGGAGTACCGCAGATATGCGGGTCCCATGTGGTCTGCCAGGGCCTCGAACCAGTGTCGTTGGCGATCGGCCACGGTCACCCCTTCGCCGCGGCCCACGAGTCGCCCGACGCGACGTTGACCTCGAGCGGGACGGCCATGGCAAACGCTCCGCGCATGATGTCGATGACCTGCGCCTGCACCTCATCGAGGCGTTCGGGGGCGACCTCGCAGATCACCTCGTCGTGCACCTGCAGGATCAGGCGCGCCCCGGTGTCGCCCTGTTCGAACGCGTCGTCGATCCGCACGAGCGCCACCTTGAAGATGTCTGCCGCCAGCCCTTGAATGCCGGCGTTCATGGCCTGACGCTCCCCGGCCATTCGTACCGAACGCACGCCGGAACTGAGCTCGGGAATGCGGCGCCGGCGCCCGAAAAGGGTCTCGGTGTAGCCGCGTTCGCGGGCCTCCTCGACGGTGCGATCCATGTAGTTCTTCACCGCAGGAAATGCCAAGAAGTACGCATCGAGAATGCCCTGGGCTTCCTTTGTCGCGATGTTGAGGCGCTGGGCGAGCCCGTAAGCCTCCATCCCGTAGGCCAATCCGTACGAAACCATCTTCGCTTTGGAACGCATCTCGATGCTGACGTGATCGGGTTCGACGCCAAAGACGCGCGCCGCGGTCTGGTTGTGGATGTCGCGTCCGGAGGTGAAGGCCTCGATGAGGCCCGGGTCGTGTGCCAGGTGGGCGATGCAACGCAGTTCGATCTGGTTGTAGTCGGCCACGATGAACACCGATCCGGGTGACGGGATGAACACCTCGCGGAAGCGTCGACCTTCCTCGGAACGCACCGGAATGTTGTGCAGGTTCGGCTGATCCGAACTCAGCCGACCGGTGCGGGCCACGGTCTGGTTGAAGGTGGCGTGAATCCTCCCGTCCGGGCCGACCTCGGCGAGCAGCCCGGTGCCGTAGGTGCTGCGCAGCTTCTCCATCTCCCGGTACTGCAACAGGTACTCGACGATCGGATGTTGATCGCGAATTTTCTCCAGCGAGGCGGCATCGGTGGAATAGCCCGTCTTGGTCTTCTTCTGAGTGGTCAGGCCGAGCTTGTCGAACAGGATGGTTCGCAGCTGCGGGGTCGAGTTCACGTTGAACTCCTCCCCCGCCTCGGCCACCACCGCGCCCCGCAGGCGCGCCGCTTCGGAGGTGAAGTGTTCGTTGAGCGCCGCGAGCGCGTCGCGATCGACGCCGATGCCCAGGAACTCCATGCGGGCCAACGCGGTGATCAAGGGGTATTCGATCGTGTCGGCCAATGAACTCAGGCCTTGTGCCTCGAGGGCCTCGGTGATCGGCGTCGCGACGAACGCCGTGGCGAGGGCCTCGCGCGCCGCTGCGGTCCCCACCGGTTCCGAACCGGCATCGAAATCGAGTTGCCCGGCGGGGGTGGCGTCGCCCTGGGCCAGTTCGGCGTCGGTGTATCGCTCGACCAACTCGGCGATGCCGTACCGGGTGTCGGCCGGGTCGAGCAGGTAGGCCGCGATCTTGGTGTCCATCGCCAATCTCGGCAGTGGACGGCCCTCGGTCAGCCACCGGCGAAGCAGCGGCTTGATGTCGTGGGCGATCACCTCCGGACCGTTCGCCAACAGGTCGTCGAGGGCGTCGCCATGCGCGGCGAGCACCTCAGCGTCGAACCACGACACCTCGGCGCCGTCGCGGTCGCTCACCACCGCGAGCCCAGCCAGATCGCTTCGACCGGGCTGGCCGTGCCACGAGGGCGCCAACACGATCGGTTCGGAACGGTCGGCGAAGCTCCGCAGCAACGCGGCGGCCTCATCGCCGGACACCTCGTGAACCTCGGCCTCGATGACGTTGCGTGCAGTGTCGAGTTCCGCCGTGGTCGTGTCGCCGAACGCTGCGCCCAAACGGCCGATCAACGTGCCGAACTCGAGGAACTTGAACAGGTCGCGCACCGCATCGGTGTCGACGTCGCCTCGCCGCAACTCCGACGGCGCAAGGTCGAGTTCGACGTCGCGCTTGAGCGTCATCATCTCGACGTTGCTGCGGGCCTGAGCCTCGTTTTCCTCGAGGTTCCTGCGAAGGGCCGGGGTCTGATCCGCGGTGTGCGCGTAGATACCGTCCATGTCGCCGTACGCGGTCACGAGTTTCGCCGCGGTCTTCTCCCCCACCTTGGGCACGCCGGGCAGATTGTCGGAGGGGTCGCCTCGCAGCGCCGCGTAATAGACGTACTGCGATGGTTTGACGCCGGTGCGCTCCTCGATGCCGGCCTCGTCGTAGAGCGCGTAGTCGCTGACGCCGCGCTTGTTGTACAACACGCGGATGTGGGGATCCGCCACGAGTTGGTAGCTGTCGCGATCGCCGGTCACGACGATGACGTCGATGCCGTCATCGGCCGCCTGGGTGGCCAGGGTGGCGATGATGTCGTCGGCTTCGACCCCCGCCTGTTCGAGGATCGGGATCTTCAACGTCTCGACGAGTTGGCGCACCAGCCCCATCTGTTGTCGCAAGATGTCGGGGCTGGCCTCGCGCTGGGCCTTGTAGGACTCGACCATCTTGTGGCGAAAGGTCGGTTCGGGGCGATCGAAGGTGACCGCGAGCAGGTCGGGCTGGTGATCGCGCACGAGGTTGATGAGCATCGAGGTGAACCCGAACACCGCATTGGTGACCTGCCCCGAGGCCGTGGCCATGTCGGTCGGCAGGGCGTAGAAGGCCCGGTAGGTGAGGGAGTTCCCGTCGATCAGCATCAGCGTCGTCATCGGCGCCGATGCTACTCATGACCCCCGACCCAGCCTGTTCTCCGATAACCAGTGGTCGTGATCACGACCACTGGTTATCGGAGAACGGATGTGGCGGCGGGTCAGGACGGGGAGAGTTCCCCGTCGACCACCGCCTGGGCGATTGCCTTCATCGTCGAACGTCGGTCCATCGCGCCCCGCTGCAGAAAGCGGAACGCCTGCACCTCGCTGAGCCCGTGGTCGTTCATCAACACGGCCTTGGCACGATCGGTGAGCTTTCGGGTCTCGAGTTGCTCCTCGAGCGTCGCCGACCGATCGGCGAGCGCCGCCATCTCGACGTAGCGACCGACCGCCATCTCGATCGCCGGCATGAGTTCCTCGGGCTGGAACGGCTTCACGAGGTACGCCATCACCCCGGCGTCGCGGGCGTCTTCGATCAGCTTGCGCTGGCTGAACGCGGTGAGCAGCACGACTGCGCACAGTCGTTCCGAGGCGATTTCACCCGCCGCAGTGATGCCATCCATGACCGGCATCTTGACGTCGAGGACGGCGACATCGGGCTCGTGTTGTCGCACGGCCTCCACAGCGAGGTCGCCCTGGCCGACATCGGCCACCACCTCATAGCCCTGCTCTTCGAGAATGGCGCACAGGTCCATCCGGATGATGGCGTCGTCCTCGGCCACCACGATGCGCAACGGTGCGCGCGGTTCGCTCATGATCTCCCCGATCGGCGCTGGTTCATCTCGTCGAGCAACTCGTCCTGGCGCGCCTCGAGCGAGGCGATCTTGTCGACGAGGCCCTGGCGATGACGAACGAGCGCGTCGCGATGACGGATCGCATCGTTGGAGTCAAGCACGGCGGAACGGTCGTCGCTCACGATCGACCGCAGCGCGGCGTCCTCGGCCTCATCGACGAGTTGGTCGAGCTGTTCGTCGGTCACCGCCAGATCGTCTCGGGCGCTGCGAAGGTTCTGTGCGACGGACCGTAACCGGCGTTCCACAAACCAAGACATGCGGCCCAAGTGTAGGCGACGCCTTTGCGCGCACGGATCGGACGGGGGCTCCGGCGGGTTCGCACGACGCGACTCACCCCGAACGTTTCGGTCCGGGGTGAGGTGATCGTGCGTGCTCGCTTTTGGTGCCCGGGGTGGGATTCGAACCCACACGCCCTTTCGGACAGTGGATTTTGAGTCCACCGCGTCTGCCATTCCGCCACCCGGGCCCGGCGCACACTCTAGCGTGGTCGCCATGGGTTCCACGAACGGTTCAACGAGTTCGCCACGGCGCCACCGACGGCTGCCGTTGCTCATCGCCGCCATCGCGGTCGTCGCCTTTCTCCGAGAACGGCAATTCGCCAAAAACCGCTCGGCGCTACACCCGTAGCGAAGGCGTTCAGTCCTCGGCGAGCGCCGCCAACAGGTTGGTCGGTGTGTCCTTCGGGCTGATCTTCGGCCAGGCCACCTCGATGCGGCCCGTCTCGTCGATCAGGAAGGCGCTGCGCTGCACCCCCATGTAGGTCTTGCCGTAGTTCTTCTTTTCGACCCACACCCCGTACTTCTCGGCAATGGCGTGGTCCTCGTCGGACAGCAGCGTGAAGCCGAGTTCGTACTTGTCGTCGAACTTCTTCAGTTTGGCCGGCTTGTCGGGGCTGATGCCGATGATCATCGTGTCTCCCACCTGCCCGGCGATGTCGCGGAGCCCACACGCCTGGGTCGTACAGCCGGGGGTGTCGGCACGCGGGTAGAAGTACACCAGGACCTTGCGGCCGGCCAGCTTGGACAGCTGCACCTTGGCCTCGTTCTGGTCCACCAGGGTGAACGCGGGGGCCTTCTTGCCTTCAGCGGGAGTCGTCATGGGCCCAATCTAGACACCGCGCCGAACGCGTTGAGGGCAGAGCGCGGTCGCGCCCTCCCCTCAACGAGATTTTCTTGCTGAGCGGCGCCGACCTACGGCGCCGCTGCGGCTCACTTCGGAGCAGGCTTGTCGCCCTTGGCGATGGCCTTCAGCGTGGCGCCGGCGGTGATCTTCACAGCCTTGGTCTTGCCGATCTTCATCTGCTCGCCGGTCTGCGGGTTGCGCACGACGCGGGGGTCACGGGTGACCTGCTCGAACTTGATCCAGCCGGGGATGGTGACGGTGTCCTTACCCTTGGCGACGGTCTGAGCGATGATGTCCCAGAACGCGCCGAGAACTGCGTCGACGTCCTTCTTCGACAGATCGGTGCGCTGAGCGATGGTCTCGACCAGTTCAGTCTTGTTCATGTTCCTGACCCTCCCGGGTGCATTGAAGTTACAACGGTGTGACTTTACCGAGTTTTCGGGGGTTTGTCAGCATTCGGCGTCCAAAACGCTCCGAAATTCCCCGACGAGCTCACCGACCGATTCGGCGGTACCCACCTCGATGGCGCGCCGCACGACCGCGCTGCCGACGATCACCCCGTCGGAAATCTTCGAGGTCTCCGCCGCCTGGGCCGGTGTCGAGATGCCGACACCGACCAACACCGGCTTGTCGGTCACCCCGCGCAGGCGTCGAGCGATCTCGAGTGCGGAGGCCGAAAGCGCATCTCGTTCACCGGTGATGCCGAGCAACCCGACGCCATACACGAACCCCCGAGCGCGTTCGGCGACGCGGGCGAGACGCTCATCGGAGGCCGTCGGCGCGGCCAACATGATCGTCTCGATGCCAGCGGAATCGGCGGCCGCACACCACGGAGCAGACTCCTCGATCGGGATGTCCGGCAAAATGACACCGTCGATGCCGGAATCCTTCGCGGTGCGGGCGAAACGCTCATAACCGAATCGGTAGACGAGATTCGCGTAGGTCATGACCGCCAGCAGACATCCGGCATCGAGACGAGACGCCTCGTCGAGCACGCTCACCGGGGTGGCCCCATGCGCGAGGGCGCGCTGGGAACTCTCCTGGATCACCGGCCCGTCCATCACCGGATCGGAAAAGGGGATACCGATCTCGATGAGGTCGGCACCGGCCTGCGCTGCGGCGCGTACCTGGTCCTGCCAGCCGGGGAGCCCGCCGGTGAGGTAGATCACCAGGCTCTTTCGGCCAGCCTGGCGGTTGGCGAGAAATCGCGCCTCGATGGGCCCCGGCTCCGGCGAAACTCCCACGACGCCTGCTGCACCCACGACGCTCACGACTCCTCCCCCAGGAACTCATGGCCGACGAGGCCCATCATCTGATCGACGTCCTTGTCGCCACGACCCGACAGGTTCACGATCACGTGGCTGCCGGCAACCCGCTTCGCCTCACGCATGACCCAGGCGAGCGCGTGTGCCGACTCGAGCGCCGGGATGATCCCCTCGGCCCGGCTCAGGGTCTTGAAAGCCTCGATCACCTCGTCGTCGCTGACGGGGTGGAACTCGACGCGGCCGATGGCGGCGAGATGCGCATGTTCGGGCCCCACCCCCGGGTAGTCGAGCCCCGCCGAAATGGAGTGTGCCTCCTCGACCTGCCCGAACTCGTCCTGCATCAGATAGCTGTGCATGCCGTGCACAATGCCCGGAACCCCGCGCTGCACCGCCGCCCCTCCGGCGGGTTCCACGCCGATGATGGTGGCATCGGTGTCGATGAACCCGCTGAACAGCCCGATGGCGTTCGATCCTCCACCCACCGCGGCGACCACGACGTCGGGGGTGCCACCGACCGCGGCGTCGAACTGCTCGGCCGCCTCACGGCCGAGCACTCGGTGAAACTCGCGCACCATCCACGGATACGGGTGCGGCCCCATCACCGAACCGAGGCAGTAATGGCTCGACTCCACGGTCGCCACCCAGTCGCGCATCGCCTCGTTCACCGCATCTTTGAGGGTGCGGCTTCCCGAGCTTGCCGGCCGCACCGTGGCACCGAGCAACTTCATCCGAAAGACGTTGAGTTCCTGGCGGGCGATATCGACCTCGCCCATGTAGACGACGCAGTCCATCCCCAACAGCGCCGCCGCGGTCGCGGTCGCCACGCCGTGTTGGCCGGCGCCCGTTTCGGCGACGAGGCGGGTCTTGCCCATCCGCTTCGCCAGGAGCGCCTGCCCCAACACGTTGTTGATCTTGTGCGAGCCGGTGTGATTGAGGTCTTCTCGCTTGAGCCAGAGATGGCACCCCAACCGCTCCGACAGGTTCGAGCAGTAGGTCAGCGGCGACGGGCGACCACCGTAGGACGCCAACAGGTGATCGAGTTCCGCGCGAAAACCGTCGTCGGCCCACGCCTCGCGAAACGCCCGATCGAGGTCCTGGCACGCTGGGACAAGGGTTTCGGGAACGAACATTCCGCCGAAGTCGCCGAATCGGCCGTCGACGGGGTCGCCCATCAACGTCGCCGGTCTGATCGTTTCGCTCACGGTGTCTGCCTCATTGGATCTGTCTCGTGGACTCATAGGTCGGAGTCGTCGTACCAGTCGAAGGGCGCCGACGTACTCGCGGCCCCATCGGGGTCGGCACCGGGATCGTCGACCTCCGATGCCGCGGGTGCAGCGGCGCGCACTGCGGCGATGAACTCGCTCACCAGCACCGGATCCTTCTGCCCCGGCGAGGCCTCGACCCCGGTCGACACGTCGACCCCCCACGGACGAACCCGTTCCACCGCCGCTGCGACGTTGTCGGCGGTCAAACCCCCGGCGAGGATCAGCCGGGCTCCGTCGGGCACCCCGTCGACCAGGTTCCAATCGAAGACCTTCCCGCTGCCGGGAACCTGGGCGTCGAGCAACATCGCATCCGCCCGGTACTCCTCGAACCGCTCGATCCCCGGGGATCCCGCGGCGAAGGCGACGATGAGGCGGCGCGGCCGCGGGGTGATCTCGGAGGCCAGTTGCGGGGTCTCATGGCCGTGGAGCTGAACGCCGCGAAGGCCCGCTTCGAGCACTGCGTTGGAAATGAACTGTGGGTCCTGGTCGCGAAACACCCCGATCGGCTCCACCTCAGGCGGCAGCCGCCTGGTGATGTCGCGGGCGACACCGACGCTCACCTGTCGAGGCGAGGGAGCGAACACGAACCCGATGGCATCGGCCCCGAGGGCCACCGCCATCAAGGCGTCCTCCTCGTTGGTGATGCCACAGATCTTCACCCACATGGCCCCAACCTACCGGTCGTGGTGAGGGGGTCGCCGCACCTTTAACGCCGCGAGTGCTGCGCCCGGATCCCCGCTGGTCACCAGGTGCTCCCCCACCAGGACCGCGTCATATCCGGCAGCGGCGAGAGCCTCGGCATCGGAGCGTCCCCGCACACCGGATTCGGCGACCTTGACCACACCGTCGGGAATGGTGGCCGCGACCCGCACCGCCCGGTCCTGGTCGACCTCGAAGGTCTCCAGGTCGCGCTGGTTCACACCGATGAGCGTTCCCCGGGTCGTACGCAGCGCCCGTTCGACCTCGGCCTCATCGTGGGTTTCGACCAACACGTCGAGGCCCAACTGCGCAGCGAGATCGTCGAAGTTGGCCAACTCCTCGTCGCTGAGCGCGGCGACGATCAACAGCACGCAGTCGGCTCCCATCAACCGGGCATCGACGACGTCGAGTGCACATACGGTGAAATCCTTGCGCAGCACCGGCAACGACACCGCCGCACGGGCTTGGGCAAGGTCGTTTGCGGACCCTCCGAAGTGGTGCTCGTCGGTCAGGACCGACAGACACGCGGCGCCGCCGGCCTCGTAGGTCTGCGCCAACCCGGCCGGGTCGAGTTCGGCGAACAAGTCCCCCTTCGACGGCGACCGGCGTTTGACCTCCGAGATGACGGCCAGCGTGGCGTCGGCGGTCTCTGCGGTCGACCCGAGGAGCGCGTCGCGAAATCCCCGAGGCGCCTCCATCGCTGCGGCACGATGCATCAACTCGTCGAGGCTGCGACGGTCGGCCGCGGCGCGGGCGCGGTGGAACTCGAGGATTCGATCGAGGTAGGTAGCCATGACGGCCTTGAACCTACCTGTTCTGCGAGCCGACCCCGCGCTCCTTGGCTGCCGTGGCCGACGCGAGCCTCACGATGAGCGCGCCCAGCGCACTGACCACGACGAACACCGCCGCGATCACCAGCAACGACGGGCTCGACGTCGCTGCCCCGCATGCGCCGATGAGGCCGCCGATGGCGAACAGCACCAATGGAGCGAAGCGGGTTCCGCGCCCAAGGGTTCCGCGCCCGACGGTTTGGTCGACCGGGGTCGGACTGGGAGGGGTGAACTGCTCCCCACCGCCAAACTGGGACCCTCCGGGCCGACCGGTCGCGGGCTGACCGATTGGGGGTTGACCGGATCGCTGGTTGGGATGCAGGTCGGAGAAATCGAGGTGATGTGGAGGCGTCGGCCAGTGATAATCGGCCCCGACGCGCCCGGCGCGCGGCAGCGGCGTGGTCCTAACGCGTGTCGCCCGAGATTCGTCGCCGGCACGACCGCCGGCCGCGGGTGCGGGCAGATCCGGAATCGACAGGTCGTAGAACGCCCGCTTCTCCTCGTCGCGCAGCGTCGCCCAGGCTTCATTGAGCTCTCGCATCCGAGCTTCACCGGACGGGCCGGCCACGTCCGGGTGGGCCTGGCGCGCTGCGTGCAGGTAGGCGTGGCGAATCTCCTCAACCCCCGCATCACGACGCACGCCGATCACCTCGTAGTAACTGTTTCCGCCCACAGAACCTCACTCCTTGGCAGCAACTCTCGTTACCACCGCTTCCGCCGAGCCCACCGTTACCCGAGTGTCCGGTTCGACCGAACGCTTGAGCATCGACAATGCCACGCCATGACTCGAAGAGGTTACCGCGCCCACCACACCATCGGAAAGGGTATTCGCCACGACCTCCGCACCGATCTGGACCATGGCACCGGGGTCGTCGAAGACGAGCACGCTCAGATGCCGCGGGGTGTTGTTGCCCCGGGCATCGACCCGGGCGACGAGTTCCTGCCCCGTGTAACACCCCTTGGTCCAACTCACCGATTCCTCCACGAGCCACGGGCCCAACTCCCCGGGAATCGTGTCCTCGTCGAAGTCGACACCGAAGGTGGGAACTCCGTGTGAGATACGCAGGCGTTCGACCGCAACCGGGTCGAGTTCCATTCCCGCGGGGGCCGCTATCAGCGCCGGGTCGGAACAGATGAGGTCGACTCCGCGCACCCCCACCGACGACCCGGCCGGCGCCCCGACCGGCACACTCGCCGCCTGTGCCGGCACCACGACATCGGCATCGGCACCGGCACCGGCACCGGCATCGGCGAGCGACCGCACCGACAACATCTGGTGGCCCACCGCCAACGACATCGCCACCTCGACTCGCAACTTGAACCGTTCGAGCCGAGCGAGCGCGTCCGGGGCCGCGGCCGGTTCGAGGTCGAGCACGAACGCCTCGTCGCCGACACGATGCACCCGCAGCCACGCCACGGTCTTTCCGCTCGGAGCGAGCAGCAACGACCACCGACTGTCGGCAACGTTCATCGAGGCGACGTCCTGGCTCAGTTGTCCCTGCAGATACGACGCCGAGTCCGGTCCTTCGACCGTGATCACACTGCGTTCGACCCATGCCCCAACGAGGTTGCCCATAGGGTTGAGTCTTCCATGGCTGCCAGCTTTCATCTGACATCGGACGATCGACAACGCCTCGCCGATCTGCGCCGTATGCGTCGGCTCGCATCGCTGGTGCTGCTGGGTGCGACCGTCGTGTTCGTCATCGCTCGCCTCCTCGAGGTCCGCGTCGATGACACCTGGGGATATTTGCGGGCAACCGCCGAGGCCGGGATGGTCGGGGGGATCGCCGACTGGTTCGCCGTCACCGCGCTGTTTCGCCACCCGTTGGGGATTCCGATCCCACACACCGCCATCCTCCCCAACCGAAAGGATCAGCTCGGACGCACCTTCGGCGGGTTCGTCCAGGGCAGCTTCCTCGCTCCTGAGGTACTCACTCAACGCCTCGAAGGGGTCAGCGTGTCGGACCGCATGGCGCAATGGCTGCTCGAGTCCGACAACTCCGAACTCGCGGCCGAGAAGGCGGCGGCGCTGTTGGCGACGATCGCCCGTCTGTTGCCGGACGAGGAGATCGGCGACCTGCTCGTCAACGACGTCCTCGGCCGCCTCGATCAGGTCGATGTTGCACCGATCGCCGGGCAGGTCCTCGACATCACCACCGAGGACGGCCGCCATCACCAGCTGCTCGACGCGGTGCTCAAGGGGCTCAGCGACATGTTGAACGAGCAGCGCGGCGTACTGCGCGCCCGGTTCATGCAGGAGTCGCCGTGGTGGGTGCCTGAGGCGGTCGACGACAAGGTTTTCGACAAGATCTATTCGGGGCTGAACACGTTCATTTCCGAGATCCGGTCGAACCCGCACCACGAGGTGCGTCGACACGTCGACCGCAAGGCCCGCGAGCTGGCGGTGAAGTTTCGAGAGTCACCCGAACTGGCCGAGCGCGCCAATCAGTTGAAGATGGACGTCATTCAGAACCCGGCCGTACGCGACTGGATCATCGACGTCTGGGGCGAGTTGCGCGACGGGCTCATCGAACAGGCGGCAACCCCCGATTCCGCCCTGCGGGCACGCCTCGCCGAGGCCGCCCGATCGATGGCGCAGCGCCTCCGCACCGACGCCGAGCTGCGCGAGCGGATCGACGCCGGCGCACGCGAGGTCACGGTGTCGATGGCTCGCCGCTACGGCGCGGAGGTCGCCGGATTTGTCGAGACCACGGTGCAGCGCTGGGACACCGCAGAGACCACCGCACGGGTCGAGGTGCTCCTCGGCCGCGACCTGCAGATCATCCGGATCAACGGCTCGGTCGTCGGCGGCCTCGCCGGGCTGATCATCTACACCTTCTCGCGCCTGCTCACCTGATCGCGTGCCCGCCTACTGAGCCCGCCGCCCAGCCCGTTCTCCGATAACCAGTGGTCGTGATCACGACCACTGGTTATCGGAGAACGGTGCTTGACGCCCCCACGTGCGGTTCGTAGCCTCGCCGGCCATGTCAGGGCCGAGTTCGGGTACCAGAGTGCAGACGATTTCACGTGGAATCATGAGATACCTCAAGCACTTTGGTCTCCCAAGGACGGTGAAATACCTCGTCCTCGACCGTCCCGGCGCAACGGGATTTCTCGAGCTGACCTGGGAGGGGTACCCGGCGCCGTTTCGGCTCCGCCGCGGCGGGACCGACCTGCGAACCTTCGTCCACGTCATCGCCGGCGAAGGCTATCAACTGCCCTGGGACCTCAAATCCGAGCCGCGTTGGATCATCGACGCCGGAGCAAACTGCGGATTATCAGCCGTGTACTTCGCGAAGACCTACCCGACCGCCACGGTCATCGCCATCGAACCCGACGAGGAGAACTTCCGCCTTCTCGTTCACAACACCGCTTCCTACGACAATATCGTCTGCGTGAAGGCGGCGTTGTGGCCGCGGTCGGGATCGATCAACCTCGTCGACCCTGGGGTGGGGGCATGGGGTTACCGAGCGGCCGATTCCACCGATCCCGGGGCCGAGGACGCCGCTGAACCTGGCGGACCGAACACCGAGGCATCGCTGCCGAGCACCGAAATCGCAGCAGTCACCGTCGAGGAGTTGATCGCCGACCACGGCATCGACGAGATCGGAATCCTCAAGGTCGACATCGAGGGCGGTGAACACGCCGTGTTCGGTTCCGCCGACGGATGGATCGACCGGGTCGAAACGATCGCCATCGAACTCCACGACCGTTTCCAGCCGGGCTGCACCGAGGTCTTCGAGGCGGCCACCGCCGAATTCACCCGCCGGGTGGAGCGCAGCGAAGACCTTTTCGTCGGCCGCTGAATCCCACCCGCCACGGATCCGGTCGAACGCAGATTCAGGCGAACGCTGATCGAACCCTGTCGTGACGGGCGACGAGCGACGAGCGTGACAGACTGAGGCCATGGATTCCTCGACGATGCTCAGACGCTTCGAGGACGAGGCGCGGCGTTTCGCCGAATTGGTCGCCGCCACCCCCGCCGATAGCGCCGTACCGACCTGTCCGGGGTGGACCTTGACCCGCTTGGTCGTCCACCAGGGTTCGATTCTCCACTGGGCCCGAGCGCTGATCGACGCCAACGGCGAATACCTCGATCGCAGATCGCTCGACATCGGCCTGCCAGGAGTCGACGCGAGCCCGCAGATCTGGGCTGATTGGCTGCTGGAGTCGGCGACCCTGGTCATCGAGGCGCTCGAGCGGATCCCCGACGACACCCCCACCTGGACCTGGGGCGACGGCACCACCGCTGCTTGGTGGACTCGCCGCCTGCTTCACGAAACGGCGGTTCACCGCATCGACGCCGAGCTTGCGGCAGGCAACACCGACTGGACGATCGATGCCGAGGTCGCGATCGACGCGATCGACGAACACCTCGCCAACGTCGAGGCATCGGGGTCGTTCTGCGACGCGGTTACTCACCTACGTGGCGACGGCTCGATCCACCTACACACCACCGACCTCGACGGTGAATGGCTGATCGATCTCAACCCCCACGGGTTCACGATCGGCCACGGCCCACGCGCTGCGACGACGGCCACGAGGCAAACGGTGGCCGCGAGAGGAACGGCGCGAGACCTCCTCGCCGCGGTGACCAACCGAGCCTCGAGCACCAACGGGCTTCCCGACGGCCTCCAGATATTCGGTGAACCCGGGATGCTCGTGTGGTGGTTCACCAACAGCGCGCTCACGTGACGCCCGGCCCTGAGCCCGAGCGCTTTGGTGTCAGTCGTTGACGATCAGTCGTTGACGATCAGTCGTTGACGATCAGTCGTTGACGATCAGTCGTTGACGATCAGTCGTTGACGATCAGTCGTTGAGGAGCAGCGACGACCCGATCGAGGTGACGATGCTGTAGAGAATCGCGGCGAACAGTCCGCTCCAGAAGGTGTCGATTTCGAAGCCTGGCGCCACCTCAGCGGCGAGCAACAACAACACGGCGTTCACCACGAGAGCGAACAGCCCGAAGGTCAGGATCGTCAGCGGCAGCGACAGCAGCTTGAGAACAGGACCGATGAGCGCGTTCACGATGCCGATGATGAGCGCAGCGAAGATGGCCGCACCCCAGTCCTCCACACGAATCGTGTCGCGGAACACCACCGGCAACAACATCACCGCACCGGTTGAGATCGCCCATCGGACCAGCAGTCGTTTCATGGCGCGCAGGCTATCCGCTGAGCCGCGGGAGCGTGTCGGGCGCTTTGGGTTTGACGGTCGCGGGCTTCGTTGTCGGGGGTCGCGTTTAGAGTCATACATATGTTCGAGGGCTTCGACACCGAACTGAATAGCCTGGGTTCCGGGATCGACGATGTTGCGGTGTTGTTCGAGCTGCAACGCCGTTTGGATCTACACATGATCGACGTGTTGGGCGAACTGGATGCTGTTGGGATGACCGACATCGTCGAGGGCCTGTCCACCAAAGCGTGGGTGTCGAAGACGGCTCGTTGTTCGGGGGTGACCGCGGCGCGTCGGGTTTCGGTGGCTCGGGCGGTACGGCGGCGGTATCGGCCCGAGGTGTTGGACCGGCTCCGCTCCGGTGTTGTCGGGTTTGATCACCTGGTGGTGATCGGCCGGTGGTCGAACCCGCGTATCGAACCCACCTGGTCCGACAACGCCGGGCCCATGTTGGATTTGGCGGAGCATTTGACGTTCGCGAAATGGGAGAAGGTCATCGCCGCGTTGGCACGACTCGTCGACACCGACGGCACCGAACCCGCCCCACCAGCAGAAGAGTCCTGGCTCGACCTACGCGACATCCACGGCCCCGACGGCGTCATCGGCGTGGAGATCGTCGGAGAGTTCTTCGGCGACTACGCGGAGGTCGTCCGCCAAGCCATCACCGACGCCACCAACCGTCACCGCAAAGCTGTCCGCAACGACGCCGAACAATTCGGCGGGTCGCCGACGACATCAGAATCGCAGTTGCGGGCGAAAGCGTTGATGGACCTGTGCCGGTTCGGCACCCAGTTCACCCTGTCGGGTAACTACCGGCCAGGCACCGCCGAAGTCACAGTGATTCTGCAACACGACGAACACGGTAAACCACGCGCGTATTCGCCTACGGGTGATCCACTCACCGCCGATGTGATCGAACGCATGATGTGTGACCCAGAACTACGCGCCGTCCTGTTGGACTCGCTCGGCCAACCGCTCGATGTCGGCCACTCCGTGCGATTGGCGACCGACGCGCAACGCGCCGCACTCGCCGCGCGTGATGGCGGGTGTTGTTTTCCCGGCTGTGAGGCTCCCGCACAACAAACCGAAGCCCACCACGTGCGCCATCACCGCAACGGCGGCGCCACCGCAGTGAACAACCTGGCGTGCCTGTGCCGACACCACCACGGCCTGGTGCACCGCGTCGGCTGGGCCATGCACATCACCACCGACGGATGGACCCTCTACACCCACCCCTGTGGCATCACCATCTGGGGGCAACAACACGGCGTACAACGCCAAGGCCCCATCCCCGAAGAATTCGCGGCAGAACCCGAACCTCCGGCCCGACCCAAAGTGAAAGTCCGCGGCGGAACCATCGACCTCGCCGACGCGATCGCCACCATCCGGCGCCGCTACGACCGCATGACCGCCACCCCCAACACCCGCATGTACCGACCCCACGACGCCCGCAGGTCAAACACAGGCCGAAACTCGGGCCGGAGCAGCCGAACCGGCGGAGCGACGAGGGCCAGGCGAGCCACAGTCGGGCAACTCTCACTCACCCCGACCAAACCACCCCAACCACCGATACGCCAATGAACCGACGACCCCACCGACTCAGGAACCGGCTCAGGCCTCCGAGGCACTCCGCGATGTCACCGCGCTGTCCCGCGGGCACGCGACCGCGCCTTTGTTGCGGCGTTCGGCGGGGACGCTGATCGCCTCATGCACTGACCACCTCGTGCGCTGACTACCTCATGCACTGACCACCTCGTGCGCTGACTACCTCGTGCGCTGGGCGGTCATCCGTTCGGCCGGGCGCACCGCGGCGAGCAAGGCTTTCGCCTTGTTTCGGGTTTCGAGTTCCTCGTCCGCCGCAACGGAATCGGCCACCACCCCGGCGCCGGCCTGCACGCTGGCCCGAAACGGCATCTCGCCGTCGGCGGTGTCGATGATCATCGTGCGGATCGCGATGGCGGTGTCGATGTTGCCCGAGAAATCGAGATATCCGACGACCCCCGCATACGGACCACGCTTGGTGGGCTCGAGTTCGTCGATGATCTCCATCGCCCGGACCTTGGGCGCCCCCGACACGGTGCCGGCGGGCAGTGTGGCCTTCAACACGTCGATGGGCGTTCTGCCCTCGGCGAGGGCGCCCGACACCTGACTCGTCAGGTGCATGACGTGGCTGAAGCGCTCGAGGGTCATGAGCTCGTCGACCTTGCACGTCCCGAACTCCACGACGCGGCCGACGTCGTTGCGGGCCAGGTCGACCAACATGATGTGCTCGGCGCGTTCCTTGGGGTGCTCCAACAGCTCGGCCGCAAGTCGACGGTCGTGCTCATCGGTCGTGCCGCGGAACCGGGTCCCGGCGATCGGCCGGCTGATCACCTGCCCGCCGAGCAGTTGCACCATCGGTTCGGGTGAACAACCCACCAGCGACAGCTCCGGTTCGCGCACGAAATACATGTACGGCGACGGGTTGATCTGACGCAGCACCCGGTACACGTCGAAGGGGTCGGCGTCGACCTCGAAATCGAAGCGCTGGGCCAGAACCACCTGGAAGATGTCACCGCTGCGGATGTACTCCTTGGCGACCTCAACCGCGGATTCGTACTGCCCCGGGGGCATCGAGGACTCGACCGCTGGCAACTCGTCAGATTTCGACGGTGGCGACACCATCGGCTCATCCAGCGGGGTGGCCCCGTCGGCCGCCATGGCGTCGATCCGTGCGACGGCCTCGTCGTAGAGCGCGTCGAGGTCCGCGTCGCTCGCCCCCTCGGGCACGTACACGTTCGAGATCAGCAACGCCCGCTGGCTCCAGTGGTCGAGCGCGACGAGGTCGCCGATCAGGCTCAGGACCGCATCGGGCCACCCACGGTCGTCGTTCGGCACCCCGGGAAGGTGTTCGACCTCACGAACCACGTCGTAGCCCAGGTAGCCGACGATGCCCGAGTGCAGCGGCGGCAACGTGTCGTCCTCCTCGGCCCGGTATCGCTCGAGCAGCTGCTCCACGACCGCCAAAACTCCACCGGACAGGTCGAGGCCATCGGGCAGATCGCCGGTCACGGTGATCTCGCCACCGCGGCACACCAGGCGCGCCCGCGGCGACCGGCCGACGAAGGACCAACGGTTCCACCGACCGGCGGTGCCGACCGACTCGAGGAGAAACCCGGACTCGTTCGCCCCCTCACCCACGCCGCACAAACGACCGAACACCGCCACCGGGGTGACCTGATCGGCGAGCAGCTCGCGCCGCACCGGCACCACGGTGGCACGCCGGGCAGCGGCTCGGAACTCGTCGCGGCCGGGGATCACCCCGCCGATCTCGCCATCCTCCGACACGCTCAGGCCCCCGCCTCGCCAAATGAGGAAAAGAAGCAGGTGTACGCGCCGGTGTGACACGCACCCTTGCCCTCCTGCACGACCTTGAACAACAGCGTGTCGCCGTCGCAGTCGTAGTAGGCCTCACGGATGAATTGACGATCGCCGGAGGTGTCGCCCTTTCGCCACACCTCGGAACGGCTCCGCGACCAGAACACGGTGCGGCCCTGTTCGAGGCTCATGCGCAGCGTTTCGGAGTTCATCCAGGCCATCATGAGCACCGCGCCGGTGTCGATGTCCTGCACGATGGCGGCCACGAGGCCGTGTTCGTTATAGGTCACCTTGTCGAGCGCCTCAACGGTCGGGGTGATAGGGGTGACGGCAATAGCTGAGTCGCTCATAGTTCCAGTCTCGATCACAAATACAGGCCGGTGCTGCCGACCTCGAGCCGTTCCGCAGCGACGGCGTGGACGTCGCGCTCGCGAAGGATGATGAACAGGTCGCCGTTCACCTCGACCTCACTGAGATCGGACGGATCGAACAGCACCTGATCGCCGATCTCGACGTTGCGAACCGCCGGACCGGCAGCCTTCACCTCCGCCCAGCTCAAGCGCCGGCCCATCTGCGCCGTGGCCGGAATCAGGATTCCGCCCGAGCTTCGGCGTTCGCCTTCCGCAGCGTCGAGCTGCACCATCAGGCGGTCTTGAAGCATCTTGATGGGCAACTTGTCGACGCGCCCCATCGGGCGCGAGCCGGCGGGGGCTGCCGGAATGCCAGCGGTGTCGGCCTCGGCGCCTTGGCTGTCGCCAGATGTGCCATCGGGGGTGTCGGCTGAGATGCCGTCGGGGGTGTCGCTCACGCAGGGTCTTTCTCGAGGTCGGGTCAACAATCTACCGAGCCGGCCGCACCGTCACGCGGCCGCACCGTCACGCCGGCCGTACCGTGAGACCGGCCGCGCTCATCGCCGCCTTCGCCTCGGCGACGGTGAACTCACCGAAATGGAAGATCGATGCCGCCAGCACCGCATCGGCCCCGCCGAGGGTCACTCCCTCGACGAGATGCTGCAGGGTTCCCACGCCGCCCGAGGCGATCACCGGAACGTTCACCAGATCGCTCACCGCCCGCGTCACGGCGAGGTCGAAGCCGTCGCGGGTGCCGTCGCGGTCCATCGAGGTCAACAGGATCTCGCCGCAGCCCAACTCCACGATGCGTTGCACCCACTCCAGCACGTCGATACCGGTCGGGGTTCGACCGCCGTGCACGTACACCTCGAAACCCGACGGGGTCTGGTCGCTCGAACGCGAGTCGACGGCCACCACGGCGCACTGAGAGCCGAACTCCGCCGCGATGTCGCTGATCAGCTCGGGGCGCTCGACCGCAGCGGTGTTCGACGACACCTTGTCGGCCCCGGCGCGCAGCATGCGTCGGGCGTCGTCGACGGTGCGGATCCCACCCCCGACGGTGAAGGGGATGAACACCTCCTCGGCCACGTGGCGGACCATCTCCAACGTCGTCTCGCGCCCATCCGAGCTGGCCGTGATGTCGAGAAACACCAGCTCATCCGCGCCTTCGAGGTCGTAACGCGCCGCGAGCTCGACCGGGTCGCCGGCGTCGCGCAGGTCGACGAAGTTGGTTCCCTTCACGACACGACCACGGTCGACATCGAGACACGGTATGACCCGCGACACGTTCACGCCGCACCTCCATCGCCGCGACCCACGGCCTCAACGCGACCCACGGCCTCAACGCGACCCACGGCCTCGAGCGCCTCGACCAGGGTGAATGCCCCCTCATAGAGCGCCCGTCCCATGATCGCCCCGCCGAGCCCGAGTTCGCCGACGCGCATCGCGGCGAGCGACTCAAGATGGGCGACGGTTCCCACTCCCCCCGAGGCAATGACCTCGGGCGCCTGGGCTCCGAAGGGCTCCATCGCTGCGAGCACCGACGTGAGCTGTTCGATCGACGGACCCTCGAGGGTGCCGTCCCGCGCGATCTCGGTGACGACGAACGCCGAGGCACCGACATCGGCGAACCGCGTCGCCACCTCGATCAGGTTCAGCCCCGAGGACACCTCCCAGCCGTGCGAGGCCAGGTCGGTCCCGCGGGCGTCGAGGCCGACGGCCACCGGCTGACGGGCCGCCACGGCCGCCACGAGATCGGGGTTTTCGAGCGCCGCGGTGCCGATCACGACCCGAGCCACGCCGGCCTGAGCGAGCGCGGCGGCCGCCTCGACCGACCGCACCCCTCCCCCGGACTGCACCGGAACCTCCACCGCCGCGCAGATGGCGGCGATGACTTCGCGGTTGGTGGCGTCTCCCGAGCGGGCAGCGTCGAGGTCGACCACGTGGATCCACGGGGCGCCGGCATCCGCGAACTGGCGAGCCTGGCTCACCGGGTCGTCGCCGTAGTGGGTTTCTCGGTCGTAGTCGCCCTGGTACAGCCGCACACAGCGGCCGCCGCGCAGGTCGATGGCGGGATACAACTTCATGGCCTGTGCCTCATCAGGGTCGGGGATGGCGTCACGTCGCTGCGGATCACGTCGCTGAGGATCAGGCGATCGTTGATCGGCGGGGCTCGGCCCAGCGCAGAAAGTTCGACAAGATCGCCAAACCGGTGGCGGCGGATTTCTCGGGGTGGAACTGGGTCGCCCAGACATTGTCTCGGGCAACCGCGGCACCGACGGTCGCTCCGTACTCACACGTTGCCACAGTATCGGCATCGACGGTGGCGAAATAGCTGTGCACGAAATACACCCACGGGTCCTCGAGGCCGACAAAAATCGGATGGTCGGCCACGGTCGGCGTCAAACGGTTCCACTGCATCTGTGGCCGCTTCACGGTGGGCGGCAACAGCGAGATCGTCGAGTCGAACACGCCCAGGCCCGAATGGTCGGGCGACTCCTCGCTGCCCGCATACAGCAGCTGCATGCCCACGCAGATGCCGATGAAGGGCATCTCGGCGGCGATGGCGCCGAGCGCCACCCGGTCGAGCCCCGACCCCACGAGCGCGTCGACACACGCGCCGAAGGCACCCACCCCGGGCAGGGCCACCGCATCGGCCGCCTCCACCTCTGCCGGATCGGCGGTGAGTCGGGCCTCGGCGCCGACGTGTTCGAACGCCTTCTGGGCCGAACGCAGGTTGCCGATGCCGTAGTCGAGGACCGCCAGCTTCACAGCACGCCCTTGGTGGAGGGCAACTGGTCGCCTTCCACTCGCACCGCGTCGCGCAGGGCACGCGCCACCCCCTTGAAGGTGGCCTCGATGATGTGATGCGCCGTGACCCCACCCTTGCTGGTGACGTGCAACGTGACGGCCGAGGAGTCGGCCAACGATCGGAAGAAGTGCTCGGTCATCTCCGGGTTGAACGGCGGGTTGCCGAGCGGCAGGATCTCGCCGAAGGTCACATTCCAGACGAGATAGGGACGGCCCGACAGGTCGAGGGCCACCTCGATGAGCGCCTCGTCGAGCGGATAGAGCCCCGACGCGAACCGTCGCACCCCGGCCTTGTCGCCGAGAGCCTCGCGCAGCACCTCACCGAGGAGAATGCCGGTGTCCTCGACGGTGTGATGGCCATCGACGTGCAGATCGCCCTCGGCGCGCACGGAGAGGTCGAACCCACCGTGGCGGCCGATCTGGTCGAGCATGTGGTCGAAGAACGGGATGCCGGTGGACACGTCGACGACCCCGGTGCCGTCGAGGTTCAACTCGATCGTGATGTCGGTTTCCTTGGTGGTTCGGCTGCGGCGGGCCGTGCGTGGGGCCGTGCGCGCCGGCCTGGGATCGGGGCTCATGGGATCGGTGCTCATGGGGTCGGGGTCTCCAGAATCTCGGCGAGGGCGTCGAGGAACGCCGTGTTCTCCTCGGCGGTTCCCAGGGTCAGGCGCAGGCAGTCATCGAGCCGCGGCCACGACGCACAGTTGCGAACAAGGATCGAACGGTCGACCAAGTCCTGCCATACCTGCGCGCCCGAACGGTGCCGTGGCCGAAACAGGATGAAGTTCGCACCCGATTCCCACTGATCGACGTCGAGGTCCGCGAGCGCCGACTGCACCCGACCGCGTTCCTCCACGAGGGCGGCGACACGGGCCGACATGTCGTCGAGGTAGTCGAGGGCCAACAGTCCGGCGATCTGCTTCGAGGCGTCGAGGTGATACGGCAACACGACCTTGTCGAGTTCGGCCACGAGCCAAGACGGCGCCAGCGCGTAGCCGAGCCGGGCAGCCGCCATCGACCAGGTCTTGGAGTAGGTGCGGGTGACGACGAGGTTGCGGTCCTCGCTCAGCAATTCCTTCGCCGACCACGGCGCGAACTGCCCGTAGGCCTCGTCGACGATGAGGAGCCCGTCGACCGCCTCCACCAGTTCGAGCACCCGTCGAATCGTCGCCTCCGATTCGAACCGCCCGGTCGGATTGTTCGGCGAGCACAGAAACGTCACCGCTGGACGGTGGCGGGCTATGAGCGTTTCGACCACATCGAGGTCGAGTTCGAACTCGTCGGTGCGCTCCCCTTCGACCACCGCCGTGCCGGCAATCCGACTGAGGTGGCTGTGTAACGCATAGGTCGGCTCGAAGGTGAGCGCGGTTCGCCCCGGACCGCCGTAGGTCAACAGCACGGTCTGCAGCACCTCATTGGAGCCGTTGGCGGCGAAGACCTGATCGGCCTCGACGCCCTCGACCTCGGCGATGCGAGCACGCAGTGCCGAAGCGCTGCGGCTCGGGTAGCGGTGCCACTCGATCGACCCGATGGCCTCGGCCAGGCGCCGGGTGAACTCCGGGGGCGGCGGTTGCGGGGCCTCGTTGGTGTTGAGCCGGATGCTCACGTCGAGTTGGGGCGAGTGGTACCCCTCCATCATCGCGACGTCGTCGCGTACCTTCGGCCGGCTCATGGCCGCTCCCCCGCTTGCGCCGCGTTCGGGTGCGTCGCGTTCGGGTTCACCGCGGCGGCCGCTTCCAGGCGCATCCGAGCGCTCAGCGCGTGGGCGTCGAGCCCCTCCGCGGAGGCGAGCACGTCGACCACCGGAGCCAACGCCGCCGATTGCTCGGCGGTGAAGGTGATGACGTGGTGGTGCTTTTGGAAGTCGGCCACGGTGAGCGCCGAGCTGAACCGGGCGGTTCCGTCGGTGGGCAGCACATGGCTCGGCCCGGCGACGTAGTCACCCATCGACGCGGGCGACCAGGGACCACAGAAAATGGCCCCGGCGTTGCGCACCAGGCCCACGAGCGCCTCGGGATCGGCGGTCATGATCTGCAGGTGTTCCGGTGCGATGGCATTGGCGACCTCCATCGCCTGTTCGGCGTCTCGGCACAGCACCGCGTAGCCGGCCGTGGCGAGGGTTGACACGATCTCGTCGCGCCGCGGCGACGCCTCGGTGATGCGTTCCACCTCGGCGCTGACGGCATCGGCCACCGCCTCGTCCCAGGTCACCAGCCAGGCGAGCCCGTCGGGGCCGTGTTCTGCCTGGACGACGACGTCGACCGCGGCGAAGGCCGCCGGAGCGGACGAGTCGGCGACGACGACGATTTCGGAGGGACCGGCGAAGGCCGATGCGATTCCGGTCACGCCGGCAACCTCGCGCTTGGCGATGGCGACGTACTTGTTTCCCGGCCCGCAGATCACGTCGACCGCCGCGATCGTGTCGGTTCCGTAGGCCATCGCGGCGATCGCCTGTGCCCCGCCGACCGCATAGACCTCGTCGACCCCGGCCACGAGACACGCCGCGAGGGTCACGTCGGTGACCGCACCAGTGGTGCGATCGGGTGGAACGCACACGACGACCGAACCCACTCCCGCGACCTTGGCCGGAATCGCCGTCATCAGCACCGTGGAGGGGTAGGCCGCCCGGCCTCCGGGGACATAGCAGCCGGCCCGGTCGACCGCGACGTTGAACGACCGGATGTATCCGCCGTCGCCATAGGTCGTCTCGCCGTGGACCTGGGTGCGGTGGAAGGCCTCGATGCGCCCGGCCGCCACGGCGAGCGCCTCGCGTACCTCCGCCGGAGTGCGCTCAAATGCGGCGGTCAGCTGTTCGGCGCTCACCCGCACCGACTCCATCTCGATGCCGTCGAACTCCCTGGTGAATCGCAGCAGCGCCTCATCGCCCTGCTCCCGTACGGCGGCGAGGATCGAGCGAACGGCGGCTACGGGTTCGTCACCGGCCACCTCTGGACGGGGAAGGTGGGCGATCACGTCTCGGTCGACGTGACGCAGGTCGAGGCGATTCAACACGGCTCCAACGCTACCGGTTGAGCGCGACCCCCCTCGAATGGGTTTGGCTCGCTGCTAGACACGTCGCCATGAGTTCCTCGGCCGACCTGGCATCTGTCGCTTCCACCCTCGAACAATTGATGGCCCGCGTCGGCGGGGCGGTCGACGAGTTCACCGGTACTGCGGATGAGGACGTGAGCATCGCACTCATGGACGTCGAGCGGTCGTTGCGCAGCGCGAACCGACGCCTCGACCGGCTGGTGAAGGAACTGCGTCGCCGCGGCCTCTAGCCCACCGGCCGTCACATCTGGTCGATTGCGGCAGGCAAAATCACCTTCGAGCAAAAATGCGACCGGCGCCTCCTGATGGGGCGCCGGTCGGGCGAAACGGGTGGCGGGATCCCATTATCGCCTTCTCCGGATGGCGGACATCCGGAGCGGTTAAAACCGTACTGCCAACCCCGAAACTTGTCGAGTCAAGCGGCAATTATTCCTATGTGACGTTTGTCACATAGGAATGAAACCTAAGAAAAACGCCTTACGCCAGACCCCCGGAATTCTGGGGTTTTGTCACTGCACACTGCCGACACATTTTCTCCGCGTACGCTGACACCATGACCAAATCGCCCCCATTTGACCGCCCCCCGCAGGAGCCGGATCCCAGCGCGATTCGAGCCCTCGCCGAGCGCTTCGGCGGGGAGGTCGACCACCACGAAGGCCACGAGCGCGCGTGGGTCATGTGCCCGCCCGCAGACCTCGATTCGGTGCTCACCGCGGCGGCCGAACTCGACCTTCGCCACACCCGCACCCTCCTGCAGATGAGCGTCGCTCTACCGGTCGCCGACCCCGCCCCAACTCGTCCGATCGCCACGCGTCCCTTCGAGTTCGAACGCGACCACGAAGCGTGGCTCCGGGTGAACAACGCCGCGTTCGCCTGGCACCCGGATCAGGGGAACAAAACCACCGCCGATCTCGAGACCACCATCGCCGAACCGTGGTTCGACCCAGAGGGGTTCCGGATCCTCGACCTCGACGAAACCATGGCCGGGTTCTGTTGGACGAAGATCCATTCCCAGGAATCGCCGCCGCTGGGCGAGATCTTCGTGATCGCCGTCGCCCCCGAGTTCGCCGGGCGCGGCCTCGGGCGGGCCCTC
Source organism: Microthrixaceae bacterium (assembly GCA_023957975.1). Lineage (NCBI taxonomy): Bacteria > Bacillati > Actinomycetota > Acidimicrobiia > Acidimicrobiales > Microthrixaceae > Microthrixaceae bacterium. Next base: position 137,393 of record JAMLGM010000008.1, on the reverse strand, counting down.
ACCCTCGACGGGCTCGACTGGATGGCCCGCCAGCGGCACCTGACCGCAGCGATGCTCTATGTCGAAGCCGACAACACCGCCGCGCTGCGCACGTACGAACAGATCGGATTCGAGGTCGTAGCGACACGAGTAGCGTTCGAACCAGCCGCTTCGCCGAATCTCTTATGACCGCACCCACCACGCTCCCCGGCACCACGCTCCCCGGCCGCTTCCAGGTGAGCCGCGACGACCTGGCGGCCCTCCTCGAGGGGCAGCCGGCCTACCGGGTGGATCAGGTCTGGAAGGGGTTCTACGAACAGTTCCGTTCCGTCGACGAGTTGACCACCCTGCCCAAGGCGCTGCGCTCGACCCTGTCCGAGCGCCTCCGCGACAGCCTCGAACTCGTCACCGAGTCGGTCAGCGAGAACGGCGACACCACCAAGTTCCTGTGGCGCCTCCACGACGGAGCGACGGTCGAAACCGTGCTGATGCTGTACCCCGACCGGGCGACGGTGTGCATCTCCACCCAGGCCGGATGCGCGATGGCGTGCCAGTTCTGCGCAACCGGGCAGGCGGGGTTCGAACGCCACCTCGACGTGGGCGAGGTCGTGGAACAGGTTATTCGGGCCGCCCGGGTCGCCGCCGACGCGGCGACGCCACGGCGAATCTCCAACATCGTGTTCATGGGCATGGGCGAACCGCTTGCCAACTATGACGTGACGTGGGCGGTGGTCGAGCGACTCCACGGCGACGTCGGCATCTCGGCCCGGCACCTCACGATCTCGACCGTCGGCATCGTCCCCGGCATCCGACGACTCACCCTCGAGTCGCTACCGGTGAACCTGGCGGTTTCCCTTCACGCCGCGAACGACACGCTTCGAGACGAACTCGTGCCCATCAACAGGCGTTACCCGCTGGAGGTGTTGGCGCAGGCGTGCGCCGAGTACCTGGCGGTCAAAAGCCGGCGGTTGAGCTTCGAGTGGGCGATGATCGACGGGGTCAACGACACCGAACGCGACGCCCGGGAACTGGCGGCCTACGCCACGTCGCTTCGAGCACACGTCAACCTCATCCCGCTCAACCCGACCCCCGGATACCCCACCGTCGGCTCGCCCATGCGGCGCGTCCGCGAGTTCCGGGACCGACTCGATTCCCTCGGAGCGAACGCCACCATCCGCCAGAACCGCGGCACCGAAATCGACGCAGCCTGCGGGCAACTTCGCAACGTTCATCGCAGCCGCGGCACCGCCAAGGTCGCCACACCGGTGTCGCTGGCACAAGATCGCGGCGTTTCGCTGCCAGAATGACCTCGTGTTTCGCTTCGCTCCTCAGCGCTACGGCAACGACGGCTGGTTTCGAGTCGGCTCCGTCGACGTCACTACCACCATCTTGGTCCTCGGCGTGTCGGTCCTGTCACTGTTCCTCACCGCGATCAGCCAGGCGACGTTCTTCGACCCCTACTCGCTCAACGGACATCAGGTCCGATCGGGTCAGGTCTGGAGGATCGCGACGTGGCCGTTCGCGAACTTCCCCAACATCTGGTTCATCCTCTCGGCGTTCATCTTCTTCATGCTCGGCACCCAACTTGAGGGCGACGTCGGCCGTAAGCGCTTCGCATGGATGCTGGCGATCCTCACCGTCGTTCCGGGCATCGTCGGCGTGCTGTACCCGGTGGGTTGGGGAATCTCCGGAGCGTCGCTCCACACCGGAGCGGAGGCGTTCGGCCTGTCGAATCTGACGACCGGCCTCCTGGTGATCTTCGCGCTGCGTTTCCCCTTCGCCCGGTCCTTGCTCAACATCCCGTTGTGGGTGCTGTTGGCCGTGTTCGAGACGATCTACGCCCTGCAGATCATCGCGGAACGCGACTGGGCGATGCTGGTCTTCTTCCTCGCCTCGCTCGCCGTCGCGGCGCTCATCGCCCGGGCCTTCGATCTCACCGAGTTTCACCAGATCCCCAAACTGCCGCTGCCGGGGTTCGTCAGCGGCGACCCGTACGCCAAAACCAACCGATCCCGGGCCCGCAAGAACAAACAGCAGGCCGGCTCGTCCACGTCCAGAGGCAACTCAACCGGCAGGCCGACCGGCAAGGGCCGTTCGCCGGGTTCACCGTTCGCCAGATCCACCCCCGCAGAGGTCATTCCGCTGAGGCCCGAGCCGCGCCTGAGCCGCGAGGCACAAGCCGAACTCGACACGCTGCTCGACAAGATCAGCGAAGGCGGCATGGACAGCCTCACCGTCGATGAGCGCGCTCGTCTCGACGAGCTCAGCCGGACCCTCCGCGGCGAGTAGCGGCCTTGGGTGCGGGTGCGTAAGAATCTGCGCCATGACAACGGAGATCACCGGCATTGAGGGCTTGAAGTCCCTCGAAGGAAAGCACCTCGGATACAGCGACTACCTCGAGGTCACCCAGGAACGCGTCAACCAGTTCGCCGAGGCGACGGGCGACCATCAGTGGATCCACGTCGATCCCGAACGCGCCAAGGACGGCCCCTTCGGCGGCACGATCGCACACGGCTACCTCACCTTGTCGCTCGGCCCGATGCTCGCACCTCAGGTCATGAAGATGGGCGGCTTCAAGATGGCCGTCAACTACGGCTGTGGCAAGGTTCGCTTCCCGAGCCCGGTTCCGGTCGGCGCCAACCTCCGCCTCGGCATCGAGGTCACCCAGGTCGAGGACCTCGGCGAAGGCGCCGCGCAGTGCACCTTCCTGTACACCTTCGAGACCGAGGGCTCGTCGAAGCCGAGTTGCGTCTCCGAGGTCATCATCCGCGTCTACGAGTAGGCCAGACTGCCGAGTAGGCGCTCAGGCCGACTGGGCCAGACTGCTCACCCGTTCACACTCACCCGTTCGCCCCCGGCGAGCGGGTGAGTCGCGCCCAGGCCGCTCCAGGTCCTGAGGCACGAGTTGGTAGGCGTGGAGACGCCGAGGTGCGCCTTCATTTGATACCGCTGACCGGGAATCTGGCTATCGGGCGTCTTCGCGGCGGCAGCGGTGATCTGGTGGACTAGCACTAGAACGCGTGCGTTCGACTGCGCGTCGCACGTCGAGGTCGGGGGTGCTGGCGAAATCGTAGTGAGTCTGGGTGATCTCGAGGCCTGCGCGGCCGGCTGCATACTCGGCCTCCCCACTACTTCAAACGAGTAGCTCGGCCTCACAATCGCCTTTCGATAACGGGCTCTTCGGATTTGAGCGGGGTTTGGGGTCCGCGGGCGCGGGACAGGGGCTCACCAGAATCGGTGGTTCTAACGCCGTCGATGATGGAGAGCCCCTGTGGAATGCAACCCTACGCGCATGTGCGAGCTGCTGGTCGGTTTGGGTGAGGTGAACGTTCTCGGTGTCGATGACCGGCCGGGCGGGCCGATCATCGTGAAGGTCGAGTCGAGGCTCGATGAACAGGCATGGTGTCGTCGCTGCGGGACGCGAGGCTCAATCAAGGACCGCGACGATGTGGTGCTGGTGGACCTGCCGTGTTTCGGTCGTCCAGCACGACTGGTGTGGCGCAAACAACGATGGTGCTGCCGTGAGACGCTCTGCCCGACAAGATCGTGGACGGTGCAGGACGCCAGGATTGCTGTGCCGCGTTGACTGACCGCGCCGGGAGGTGGGCGACGGTCCAGGTTGGCCGTCTGGGTCGAGCGGTCAGCGATGTGGCAGCGGAACTGGGGTGTGATAGCCACACCGTGAACGACGCGGTCGTCGCGTACGGTGAGGCGTTGTTGAAGGCGGACACCGGGCGGGTCGGCGAGGTTGAGGCATTGGGGTTGGACGAAACGTTGTTCGTCCGTTTGGGGGAACGGCACCACAAGCAGTGGGCCACCTCGATCGTTGATGTCGGCGGTGCGGGGCGTCACCCGAAACTGGTCGAGGTGATCGAGGGGCGGACCGCCGTCAAGGTCAGCGGTTGGATCGACGCCCGCCCCGAGGCGTGGCGAGAAGCGATCCGTTTCGGGGTGTTGGATATGTCGGGCCCGTACCGCAAGACGTTCAACGACAGTCTCAGCCATGTCACCCAGGTTGCCGACCCGTTCCACGTGCACAAGCACGCGAACGCCAAGCTGGATGAGTGTCGGCGGCGGGTGCAGAACGAAACGCTCGGCCACCGGGGCCGCAAAGACGATCCGTTGTACCGGTCACGCCGCTTGTTGACCAAAGCCCACGATCGCCTTGATGAGGCGGGCGAAGCGAAGCTGTTGAGCCTGTTGGAGGCGGGCGACCCCAACGGCGAGGTCCGCATGTGTTGGCACGCCAAAGAGACGGTCCGCAGCCTGTATCGCATCGACGACCCCGGCGACGTCGAGGCTTTCATCGACGACATGTCCGACGCCGACATGCCGCCCGAAGTCCGTGCTCTGGTCGGAACGCTGCGACGTTGGCGCGACCAGATTGTTGCGTGGCACCGCTCCAAAGTGACCAACGGTCCGACCGAAAGGATGAACAACTTGATCAAACGGGTGAAGCGTGTCGGGTTCGGTCTGCGCCGGTTCCGGAACTACCGGGTTCGGGTACTGCTGTACGCGGGTCGACCGGACTGGGACCTGCTGGGTGGCGTCACCCCGGAGATGACGCCGAACGCGGTCAGCATATCCTGACGACCGCCGCCACCCTCGTCAGGATATGCTGACAGGCGTCACCCAGGCCGACGGCTTGCTGCGGTCGGCGGAGGTGGCGTTCGTCGGTGCACTCGTCCACCGCTTCCCCGTTCTCTTGCCGCTCCTGCAGGAGCACCTCGATGACTACGACGGGTTGCTCCCGCACGTCTTCCTTGGTGACGTGACTCGGTGGGTTCTTGGGCACATCGAGTCGCCAGCCGATTCGGAGGTAGGGGCTGTACTGGTGTTCTTCGAAGCGTGCTTCGCGCAGGGCGGCGAACATGAACGCGAGCTGATCTCGGTTTCGTTCTTGGAGAATCTGCCTCGGCGAGGTGAGCCGGGTGCAGCGCTGAGGGATCAGCTTGGGCCGGACCTGCTGCGACAGCTGGACCAGATCGGATGATCGTCCGCCGGTCGCTTCTGTTCGTTGTCGGGCTCCTGCTCGCCCTCGATCTGGGCGTTCTGTCAACATCGGCTGCAGCGGCACCGGCCGGAGAACGCACAGCCGCCCCCTACGACTACGACACGTCAGGTGCCGCACGTACGTCCGCTGGCGTTCGACCCTCTGCTGAAGAGGCTCTCGCCCAGGCCTTCGAAGGCGTGGACGGCATCGCTGCGTCGACCGTCGCGGCCCATCGTGCAACTACGACCCCATGTCGCGCACAGGTACCCCAAGAGGAACAGGCGTAGCCGATGACTGGTGGTGGGCGTCGAATGTGGGGCCGAATTGGCCGGGAACGCTGGTACCGGAGAGCTTCGACCTGTCGGTAGCTGGTCAGAAGTTCTCGGTGCATCCAAACGCGACCAAACACATGGCTGTGAATCGCCCTGCCGGCGTCAACACAACCAAAAACCTCACCAACGCCAAAAGCTCCTTGGACGACCTTCTGCCGGTGCAGCCGTCTGGAGCGCTGAGGTCGGTTGGCTGGGCTCTACGGGAGGGTCACGCCCGGGAACCTGACCGAGCAACTTGCGATGACTGAGGTTCGTGCGGCACCTGCAGGTGTACGCGTGCGGGTGACCATGACCGACGCTCGGTGGCCGGCCGCCGAGGGCTGGGTGAAGATGGCCCAGAACGTCAACGGCGTCGAGATGTACTACGTCCGAAACAACATCACCGGCGCCGTCGACGACTTCACGTTCACGAGCGCCGGATGAAACTCACGTGCGCCTTCAACAGGTCGTCTGCGCTGCCTGATGAGCAACGCGGCCGCATGGCCGACTTCGAAGAGACGTACCCGCTGACCGTCGGCGCCGAGTACGTCGTGGCAGGCATGGGTCTTTGGGAAAGCGTGCTGTTCGCCTTGGTTCGCGACGACTGGGGAAAGCCGTGCACCCCACCGTTGGCGCTGTTCGAGCCGGGCTCGGACGAGATGCCCGACGGTTGGCGGTTCGCGCTGTACCCCGGCATCCGGGCGACGGGCCGGGAGCTCTGGGTGCAGCCATGCGGCGCGCTGTGGGGGTACGCCGAGCTTGTCGAAGATGAGGATCACCTCGGGGCGCTTGCGGAACGCGATTCGCAAGCGCTGGCGATCTTCGTGCGTGAATACGCCCGTCGAGTTGCAGAACTCAATTGACGTTCCGTCGGTTTGCGCCCTTGCTGGTCTTCGTCCTTGCCGTGTTGTTCCTCGCCGGCACGACGACGGCCGCAGCGGCACAGGCATCTACGACGGGTTCATTCTCGGGACGTGTTCAAATCAACGGAACGACCAGCGACTGCCGCTCGGTACTCACCGAAACTGTGGCATCACCTGGGTCGCGAAGAGTTCCAACGTCTCGGTGTCGGGAAGATCCGCAATCCACGGCACCACTCCACCGAGGCCGAGGCGCTGGTAGGCCTCAAGCTTCTCGACAACCTGCTCGGGGGTCCCGATGAGGTTACCTTCGACCCAACTGTCATACGGCTCACCCCACGCCCCCATCGATTCGATCGGCAAGTCGGACTCGGACTCGCGTACGAGCAACGACGGCGACCAGGTCTTGACGATTTCGTCGTAGTCGCGACCGACCTCGGCACAATGCGCTTTGAGCACCTCGCACTTGTGCGCCCACTCGTCGAGCTTTCCTCCGAAATTCGAGCGGTCCGCATGCCTGGCGACGATGCGCAACGTCACACGCTCCCCACCCCCACCGATCCAGATCGGCGGCAACTTCTGTAACGGCTTCGGATCGCACTGTGCCCCACGAACGGAATGGATTCGACCGTCATAGGTCGCCTCCGGCTCGGTCCACATGAGCTTGGTGATTTCCACGGCCTCCTTGAGCGACTGGAGTCGATCGCGGTTGTCGGGATAGTCGTACCCGTAGGCCTCGAACTCCTGTTGATACCAACCCGCCCCCACACCGAAATCGAGGCGGCCGCCGCTGACCACATCGAGGGTGGCCGTGATCTTTGCCGTGAGTGCCGGGTTTCGATACGGGGCACAGCTCACCATCTGACCGAGACGCACGCGCTCGGTGACCTGGCTGACCGCTGCGAGGGTCGTCCAGCATTCGAAAACCGCTTCGTTCGCCGGCACGGGGACGTTGTGGACGTGGTCGTACACCCAGATCGAGTCGTAGCCGAGTTCGTCGGCCAGTCTCGCGACGCGCATCGTCGCTGCCCATTTGTCCTGGTCGTCGGGAATCCCCGCGAGTTCCATCTTCCAACCCTGCGGTATGAACGTTCCGAAGATCATGGCGCCACCCTACGACCCGGGGTCATGTCCGAACCGTCCGGGCCTTGATTCCCGAGCATTTTCAACCTCCGGGGCTTGGCTGTCGGGGGTTCCGTTTAGTATCAAACGCATGTTCGAGGGCTTCGACAGCGAACTGAATAGCCTGGGTTCCGGGATCGACGATGTTGCGGTGTTGTTCGAACTGCAACGCCGTTTGGATCTGCACATGATCGACGCGTTGGGCGAACTGGACGCTGTTGGGATGACCGACATCGTCGAGGGCCTGTCCACCAAAGCCTGGGTGTCCAAGACGGCTCGTTGTTCCGGTGTGACCGCGGCGCGTCGGGTGTCGGTCGCTCGGGCGGTTCGGCGCCGGTATCGGCCCGACGTGTTGGACCGGCTCCGCTCCGGTGTTGCGGGGTTTGATCATCTGGTGGTGATCGGCCGGTGGTCGAACCCGCGTATCGAACCCACCTGGTCCGACAACGCCGGGCCCATGTTGGATCTGGCCGAGCATTTGACGTTCGCGAAATGGGAAAAGGTCATCGCCGCGTTGGCACGCCTCGTCGACACCGACGGCACCGAACCCGCCCCACCAGCAGAAGAGTCCTGGCTCGACCTACGCGACATTCACGGCCCCGACGGTGTCATCGGCGTAGAGGTCGTCGGAGAGTTCTTCGGCGACTACGCCGAGGTTGTACGCCAGGCCATCACCGACGCCACCGCACGTCACCGTAAACAGGTCCGCAACGACGCCGAACAATTCGGCGGGTCACCGACGACGTCAGAATCCCAGTTGCGGGCGAAAGCGTTGATGGACCTGTGCCGGTTCGGCACCCAGTTCACCCTGTCGGGTAACTACCGGCCAGGAACCGCCGAAGTCACCATCATCCTGCAAGCCGACGAACACGGCCAACCACGCGCCTATTCACCTACGGGTGATCCACTCACCGCCGACGTGATCGAACGGATGATGTGTGACCCAGAACTCCGCGCCGTCCTGTCGGACTCGCTCGGCCAACCGCTCGATGTTGGCCATAGCGTCCGGTTAGCCACCGACGCGCAACGCGCCGCACTCGCAGCGCGTGACGGGGGGTGTTGTTTTCCCGGCTGTGAAGCACCCGCACAACAGACCGAAGCCCACCATGTTCGCCATCACCGCAACGGCGGCTCCACCGCGGTGAACAACCTGGCGTGTCTGTGCCGACACCACCACGGACTGGTGCACCGCGTCGGATGGGCCATGCACATCACCACCGACGGATGGACCCTCTACACCCACCCCTGTGGCATCACTATCTGGGGGCAACAACACGGGGTACAACGCCAAGGCCCCATCCCCGAAGAACTCGCGGCAGAACCCGAACCACCCGCCCGACCGAAGGTGAAAGTCCGCGGCGGAACCGTCGATTTGGCCGAAGCGATCGCCACCATCCGACACCGCTACGACCGCATGGCCGCCACCCCCAACACCCGCATGTACCGACCCCACGACGCCCGCAGGTCAGCCTCCAGCCGAGGCTCAGGTGGGACCGGACGAACCGGAGGAGCGACGAGGGCCAGGCGAGCCACCGCCGGGCAACTCTCCCTCACCCCAGCACGACCACCCCAACCACCGATACGCCAATGAACCGGCGCCGCCCGAAACGACTCACGAACCCCTCAACACGGGCCCCCTAAACAGCGACCCCTCATCAGGGGCCCTTGGCGCGCACACGAACGGCGCGCACACGAACGGCGCGCACGCAAACCGGCTGACTCCCGTGGGCTGTAGGGATGCAGGGTTCGTGCCGATAGATCGATGTGCCGCCTTTTCGCCGTTCGCCATCTCGCCAGCCGCTCTCCCAGCAGTCTGTAGCTCACCCGCCGTCAGCCCAACAGTCATCAGTCCAGCCGCCGTCAGCCCAGCAGTCGCCAGTGTCCCATCCGACAGCGGCCCAACCGAATGCCGACGCTGTCGTGTCGTTGCGGCACGTGACGCATCGATTCGGCGAAGTCACTGCCCTCAACTCGCTGTCCTTCGATGTCCCCTCGGGCGGCATCACCGTCCTGCTCGGGCCCAACGGGGCCGGCAAGACCACCGCCATCCGAGCGATCACCGGCGCGATCTCTCCATCTGGAACGATCCGAACGTTCGGTATCGACCCTCGCGTCGACGGCGACAGCGTGCGTCCGCGCTGCGGAGTCGTCAGCGCGAAGCCGGCGTTGTATGACCGTCTAAGCGGACGAGACAACCTTGAGTACGCGGCAGAGCTCTACGGCGTCGCCCGGGGTGACATCGACTCGCGCGTCTCTGAGTCCGCAGAGCGCTTCGGCATCACCCATGCCCTCGACCACCTCGTCGGCGGCTATTCCACCGGGATGAAGACTCGTCTCGCGCTGGCCCGCGCCGTGCTACATCGCCCCGAATTGTTGCTCTTCGACGAGCCAACCTCGGGCCTCGACCCGGAATCCTCGGCCGCGGTCCTCGACCTCATCCGGGAGATGACCTCCCTCGGCATCACCGTCGTGATGTGCACCCACCTCCTCTCCGAAGCCGAAGGGCTCGCCGATCACATCGTCATCCTCGAAACCGGTAGCTGCGTATGTGAAGGGCCCACCGCTCAACTCACCCGACGCTTCTGGCCCCATGACACCGTCGTGTTCGACGCCGTCGCACCCGACCAACTCGACCGAATCGCCACCTGGCCTGGCGTCGTCGGATACGACCGTGCCGACCTCGCCCGGGTACAGCTCGACGACATCGGCCGCATCCCGGCCATCGTCTCCTCGCTCGTCGCCGACGGGGTTCAGCTCACGCGGGTCGAGCCGGTGGTTCCCACTCTCGAACAGCTCTACTTCGCCGTCCGCAGCGGCCGCGGGCAGGACCGTTTCGGCCGCCCCGCAGCCCCCACCGCAGCCCCCACCGCAGCACCCGCTCACGCCGCCAACCCCGCCCGTGCCCATGCCAATGCCCTGGCCGGCTCTGCCTCCCAAGGAGGTCGACGATGACCGCGACCAACATGACGACTACACCGATCACTCGGCCGAGATTCAGCGGCCACCGAATGTGGGTCGTCGCCCGCACTGAACTCAAACAGCTCGCCGGCGCCAAGGACTACTGGATCCCGATGGCGCTGCTGGGCTCATTGTTCTTCATCGTGCTGCCCGCGATCCTGTTACTCACCGTGTCGTCGTGGGGTGACACCGAGGTCGTCACTCAGGTCTCCCAGTCGCTGCGGGTGCTGCCGAAGTCGGCGCAGGCGCAGATCTCGCGCATCGACGAGGGCGGCCAAACCCTCTACGCGCTGTCGGTGTTCCTGTTCGCCCCCGTGGCGGTCATCGTGCCGATCACGATCTCCACCGCGGTCGGCGCCGCCACCATCGTCGGCGAACGAGAGCGAGGCACGGGCGAATTCCTCGCCCACTCCCCCGCCTCGGCCCGCGAAATCTACCTCGGCAAGCTCATCGCCAGCTTTGTTCCGGGCTACCTCACCACCCTGGTGGGATTCGGGTGTTACTCGGTGCTGGTCAACACGATCGCCGGTCCCGCCGTCGGAGGCTGGTTCTTCCCCACGGCCCAATGGTGGGTCATGGTGCTGTGGATCATCCCCCCGTTCCTCGCGCTGACCTTGTCGCTGGTGCTTCGGCTCTCGGCGACGGTTCGATCGACCGCTGCAGCCCAACAGGCCTCCGGCCTCATCAGCCTGCCGTTGATCGGTATCGCCTACGGGCAGTCATCCGGGGCGGTGTTCGGGCAGACCAACGCCGGCATCTGGGTCGGGGCCATCGCCTGGGCGTTCGCGGTTGTGAGCCTCACCCGCGGCGTACGTTCGGTCACGCGGGCACGCCTCCTCGGGGTCGCCAACGAGGCATAACACCCCCGGTAGCCGCCTCGCCCGCACTCGACCTTTCAAGAACTCGACCGCTCAAGTACTCGACCGCTCCAGAAGGGTGCAATACAACTCGGTGATCATCGCTGCCGGGTCGGCATCGGGGGTCGGTTCCGTGACGTACACCTCCCACGACACCTCACCCGGGTGCTCACCCTGCGACATGACCCAGCCGATCATCTCGGGCCACGCAGCGGAGAGGAGGTCGTATCCGCCCCGAAGCGTTGCCGTCGCGACACGACCCGCCGGCAGCTCACCAGCCACAACGCCGTCCTCACCAACCGAGACCTCCGAAGCCCCTTCGTAAGGCTCTGAAACGGCGAAACCCGCCTCGATGTCAACGGTGTCGGTGGGATGTGAGTTGTAACGGGCAAAGGCAGGTCCCGCCGGCACTACCCCCGCAGCGTGAATTGCGGCGGGTACGGCAGTGAACACCCTGTCGAAGAACGAAGTGATGTCGGCAAAGGCGACTGTGCCTTTCACGACCGCTGTATGAACCCGGCCGACCTCAATGATTCGCTTCTCGCTCAGCACGTCCATACGCGCAATCATTCCACAACAACTCAGTGCGGCCCAGTGCAACTCAGTGCGGCTCACTGCGACCCAGTGCGAACCGAACTCGCCAGAGCATCGAGCATCTCGGCGAGCGGCTGATACCCCGAACCGGGACCGATCGAGCGATGGATGGCGGCGATGCAACCCTCGGCGTCGACGATCACCACGGTGCGGCGATACAGATCCAACAACCCCAACACCGCGTAATCGGCACCGACGCTACGGTCGATATCGCTGAGGAGCGGAAACGCGAACCCCCCGTGCGCCGCCGCGAATCGGCGGTGGCTCTGCGGGTCCTGCGGCGAAATCGCCACGAGTGCCGCGCCCGACTCCGCCAGCAGACCGACGTGTTCGGTATAGCTCTTGAGCTGCGCGGTACACACCGGTGTGTCATCCGCCGGGTAGAACGCCAACACCAGCGGAGCTCCTTCGAAGTCCGACAGCGACCACTCGCCGAGATCCCCGGTGCGCCCGTCGATGCCCTCCAGCGAGAACGGCGGAGCGGCTTCGCCGACGCGCAACTCCCCCGGCTCCCCCGAGACGCCGGGCTCCCCCGAACCGCCGGGCTCCCCGGGCGCTCCAGGCTCCCCAGCGTGCCCCGACCGTGACGTGCTCACGGGATCACCCCGCCAACTCGGCGAGGATTTCCTCGGAAATATCGAAGTTGGAGTAGACCTCCTGCACATCGTCGTGGTCGTCGAGCGCCTCGATCACCTTCAACACGGCCTGGGCGGCCGACAACGTATCGATGGTGATCGTGGACGACGGCAGCATCGTCAGGTCGCTCGACTTCGGAGCAAACCCACCCGCCTCGAGCTCCGTTCCCACCGTGTGCAGCTCCGACGGAGGCGTCACCACGTTCCAGTCGTCGCCGTTGCGGGAGATGTCCTCGGCCCCGGCCTCGAGCGCAACGAGCATCAGCTCCTCCTCGTCCGCGGATCCGTCGATGACGATGAGCCCCTTGCGTTCGAACTGCCACGACACCGCACCCGGCTCGGCAATCGACCCACCGTTCTTCGAAAACGTCGTACGAATTTCGGGTCCGGTCCGATTTCGGTTGTCGGTCAGCGCTTCGACGTACACCGCCACCCCGCCGGGGGCGTACCCCTCATAGGACACCTCTTGGTAATCGACGCCCTCAAGTTCGCCGGTGCCGCGCTTGACGGCGCGTTCGATCGTGTCGAGCGGCACCGAGGCCGCCCGGGCCTTCTGGAACATGGTGCGCAACGTCGGGTTGGAATCGACGTCGCCGCCGCCCTGTCGAGCCGCCACTTCAACCTGCTTGATGAGCTTTGCGAACTGCTTACCTCTCGCCTTGTCCGCTGCGCCCTTCTTGTGCTTGATGGTTGCCCACTTGGAATGGCCTGACATGGCAGTTCTCCTACTCGCCGAGTACGGACAGAAAATAGCGGTGCAGACGGTCATCTTCACCAAGTTCTGGATGAAAAGTCGTTGCAATGACGCGACCTTGGCGAACCACGACGGGCTGGTCGCGAGCGCTCGCAAGCACCTCGACCCCCTCCCCGCAGCGCTCGATCACGGGGGCCCGGATGAACGTGGCGTGGAACGGGTCTTCGAACCCGCGGATGGCCAGGTCGGTCTCGAAGGAGTCGATCTGTCGACCGTAACCATTGCGCCGCACGTCGATGTCGAGGCCGCTGAAGCAGCGTTGGTCCGCTCGGCCATCCGCGATGTGGTGCGACAAAAGGATCGCCCCGGCACAGGTCCCGAACGCCGCCATCCCGTCGGCGAGCCGCTCGGCGATGGCGTCGAAGATCCCGAGCGAGATCGTCAGCTTCGACATCGTGGTCGACTCACCCCCGGGCAACACGAGCCCGTCGATGCCTTCGAGATGGCGAACCTGGCGAACCTCGACGGTATCGACGCCGAGGCGCCGGAACACCTCGCGGTGCGCTGCAAACGCCCCCTGGACCGCCAACACGCCGATCCGAGGACCGGAACCGTGTCGGTGGTCCGGCGACTGGGTCGTGGCGATGGGCTACCAGCCCCGATCGGCGAACGTGGTCTCGAGCCCACCGATTTCGAGACCGGGCATCGACTTGCCGAGACCGCGTGAGACCTTGGTGAGGATTTCAGGGTCGGCGTAATTGGTCGTCGCCTCGACGATGGCCTGAGCCATGAGCGACGGGTTCTCCGACTTGAAGATGCCGGAACCGACGAACACCGCCTCGGCACCGAGTTGCATGACCAACGACGCATCCGCCGGGGTCGCGATGCCACCCGCACAGAACATCGGCACCGGCAACTTGCCGGTGTCGTGGATCTCCTGCACGAGCCCGAGGGGCGCACGCAACTGCTTCGCCCACTCGAACTGCTCGGCCTCATCGGCCTGGGTGATCTTTCGAATGTCGCCGAGGATCTGACGCAGGTGGCGCACCGCCTCGACGATGTTGCCCGTGCCCGCCTCGCCCTTCGAGCGAATCATGCACGCACCTTCGGAAATGCGCCGAAGTGCCTCGCCCAGGTTGGTGGCCCCGCACACGAACGGCACCTCAAAGGCCCACTTGTCGATGTGGTGCACCTCATCGGCCGGGGTGAGCACCTCGGACTCGTCGATGTAGTCGACACCGAGGTGCTGCAGGATCTGCGCCTCGGCGAAGTGGCCGATCCGAGCCTTGGCCATCACCGGAATCGTGACCGCCGCCTTGATCTCCTCGATCATCTGCGGGTCGCTCATCCGCGCCACTCCACCGTCGCGTCGGATGTCGGAGGGCACCCGCTCGAGCGCCATGACCGACGAGGCTCCGGCGTCTTCGGCGATCTTGGCCTCCTCGGCGTTGACCACGTCCATGATGACGCCGCCCTTCAGCATCTCCGCGAGCCCGCGCTTGACGCGCACGGTGCCGCGAACCGACGACGGGGAGTCATGTTCTGTCATGGCCCGAATCCTAGCGACCCCTCGCCCGCCGCCCGAAAACAGCACCGCTGCGAGGGCTATTTCAACGCACCCGCGGCGGCCTCGTCGAGCACTGAGGTCGTGTGTCCTTCGGTCAATTCGACCCAGGTGCGACCCGGATACAGCTTCAACGGCTGGCCGTCGAGGGTCGTCAGGGTCATCCCGGTGATCTGGTTGGGGCGGTTCCAAGTCCCCTCGATGATCTTGCCGTCGGCAAACACCTGCACGCGCCCGCTGCCGACGACCTCGGCGGTCGGCGTCTTCTTACCCCCCTTGTAGTCGATCTCCATCACCACGATGTTGGTGGCGTTCACCTGTCCGCCATCGGAGGTCACGTGAGCCGATTTGGCCTGCCAGCGAAGCCATTGGGCCGCCTCCGGGTCCCAGCGCCACGCCGAGGTGGTGTCTCCGACCCTCAGGGTCACCCCGGGCACCGGAATGCCGGTGGCGAGCTGCTCGCCCGCCGCGAGGTACTGAAACACGGGCAACGGCGGACCCTGCCCGGCCTCGGCGTACGCGAACAGCTTCTCCGTGCTGGTGAACAGGTTGTGCGGAGCCTTGTGGTCGGAGGAACGCCAGTAGTCGGAGTTCTTCACCTTGTCCCAGTTCACGTTCACGATCCAGTCGGAGGTGTACATGTCCTTGGTCACGCCGTCATTCGCCCCGGACCACCCAAACAGCGGACGTCCGAGCAAGGCCAGGATCGGCGGATCGGAATAACGGGCCGAGCGAGTCGGACCGACATTTGCAGCATCCTGGGTGTGGAACACCGCCATCAGTCGGCTCGGGCCCTCGACCTTGATCTCGAACACGATGTCGGCCGAGTTCAGCCCCGACTGCGGCATCGCTCCTGCGACGTTGTCGATCTTGATGGCCAACGCCGGACGTTGGAGGAACTGGTTGGTCGCCTCGTCGACGGGCGCGCCGGTCAGCGGAGCGACCGCCACCGGGTCGGGGACCGTGGTCGTCGTGGTCGTGGTGGTGGTGGTCGTGGTGCTGGTGGTCGTTGTCGTGGGAGGCGGATCGTCCTTGCTGGAACATCCAAGGGCCAACGACACGACGGCGAGGGCGCCGGCCGCAGCTCGAAGCCGGCAGCTCGCAGTTCCGCCGCTCACAGTTCTGCCATGAGCATCGAGCGCTGATCGATCGGGGTCGGGGTTCGCAGGAGCCGAACGACCTCGTAGGCGTTGTGTTCGCCGGCGATCGGGGTCAGCGGATCGACCAGCCACAGGTGCGCGGTGCCCAACGTTGCGCTCGCAACGTGGGTGCCCAGCTCGATCATCTTGTCGAACGCGGCGCCGAGGCCCGGGGGATACCGCGTGATGTCGACCGCGCCAAGGTCTCCGAGGAACTCGCGTTGGGTTCCAAATGCCTCGGTCAGCACCCGCACCAACGACTCCGCGGCGCGTGTCTTGCCGGGCAGTTCGGCCGCGTCGACGCCGAGGCCCAACAGCCCGAATGACCGGTTGGCGGCGAGTTGCATCGCCAGTTCGGCATCGTTGGCCCGCAGCCGCACCAGCGCGGCCGCGAACACGCCCTCGAGCTCGATGCGTTCGAGTTGCTCGAGTAACCCTGTCGTAGCGACGACCACACCGGCATCGGCGGGCCCATAGACCGCAAGGTTCAACCCGCTGGAGTCGACCACTCGCAACTCCGGGCGTTGCGCGCCGACGTTGAGGGTCAACCCGTCGATCAGGTTGTAGTAACGCGGATAGTCGTCCTCTGTCGCCGGCCTGGAGTCGACGACCGCGTCCACCTTTGCCTTCGCTCCCTCAGGCACCTTCTTCAGGGTCGCCCAGGCGGCGACACCGCCGATCAACAGCCCGACGATCACCCCGACGGGCCACGAGATCAAGAACCCGATCACCACCGCCGACACCACGAACGACGCCACACCGGCCACGATCGCATGCGGTCGGGCGATCATCGCGATGGCCTTGGAATTGAGGTCGCTGCGTTCGAGCAATGATCGGTGCTGGCCGCGATCCGTTCCGGCGGTCCCGGCGGTCCCAGCGGTTCCGGTGGTCGATTTGGTGGAGTTCGGTGTCATAAGCGTTTCAGAACGAGACGGAGACGTCGCCGCGAGCGTCGCCTTGGGCTTGGAAGTATTCGCGTTGGGTGAACTTGAAGGCGTTGGCGATCAGGTTCGAGGGAAAGGCTTCGATCTTGGTGTTGTAGGCCCGCACGTTGTCGTTGTAGTACTGCCGGGCATACGCGATGCGGTCCTCGGTCGAACTCAACTCGGCCTGCAGCTGCTGAAAGTTCGTGTTGGCCTTCAACTCGGGGTACGCCTCACTCAACGCGAACACGCTCTTGAGCGCTCCGGTGATGGCGTTTTCGGCCTCGGCCTTGTCCGCGATCCCGTTGGTGTTCATCGCCAGGTTTCTGGCCTGCACCACCTTTTCGAGCGTCCCCGACTCGTGCGCCGCATACCCCTTGACCGTCTCGACCAGGTTCGGGATCAACGAGTACCGGCGATTCAGTTGGACGTCGATCTGGGAGTACGCCGACTCGATCTTGTTTCGCAGCCCGACCAGCCCGTTGTAATTGGCGATCAGCAACACCGCGACCAACACGATGAGGATGATCAGAACGATGACAACCCATTTCATGGACGGCTCCTCGACCGGCGACTCGTTGCCGCGCCGCCCCATGATAGGCAACCCGACCCACCCCAGGGGGTGCCGTCGTCAGCGACCGAACAAGGCCCACTGGCGGCCTCGGATCACGCCCGCATGGCCGCTTCGGCGATGACCGCCTCGTACAACACGGTGTAGGCCTCGGCGAGGCGGTCCATCGAAAACCGGTTGGCGCGCCGGCGCCCGTGCTCGCGCAACACCTCGGCCAACGACCGGTCGCGGAGTACCTCCGCGAGCCCCTCGGCGAGCGATCGACTGTCGCCGGTCCGGGTGATGCGCGCCGCAGCAGGCTCGCCGTCGAGCGGGCCGGCAACGCCCACGTATCCGGTGATATCGCTGCACACCACCGGAGCGCCGGCGGCCATCGCCTCCAGCAGAATCACCCCGAAGCTCTCGCCACCGAGCGACGGGGCCACGAAGGCCGCGGCCGCAGCGAGGCGACGGTTGCGTTCCTCGTTGCTGATTCGCCCAAGCCACCGCAGCCGCTTGTCGTCGCGGTACTTCGCCTTGAGCGCAAGCGTTTCGGGCCCCGTCCCGGCGATCCACACCACGACGTCGTCGTCCATCTCCGACAACGCCTCCAACAGCACCCCGAGGCCCTTGCGTTCCTCGTGACGGCCGAGGAAGAACACCGCAGGCTTTCCTTCGTCGCCCGCCTCGTCGGGGCGGTCCCACGGGTCGGCCCCGGCGAACTGATCGATCTCGATCCCGTTGAACAACACGGTCCACGGTTCCGGAATCGATTGGCCGGCGAGGCGTCGGGCCTCCTCGCTCACCGCCACCTTGGCGTCGATTCGACCCCCGACCCACCGGGCGAGGCTGGAAAACGACGAGTACGCGGGTTGGTCTCCGGCGGCGTGGAAGGTGCCGACCACGGGGGCCGGCTTCAGCAACAGTGCGGTCACGGACGGTCCGGGTACGAGCGGTTCGTGCAGGTGCAACACGTCGAAGTTCTCATCCCACAGCATGCGCATCGTGCGGATCTGAGTCGGGGCGTTCGGCGAGATGGGGGCAACCGAGCCGTTGGCGGCGTTCATGACCGACTGCCCAACGACCATGACCCCGCCCTCGGTGGTGGGCCCGTCGGCCGGCGCGATGATCTGCACCACGTGACCGCGGCTTCGCAGCGCCCGCGCCAAACCGAACACCTGACCCTGAACGCCGCCGGGGACGCTCAGGCTGTAGGGACAGACCATTCCGATGTACATGGTCAGCTCAACGTCGGCCGCGGGGCGCCGAGGAGTTCGAAATCGCTCGGCCAGTTCGGCTGCAGAAGGTGCCATTGCTCGGGTGCGCGGCGGATCAGCGTTTCGAGCTCGCCGGCGAGAACCTGCATGAACCGCTGCACGTCGCCGCGAATCGAGACCGCGTCGGGGTCGCGTTCGATCGTGACCGGGGGCCGGACCACGCCGTGAACCCCCTGTTCGGTGAAGTAGACGGCGACCGGAAGCACCGTGGCCCCACCCTTGAGGTGCATCACCGCCGGTCCCGCGGGCAGCGAGGTCCGTTCCCCGAAGAAGTCGACCTCGGGGCCGCTTCCGGTGAGGTCGCGGTCGCTCAACAGACACACGATCTGACGGTCCAACATCGCGCCCACCACCTCGTCGGCGGCGTCGGGGCCGAGCGGGATGATGTTCATGCCGAGCGACTGGCGGAATTTGAGAAACCACTCGAACAACTCGGGGGGCTCGAGGCGTTCGGCCACCGCCGCGAGTTTCCATTGGCGGATTCCGGTGATCCAGAACGCCGCCCACTCCCAACCGCCGAGGTGTGGCAGGGCGAGGATCGGGCCGACGGGGTCGTTGTCCATCGCCGCCTCGAGATGTTCGATCCCCTCGACGGTGAAACCTTCGGCGACCTGACCGAGGTCCATGGCGGGGAGCCGGAACGAGTCGTAGTAGTACCGCGCGTAGCTCTCGTAGGTGGCCTGCACCCGCGTGTTGAGTTCGTTGCGGGTCAGGTCGCGGCCATAGATGCGCCGCAGGTTGCGCTCGATCACCCAGCGTTTGTCGCCACCGCGTACCGTCGCCAGCCGTGCCGCCAACTGAAGCGACGGGTCGACCAGCGCCCGCGGCGCGTTGCGCGACACGACTTCGCCGAGTTGGTACGCGCGAAACGCAGCGGGGCCCTTCAATCGGGAAAGCATGGCGTGATGCTATCGACTACCGACAGGTGCGACCCTGCCGGTCCGTTTGACTACCTCGACTCCGGCGGAGCGAACTCAGCTGCCGCGTCGAGCCTCGGCGCGGGAGCGGGCGGCCGCACGGCGTGCCTCCCAGCGCACCGACGCCGGAGTCTTCGCTGCGGCGCGGGCCTTGCGGCGCGTGCGGGTGGCGCGGGGTTGGATCTGCGGCTTGTCGGCGACCTTCCAAACCTTGACGAAACGCTGCAGCGCGGTCGCCATGTTCAACACGGTCAGCGCAACGAGTACGGGCACCAACAGTGGTTCGATCACGAGCCCGACGCCGAGCAGGATGAAACGTTCGGCGCGTTCGACGAGTCCGCCCTTGGCGTCGAGGCCGAGGGCGTCGGCCTTGGCGCGGATGTACGAGGGCAACATCGCGCTTCCGAGCGCAGCGAAGGCCAACATGGCGGCCCGTGGGTGATAGGCGGGGTTGTCCATGAGGTACCACGCGACACCGCCGAACAGCAGCGCGTCGGTCACGCGGTCACACGTCGAATCGAAGAAGGCCCCACGTTGGCTCGCCGTGCCCGAGGCCTTCGCCACGGCGCCGTCGAGGGTGTCTGGGATTCCGGTGAGTGCGAGGAGCACGACGCCCCAGCCGAGGTGACCGGCGCCGATGGTCACCGCCGCCGCCACCGACATGAAGAGGCCGGCGAAGGTGACCTGGTCTGCGGTGATCCCGGTGTTCTTGACGCTGCGTCCAATGGGTCGCGTCCAGGTCTCGATCGTGCCTCGGAACCGTCCGTCGAGCATGCTCTCTCCTTTAACAGCAGTTCACCGTCTCGCTAACTATAGTCAGCATAGCGTTCCGCTGTGGGAAATCGTAACGATGTGAACACTCACATCGGTGGAAATCGTCAAATACCTGAGGCTCCGGGCTGAGCCCAGTCTTCTGGATTGTCCTCGGCGAACCACTCGACGACCCCGCCGTCCACAGCATCGACGATCACGATGCCCCGCTTCTTCGGGGGGTTCTCGCTCGAATACACGAGCAGTCGCCACACCGGCCGACTGAGCCAGCCTCGCCACACCATCTGCGCCGAGGCGTGGCCCACGGCAAACCCGACCGTTCGCGTCGCCGTGATCAGCGCCTCGGTTTCGTCGACGTTCAACGTGCGCCCGGCGACGAACCCGTAGATCGCGAACACACCCAACGCAACCGCTACCCACAACATCCCGTCGTTCACGTAGGGCGATGAATCGGCGAACGCCACCCACAGCGCGAGGCACCCCAGCGCCATCGCCCCGTAGATCGCGGCGGGGATCCGACGCCGGTTGTTGTTCGGCAGCGTGTAGTCGCTTTCGAAGTCCTCCGCGTTGAGGTCGTCGGGCAATTCGTCGACGATGTCGCGCTCGTCGAGGCAGGGCGCGAGCGCCTCAGCCGACTCGGCCGCCTCTACCCGTTCGCCGACCTCCACAGGCTCCACGAGCGACCCGGCTGCTGCCGCGACCACGTCATCGTCGGTCGAGTGCTTCGAGGGGGTTTCGTTCGACACGAGGGTCCACCCTACGCGTCCCGCTTCGGCAACACGAAGGCGGCACGCAACCGGTCGCAGGCCTCGTCCAACGACACCGGTAGCACGCGGGTCTCCGCCGCCACGCCCATGAAGTTGGCATCACCGGTCCAGCGTGGAACGCAGTGCACGTGCAAATGGTCGGACTGGCTCCCCCCGGCTGCGGCGCCGAGATTCAACCCGACGTTCACCCCGTCGCAGCGAAAGGCTGCCTTGATGGCCTGCACCGAGGCGGTCACCAGATTCCACAACTCCAGGTGCTCCCTCGCGCTCAGCCCCTCGAGGTGTGGCTCACCGCGATTGGGCAGAACGAGCAGATGCCCGGAGGTGTAGGGGAACTTGTTGAGCAGCACGAAGCAGTGCTCGCCTCGCGCCACGATGTGCTTGTCGGAATCCGACCCCGGCGCTGCGAGGATCCGTTCGAACAGCGTGCGCCCGTCGGCGGGGTCCTCGGAGCGGGTGTCGGCGATGCCGGTGACGTAGTTGGAACGCCACGTCGCCCAGAGTCGATCGAGTGCCATGTCGTGAGATCCCGCGCGGCCTACGCGTTGCGCCGTTCGGCGACCTCGTCGAGCACGCGTCGGGCGAACTCGTCGACCGCGACGTCGCGTTCGACGTCGCGCCCACGAGCGTTCACGCCGACCGTGCGGGCCGCGACATCGTCGTCGCCGACGACGAGGACGTACGGGAGCTTTTCACCCTTGGCCTTGCGGATCCGGTTTCCGAGGGTCTCGTCCGCACCGACGACGTCGACGCGGATCCCGGACTCGCCGAGCAGGCCCGCCACCTCAAACGCATAGTCGGTGTGAGCATCCGCGACGGGCAGAATGCGTACCTGCACCGGGGCCAACCAGGTCGGAAACGCCCCGGCGTAGTGTTCCAACAACACGGCGAAGAACCGCTCGACCGAGCCGAACAGGGCCCGGTGAATCATCACCGGACGGTGGCGGTTCCCGTCGGCGCCCACGTATTCGAGGCCGAAACGCTGCGGCAGCATCAAGTCGACCTGGATGGTCGACATCTGCCAGGACCGGCCGATCGCATCGCGCGCCTGCACCGAGATCTTCGGGGCGTAGAACGCGCCGCCTCCAGGGTCGAGGACGAGTTCGAGGTCCTTCGACGCGGCCGCCACCCGCAGCGCCTCGGTGGCCTCCTCCCATTCGGCGTCCGACCCGATCGCCTTCTCCTCGGGCTTGGTCGACAACTCGAGGTAGAAGTCGTCGAGGCCGTAATCGCGCAGCAGGTCCAACACGAAGTCGAGCAGCGAGGAGATCTCGGCGGCCATCTTGTCTTTCGTGGTGAAGATGTGCGCGTCGTCCTGTGCGAATCCTCTCGCCCGGGTCAGTCCGTGAACGACGCCGGACTTCTCGTAGCGATACACCGTGCCGAATTCGAACATGCGAAGCGGCAGATCGCGGTAGGACCGCATCTTCGACCGGTAGATCAAGATGTGAAACGGGCAGTTCATCGGCTTGAGGTAGTACTCGGCGCCGTGACCGTGCTCGTCGTCGAGCGTCATCGGCGGGTACATGCCATCGGCGTACCACTCGAGGTGGCCGGACTGCTCAAATAGTTCGCCCTTGGTGATGTGTGGCGAGTACACGAACTCATAGCCGGCCTGCTCGTGGCGGACCCGGCTGTAGTCCTCCATCAGCTTGCGGATGATGCCGCCCTTGGGGTGAAACACCGCGAGGCCCGAGCCGATCTCCTCGGGGAAGCTGAACAGGTCGAGTTCGGCGCCGAGCTTGCGGTGGTCGCGTTTGGCGGCCTCCTCGAGCCGATGCAGGTGCGCGGCCAGTTCCTTCTTGTTCGCCCACGCGGTGCCGTAGATGCGCTGCAGCATCGGGTTCTTTTCCGACCCGCGGAAATAGGCGCCGGCGACCCGCATCAACTTGAAGTGGCCGAGCCGCCCCGTCGACGGCACGTGGGGGCCGCGGCACATGTCGACGAATTCCGGCGTGTTGCGATAGAAGCTGATCGTCTCACCGCCGGCGACCTCCCCATCGGAGTCGTCGCCCGACTGGGCGAGATCCATGAACGCCTGCTTGTAGGGATGATCCGCCATGAGGTTCTTCGCCTCGCCGAGCGGCAACTCGAAGCGTTCGAACGGTTGGTCGGCACCGATGATCTCGCGCATCTTCGCGTCGATCGCATCGAGGTCCGCGTCGGAAAAGGTTGCGCCGTCCGGCAACTCGAAGTCGTAGTAGAAGCCGTCTGCGATGGGCGGCCCACCGGCGAAGGTCGCACCCGGCCACAGCTCGAGCACGGCCTGGGCCAACACATGCGCGGTCGAGTGGCGGAGGTGTTCGAGCACGTCGGGGTCGCGATCGGTGAGAAACCGCACCGCGACCCCGTCGCTCAACGGTGCCGCGAGGTCGACGGGGGTGCCGTCGACCTCGACCACGAGGGCCGCCTTGGCGAGGCCCGGACCGATCTCTCCGGCCAGCGTGGTTCCGGTGGCGCCCTCGGGGAGTTCGCGCTCGGATCCGTCTGGCAGGGTGATCGTGATGTTCGACATGGCGCCAATCCTACCGGCGGCCAACCACCCTCCCGGTGGAGTAACGGCCGGGGTTCCCGACGGGTGCGGCCGTGGGCGTCAGATCGTCAGATCGACGAGTGGCCGGCTCTGGCGAAGCACCTCGGCCGACGACTTCGGCGCCGTGGCCCCCGAGCGGCTGCCCGTGGCGTCGATGGCGGCTTGGCTACCGACGGCGGGTTCGAGGACGGGGCCGTTCACCTCGATGACCGGGTCGAGCTCGATAATCGGGGTCGGTTGCGTGGTCGCAGGCGTCGGGGTCGCCGGCTTCGCCGCCCCGGCCGCTTGCTTGGTGGCGTAGGTGTCGACGTACTCCTGTCCCGACATGTCGCGGATGGAATACATCACCTCGTCGGTGATCTGGCGCAGCACCATGCGGTCACTCGCCCGGTCGCAGTACCGGGTGACGTCGATCGGCTTGCCGAACCGGATCGTCACTTCGCGAAACGGCTTGGGGGTCTTGGCGTCCGGGGGCTGAACCTCGACGGTTCCGACGATGCCGACCGGAATGATCGGCGCCTTGCAGCGCAACGCCAGGCGGGCGACTCCGGTGTGGCCCTTGTGCAATTTGCCGCTGCGGCTGCGGGTGCCCTCGGGGTAGATGCCGAACAGTTCGCCGCGATCGAGCACACCGGCTGCGGCATCGAGCGCACCCTTGGAGGCATCGCCGCCGGAACGATCGATCGGGATCATCCCCATCGCCGGGAAGAGCCACTTGGTCTTCCAGTCGTCGAGGTATTCCGCCTTGCCGACATAGGTCATGCGCCGCTTCAGCACGAGCGGCACGAAGAAGCTGTCGAGCACCGAGGTGTGGTTCGGGGCGAGAATCGCCGGTCCGTGTTCCGGGATGTTCTCGAGCCCCTCGGTGCGCACCCGCCAGAGGAATCGGAATCCCGGGGTGAGCACCGCCCGAAAGAGTGGTTGTAGTCGTCCCGCATCCTGTTGATCCATCACCCCTCCCTTCAGTCCCTGGGAATGTCGTCGGCCCATGATGGCGCGAATTGACGGGTCGGGTGGATCAATTCGATGAACTGCCGATGAAATTCTTCAGCCACCGACGCCGGCCGCCACCGCTCGACTGGTATCGACACCGAGGAGTACCGCAGCTTCGCTGACCCCGAGCCCCGCCGCTGCGGCGGAATCGATCGCTGCGACGGCCTCGGTGGTGTTCAGGTCCTCGTCGAGTGCGGAACGCACCGAGTCGAGCGCCCCGCTGCCGGGGCCCGCCGCCACCCAGGCCCGCAGCCGCTCGTCGTTGCGGGCCATTCGGGTGTCGTCCCACTCCCATTCGGTGCGGTAATGGTTCTCGACCACCGCGAGGCGAATCGAGCGCGGGTCCCACTCCTTGACCAGGTCGCTCACGAACACGAGGTTGCCGAGGGATTTCGACATCTTCTCGCCGTCCATGCGCACCATCGCCTGGTGCATCCAGTAGCGGGCGAAGCTCTGGCCGGTGGCGGCCTCCGATTGCGCTGCCTCACACTCGTGGTGCGGAAATATCAGGTCCGCTCCCCCGCCGTGAAGGTCGATCGTGGCGTTGCCGTGTTCGCGAAGGCACAGCGCCGAGCACTCGATGTGCCAACCCGGACGCCCCGGACCCCACAGCGAATCCCAACTTGGCTCATCGGGCAGCGACGGGTGCCACAGGACGAAATCGAGGGGATCCCGCTTGTGGGGGTCCTCGACGTTGCCGCCGCGTTCGGCCGCACACTGCAACATGTGGGCGCGGTCGTAGTGACTGATCTGGCCGAACTTCGGGAACTTGGCGATCTCGAAATACACCGATCCGCCGGCCTGGTACGCGTATCCGCCGTCGAGCACCTTGCCGATGAAGTTGCGGATGTCGGCGATCGCCGAGGTGGCGCGGGGCTCGGCATACGACGGGATCATCTCCAACGTCGCCATGTCGTTGTCGAAGCGGGCGATTTCTGCGGCCGCCAGGTCGAGGTAATGCACCCCGAGTTCGCGGGCCTTGCCCAAGATCGAGTCGTCGACGTCGGTGATGTTGCGAACGCAGCGGGTCTCGTGGCCGAGGTCGCGCAACCGGCGCTGCAACACGTCGTAGGTCAGATAGGTCGCCGCATGGCCGAGGTGGGTCGAGTCGTACGGGGTGATCCCGCAGGTGTACATCCGAACGACGGGGCCCACCTCGAACGGGACGATCGCGTCGGCGGCGGTATCGAAGAGTCGCACGGCCGCCAACGCTAGTCGAGTGTCCCGGGGCGGCTATTCGGCCGAGCCGGTACCGGTGTCGGCGCCAGCTGCGGCGGTGCCGGCGTCGGTGCCTGCGTCGGTGGCGGATCCGCTCGCCGACGCCGGAGTCTTGAGCTCCGCCGTCTCGAAGGTGGCGAAGTGCTTTTCGAGCCCGGTGAGCTGCAACGCGACACGGGTCTTGTACTTGACGTTGAGCTGCAGCATCACCGACACGAAGGCCTCGATCGGCGCCGCGTTCGACAGCTCGCCCGAATCGAGCGGACGCATGCCGGGGAGCTTCGACACGATGTCGATGGTCACCTCGGTGGCCTCGGGATGATCCGAACACACCAGCACGTCGGAAATGCAGGGGTGGCGCAGGTTGCCGAGTTCCTTGGCCGGGACGTGGTGCAGCGCACCGGCGACCATGGCCTGGGGAACCGCGGCCTGCACGGACGCCGCGACCGAACCGCGCGGTGGCACCAGGGGTTGAAACTCGTGGCCGACCTTGGCGATGGCATTGGCCATCGAGATCACGACCTTGCCGCGAAGCTCCTCGGCGACCTCCTTGGCCGTCGAGGCGGCGGCGTCCCACGGCGTGGCCACGACGACGACATCGGCGCTCGCCGCCTCGGAGTTGTCCCCCGCGAACAACGGCAGGTCGTAGTCCGCCCACTTTTCGATGAGGTTGTCACGCACCTCGAGCGCACGGTATTTCGACCGGGAGCCGATGATCGCCTCGAATCCGACCGACGCCAACCGCGCGGCGAGACCGCTTCCGGCAGGACCTGTTCCACCCAATACTCCGATTTTCATCGGTGCATCTTGGCGAACCGTGGTCGGGTTGCGCCAACCAAAGGGGGATTCCTTGCCGTACATCAGCGTCTCCTCCCCTCACCGGTAGCCCGGGTTGGCAACCGAAAGCCGGTCCTCGACCGAGCCGCTCAATTGCGACGCTACCGCCAGCAGGCGCTCGTCGAACGCCCCGGCGCGTATCGCTTCGGCGAGTTCCTCATCGCTGCCCACCCCGAGGACGGCGAGGCGTTCCGCGTGGCGCCCGGCTGGTGCCTCGCCCGCCGCCAACTCGCGCTCGACGATCGCCAGCACGTTGATCGCCACCCGGGTGTGGAACCGCACTCGGCCCTCGGTCGCGGCCAGAACGTCGTCGGCCAGGAACTCGCGAACGCCCTCGAGCAGTTCCGCCGCGGTTGGACGCCCGTAGAGGCTCCGGGCCCGATCGTCGCTCAAGTGGCTGACCTCGTCCGGTGCTTGGCCGGCGAGTTCGCCGCCGACGAGCTCCGCGAGCAGGTTCAACGCATCGTGTTCGTTCTCGGCGATGCGCCGCCCGATGGCCGCCAACTCGACCGAACGGGTCGCTCCCGACAGGTGATAGTGCGCCTGCATCGCACAGATCACCCCCCACTTCACGGTTCCGAGAAGCTCCCACCACGCCAACTCCTGCGACGTCACGTCCTCGCCACTCACGGCGCGGTAGCCGGCGAGCAGGTCCTCGACCGAACCGAACCCGCCCGCCCGATGGGGCGATCCGAATCGCCAGGCCCGCACGCAGAACCAGCCGAGGTCCTCCACGGGGTTGCCGAGATGGGTCAGTTCCCAATCGAGCACCGCGGTGAGCCCCGCAGCGTCGGAGTCGTCGTGGTCGACCAGGAGGTTGCCGGTTCGAAAATCGCCGTGCACCACGACCCGATCGCGCCGTGGCGCCGGGTTCAGTTCGAGCCAGCGCAACACGAGTTCGAAGACCGCAGAGACATCGCTCACCGTATCGAGGACCCGGCGCAACGAAGCGATCTGGTCCTCCTCGCTCAGCCGGCCGACGAAGGGCTCCGGGTCGATCCGGTGGATCGCTCCGATGGCCTCGCCGCAACGCCGTGCGAGACCGGCGCGCACCCCGGCGAATCGTTCGTCTCGCAGCAGCGTCCGGGGCAGCGACTCCCCCGGCACGCGCGCACAGATCATCCACGGCGCTCCGAGGGGCTCATCGACGCCGTCCCCGCTGGCCACAACCTCGGGCACCGCGACCCCCGCCGCTCGGGCTGCCCGCAACAGGTCGGCCTCCTGGGCGACCGATGTGGTGATCGACGAGTCCTGCTCCCCGGCCGACGTACCACCCGAGGTCGTACCGCCCGAGGTCGCGCCGGCGGTCGCACGTCGCTGCAGGATCAGCGGTCGATCGGTGTCGAAGGCCCAGGTCTCGCGACTCGCCCCCGCCGAGAGGCGAACCAAGTGGTGGACCTCCGTTCCGAGGGTCGCTTCGAGCGCTTCGGCCACGGTCTCAGCGAGCGACGCTGGCCGCTGTGGTTCAGGTGGACGCTGTGGTTCATTCGGCACGGTGCCGGTCCGACTCATCGACGATGTCTCCCACGATCTCTTCGAGAATGTCCTCCATCGTGACCATACCGACGAGTTCACCGGCGCCGTCGTCGATCAACGCAACGTGGCGCCGAGATCGTCGCATCTGCGCCAACACGTCGCCGAGGGAGGCGTCGCCTTTGGCCCGCAACGTCATGCGGATGATGCCGAACGAGATCGGATGCTCACGCCGGGAGGTCGGGACGGCCATGAGATCCTTCGCGTGTACGAACCCGAGGACCTCATCGTGGCGCGTCGCCGTCGGGCCCCGGACCAACAGGCGACTATGGCCCGAGTTCATCACCACCTGCTCGGCCTCCGCCACCGAGGTCGAACGATCGACTCCGACGATCTCGGCGACGTTCACCATCACCTCCTCGGTCCGGCGCTGTTCGAAGGCCAACGCGTTCACCAACATGGCGTGGTCCTCCTCATCGAGCAGGCCACCCTCAAGGGAGGCTTCCAGCGAAGCCTCCAATGAGGGCTCGAGGCAGGACTCGGGGCCGGACTCGGCCCGCTCAACCCTGTCGGCGGGTCCGACCCCGGACAACGCTGAAGACAACGCTGAGGACAGCGCCGAAGACAGCGCGGTCAACGGCGCCACGACTCCCGAGGCAAGGGCCACGATGGGTGAAGCGAGTTCCAGCACCCGCGCCGGCGATCGCCGCGCCGCCGCGTCCCCGGCCGCGGCACTCACGCCCATCACGACCATGACGAGGACCGCTTCGGACCAGCCGCTGGTGGTACCGATGGCGATCCCACAACCGACTCCCGCGCCAACGACGACAACCTGGGCGGCGAGAACGCTTCGGGCTGGGGCGGCCCACAGGCGAGTCGATGAGCGAGTGCGGACTCCCGCCGCATCGCCGACACCGACCCTCGTGGTCGCATCGGAGCGGCGTGTGCGACGTCGATCCGGGTCGTCGAGTCGCGCCTCAACCGTCGACAGGAGCGCCCGACGAGCCCCGACCGACGCTGCAACAAGCACCGATGCAACAAGCATCGACGGTACGGCAGCGACGTCCACGACCGCCGCCATCACCACCGACCACCGCCCTGACGACGCCGGTCAGGCCCCTGTGCGCCGGTCAACGCTGCCCCTCGGGTTCGATCACCCGCACCGACATCACCCGCCGACGCAACATGTCGAGGACCTCGAAGCGGTACCCGGCGAACTCGAACCGGTCGCCGACTTCGGGCACCGCCCCCACGCGCTCCATGACGAACCCTCCCAGGGTCTCGTAGCGCCCATGCGGTAGGCATAGCCCGACGAGCTCCTCGACCTCGGCGAGGTTGAGACCTCCCGGCAGGACCGAGGTGCCGCCGAACTGCACGGGGTGGCGGCGCGCACCGGCACGGTCGTGTTCATCGTCGATCTCGCCGACGAGTTCCTCCACCACGTCTTCCACGGTGACCAGACCGGCCGTGCCCCCGTACTCGTCGAGCACCACCGCTATCGGCGACGCCGCCACGCGCATCTCGCGGAGCAGCTCGACGAGACGCAACGAGGCGGGCACCATCATCACCTCCACCGCGAGATCGCCCAGAAGCGCCGCAGCGCGCTGCGGCTCGGCGACCGCCAACAGGTTCTTGATGTGGACCTGTCCCACGATGTCGTCGAGGTCGCCGCCGGTCACGATCACCCGGCTCAGACCGGTCCGCTGCGAAAGCTCGGCGAGGTCGGCGCCGGTCGCGTCAGCCCCGAGCGAGACCATCGAGGTTCGTGGGGTCAACACCTCCGCGACCGTGCGTTCGCTGAACACAGCACTGCGTCGCAACATGGCGACCGACCGGAGCGCTACGGGCCCCTGGGGATGCGGAGCGGTCGCCGCCGCCGCTGCCGCCGCCGCTGCGACCAGCTCCGCCTTGGTGGACAGGGAGCCCAGCCGACGATCGGGACGCGACAGCATGGCCCACAGCGCCGACAACCCGACGACGACGACCAGACCGATGGCCGCCAGCCACCCTTCCGACCCCGACCCCAACCCCGATCGCCCGAGCGCGACACCGCCGACCACCGCGACGAGGGTGGCCGTGACGGTGGCCGCCGTCGAGTCCTGGCCGCGCCTGGCGCTCATCGCTGTCAACCTATCGCCCCTCGGCCGATGCCCCGCCGCGACCGGCGCGATCTGGCCGCCGCGACCGGCGCGATCTGGCCGGCGGGTCCGGCGCGATCTGACGTTACGGCAGCACAGCGGCCACGATGATGACGATGCCGCCCACCTCAGCCTCATCATCGAGTTCGTCGTCCGCCCTCGAGATGGCCGACGTTTCGGTCGTGCGCGGCGACCGCACCGTGCTTGCCGATGTGAACTGGTTGGTCGAACCGCATCAACGCTGGGTCCTGCTCGGGGCGAACGGATGCGGCAAGACCACACTCGCCCGCATCGCAGCGCTCTATGACCACGCCAGTTCCGGCACGGTTCGGGTTCTGGGCGAAACCGTCGGCCGCACCGACGTGCGCTCGCTGCGCAAGCAGGTGGCGTTTGTGAGCGCGGCCTTCGTCGATCTGCTCCGTGGGGACCTGATCGCCGCGGACGTGGTGATGTGTGCGATCAACGCCTCACTCGAGCCGTGGTGGCACACCTACAGCGATGACGATCGCGCCGCGGCGCGCGCCGCGCTCGCCTCACTCGGGATCGGCCACCTCGCCGATCGGCGTTTCGGGTCGCTGTCGAGCGGGGAACGCCAGCGGGTACAACTCGCCCGAGCGCTCATGACCGCGCCCGATCTGTTGGTCCTTGACGAGCCGACCGCCGGTCTCGACCTTCGCGGCCGGGAGGAGTTCGTCCGCGACCTCGACGCAATCGCCCTCGACGGCCCCGCAATGATCCTCGTCACCCACCACCTCGAAGAGATCCCGGAAACCTTCGACCGCGTGATGATCCTGGGCTCCGGCGCCGTGATCGCCCAAGGTGACATCGACACCTGCCTCACCGACGCATCGTTGAGCGAGTCGGCGGGGGTCGATGTGACGATTCAACGGCATGGACGACGCTGGGCGGCTCGGGCAGTGTTTTGACCGTGGCCCATGTTCTGCACGCGGTTGGCCAACGGCGGGGCGGCTAGCGCCCCGAGGCCCGGTGGCTGGAGGTGTAGGCCACGAGCCGTGCCCGACTGCGCTCGATCTCGTCACGAAGGAGACGGTCGAGCATCGGCATCCACATCGTGCCGCCGTAGTGAAGGCGCATGGTCAGCTCGGTGCCATCCGGTCGCTCGTTCAGGTCGGCGGTGAGCACCCACTCGGAGTGCTGCCGTCCGTCGAGTTCGGCACGGTCGAATCGCACATACCGGTTGATCGTCGCCTCCGTTCGCACCATGCGCAGCCGCTTCGATCGGCGCAATGGACCGAGCTGACCGCGAAGATCGATCGACCAGGCTTCGATCGGCTCGTCGCTGTCGTCCGGGGCGCTTGAGTCGCCTGCCACTCCAGTCGACGATTCCCTGGCCGACGATTCTCCGGTCGTCCCGGCATCGGTCCTCACGGCACCCGTCGTCGCGGCATCACGCACGGCGTCTGGTGGATCGACCTCGGCGACGGCGCGACCGACGATGCCGATCCACTCCGGATAGGTCGCCAGGTCGATGAGGACCGGATAGAGCTCCTCGGCTCGAAGGTCGGTGCGCAGCGTGGCGTTGATATCCACGTTGTTACCGTTCCTCCTCAGGTACCGCCGCAACGGCCGCGATCGCAGCAGCGACGGCCGATTCCGAACGCATCGGGCGGTCTCCCCACACCGTACGAAGCAGCGGGAAGGGATTCACCGGGGCACCGCCTGCCGGATGGATCTCGAAATGGAGGTGGGTCGCAGACCCGGGAGCACCGGTATTTCCCACGTAGCCGAGGACCGTTCCCGGCTCGACCACCGCTCCCTCGAGTGCCGCCGGTGAGTAGCCGGAGAAGTGGGCGTAGTAATAGCTCGTTCCGCTCACCCCATCGAGCCACAACCGCAGGCCGCCGAGGCCGCCGTCCCCTCCGACTTTGCGCAGCGTTCCCGCCTCGACCGCCACGACTTCGCGGCCACCGGGAGCCATAATGTCGGTGCCTTCATGCCAGTGCGCGTTCGCGTTACCGGTCTGGCGAGCGAATCCCCACGAGTCGATGAAGTTCACCTCACCGGGCACGGGAAAAATGAACCCGTCCGGGCAGACGTGGCTCGCCGCGGCGAACGCACGTTGACACATCGACGCGTTGGCGAGTTCGGTACGAGCCGTCGTGAGCTCGTCCTCGGCAACCCTGCGGCGCTCGTTGGCGTCGACCTGTGTTTCGACGAGTTCGCGTTCCTCCTGATTGAGCCGGGCTACTGCGGCCTTGTAGGCCCGTTCGGCGGAGCGATCCTGATCGGCGAGGGCCTCGAGGTACCGGTTGGTGCGCGAGTATTCCGCAGGATTTCCGAGCGTGGCGAGTAGCTGTATTTTCTGGTCCCCTCGGACATACGCACTGACCGCCCGGCGCCGCATGTTCTCGCGGGCCTCGACGGCGGCCGCAAGGTCCGCTTGACGGTCACGCCCGAGCTGATCGATCCGAGTCGCGGCCCTCGTGTGAGCGTCGATCGCCGCGCTCAGCGTCGTCTCGGCGGTCTGGTACGTCGTCTGGGCCGTTGAAAGCCGATCTGTCGCGGCGGACAGCAGCGGGGCCGACACCGCACGCGACGCCTGCGAAAAGGCTGCTTGCCCGGAATAGGCGCCACCGCTCAACCCCTCTCCCGACTCCGCCAGCGGATCTGCGAACGGGTTGGCCAGCGGGTCGATTCCCTCGGTGGCGCCTTGTGGTGCGACCGGGTTCGCGGCGGTGGGTTCCGGAGACGATCCGGGCCCTGTCGACGGATCGGCGGTGCCTGTGATGCCCGTCGGATTCGGACCTGTCGGATTCGGACCTGGCGGGCTGGCGGGCTGCGAGCTCGGCGAGGCCGCTGCATCCGGGGAGTTTTGTGCCATGGCGATCGGCATGAACACCGACGTCGAACCGGCGGTAACGAGACACACCAGCGACAACGTCACTGCAACCGCCGAACGACTGGGCTTCCAACGCATAGCCAACACACGCTATCGGGTTCGACCCAATTCACCCACCCGCCCAACGGCGGCACACATCGCCCCGACCGCCGATTCTGGGTGGTGGCTGGGGCTTCGGGGTCGGCAGCGTGGCGCGGCACCGGGTGACCGCGTCGAGACAGCGAACGGCGTCACCTGCCTGTCGCTGAGCGCAAACGTTCGCAGACACGGCGCTAGTGTGACTCCATGGTCCAAACGCTGTTGCGAATCCTGCTGATCGTTTTCGGGGTCGGTGTCGCCGGGTGGTTGCTCGTCGCCGAACGGGCGTTCCGCACCAAGTTCGCCTCCTTCTCCGAGCGGGCCTCCAAAGCCAAGGATTCGAAACCAGCGCCCCCGAGCGACCCGGACAAAATCCTGGTCTAACCCACCACCGCCGTTGCGGGACCCGCCGACGCACGAGTTCGTGCGATCCGGCGGGTCTCATGCTTTTTGGGGACCGTTCGGGATCTCATCGGCGTCAGCAGGAGGACCCTGCTGCGCGGCGGCGGGGTCCGCGGCTTGGGTCGGCAGCGGGGTTCTGCGGCCGCGTTTCTGCGGCAGCGTTTCTGCGGCCCGGGTTCTGGCGTTCGCAGTCCCTGGCTTCAGTGTCGGGGGTCGCGTTTAGAATCATACATATGTTCGAGGGCTTCGACAGCGAACTGAATAACCTGGGTTCCGGGATCGACGATGTTGCGGTCCTGTTCGAACTGCAACGCCGTTTGGATCTGCACATGATCGACGCGCTCGGGGAGTTGGATGCGGTTGGGATGACCGACATCGTCGAGGGCCTGTCCACCAAAGCGTGGGTGTCGAAGACGGCTCGTTGTTCGGGGGTGACCGCGGCGCGTCGGGTTTCGGTGGCTCGGGCGGTGCGGCGCCGGTATCGGCCCGAGGTGTTGGACCGCCTGCGGTCCGGGGTCGTGGGGTTTGATCATCTGGTCGTGATCGGCCGGTGGTCGAACCCGCGTATCGAACCCACCTGGTCCGACAACGCCGGACCCATGTTGGATTTGGCCGAGCATTTGACGTTCGCGAAATGGGAAAAGATCATCGCCGCGTTGGCACGCCTCGTCGACACCGACGGCACCGAACCCGCCCCACCAGCCGAAGAATCCTGGCTCGACCTACGCGACATCCACGGCCCCGACGGTGTCATCGGTGTGGAAATCGTCGGAGAGTTCTTCGGCGACTACGCCGAAGTCGTCCGCCAAGCCATCAACGACGCCACCGCACGTCACCGCAAACAGGTCCGAAACGACGCCGAACAGTTCGACCGGTCACCGACGACGTCAGAGTCGCAGTTGCGGGCTAAAGCGTTGATGGACCTGTGCCGGTTCGGCACCCAGTTCACCCTGTCGGGTAACTACCGGCCAGGAACCGCAGAAGTGTCAGTGATTCTGCAGGCCGACGAACACGGCCAACCACGCGCGTATTCGCCTACGGGTGATCCACTCACCGCCGATGTGATCGAACGGATGATGTGTGACCCAGAACTACGTGCCGTGCTGTTGGACTCGTTGGGCCAACCGCTCGATGTCGGCCACTCCGTGCGATTGGCGACCGATGCTCAACGCGCCGCGTTGGCGGCACGGGATGGGGGTTGTTGTTTCCCCGGCTGCGAAGCACCGGTCCAGCAGACCGAAGCCCACCACGTGCGCCATCACCGCAACGGCGGCGCCACCGCAGTGACCAACCTGGCGTGTCTGTGCCGACACCACCACGGCCTGGTGCACCGCGTCGGATGGGCCATGCACATCACCACCGACGGATGGACCCTCTACACCCACCCCTGTGGGATCACGATCTGGGGTCAACAACACGGTGTTCAACGCCAAGGCCCCATCCCCGAAGAACTCGCGGCACAACCCGAACCCCCGGCCCGGCCGAAGGTGAAAGTCCGCGGCGGAACCGTCGATCTCGCTGACGCGATCGCCACGATCCGGCACCGCTACGACCGTATGGCCGCCACCCCCGACACCCGCATCCACCGACCCCACGACGCCCGCAGGTCAGCCTCCAGCCGAGGTTCAGGCGGGACCCGAAGCGGGAGGGGCGGTGGGAGGACGGGGCGGCGAGCCACGGCCGGGCAACTCTCACTCACCCCGACCAAACCACCCCAACCACCGATACGCCAATGAACCGGCGGCGGACGGCGCCAGGACTCACCCCACTAGGACTCACCCCACCCAGGTCACGCGCAATCAGACCCCGCCCTTCACCACGCCCAGGCGTGGCCACCGGCGCGCCCGTGTTTGTGCCGTCGGCGTCGCAGGGGGCTACCCAGGTCGCTGGTCGCTGGTCGCGGGGCTCGGCAGCGACGATCGCGACAGAAAGGCTCTATCCTGCGCCGAGCACCGCTCGCACCGTTCGCCGGTCGGGGGATCGGGTTTGGGGAGACCTCGGGAAAAGGACGCCATGCAATGACCGAAGACAACGTCGATACGCACGACCAGCACACCAGCGACCAGCACACCAGCGACCAGCACACCAGCGGCCCGTCCACGTTCGGTCGCCGCCGGCTGTTTCGTTGGGCCGGTGCAGCGGGCATGCTCGCGGCGACGGCCCCGCTCCCCGTAGTCACCGCTTGTTCCCCTCAAACAATCCCGGGGTCCCAGGGATCCGATGCCAACGGGCTGCGCCTTCCCCCGGGCTTCACCAGCAGGATCATCGCAGCGGGCGGCCAACCGGTCGCCGGCACCACCCACGTCTACGGCATCTTCCCCGACGGCGGCGCAACCTTTGTCGACCGCGAAACCCCCGGTGGGTGGTATTACGTCGCCAACCACGAGGTCCCCTTCGGTGGCGGCGGCGTCACCTCCTTTCGTTTCGCTCCCGACGGCACGATCGTCGACGCCTACCCGATCTGTTCGTGGACCTCGCTCAATTGCGCCGGCGGCGCCACCCCGTGGGGCACGTGGCTGACATGTGAGGAGTTCGACGGCGGCGGCGTCTGGGAATGCGACCCGACTCGGCCACGAAGCGCACGACGACACGCGGCCATGGGGTTGTTCGCCCACGAGGCCGCCGCCGTGGCGATCGACGATCGGGTGTATCTCACCGAGGACCGACCCGACGGCGGGTTCTACCGATTCACCCCGGACCGGACGGGAGATCTGTCATCCGGCCTCCTCGAGATCGCGTGCGGCCCGACACATGCTTCCGAGGTCGGGACCGTGACCTGGCGGCGGGTGCCACATGTTCTCGCCGATCCCGTTCCCTGCCGAAGGCAGGTCCCCGACGCACTTCACTTCGACGGCGGTGAGGGAATCGCCACCTCGAACGACTCGGTGTGGTTCACCACCAAAGGCGACAACCGCATCTGGCACTACTCGATCGCCACCGACGCCATCGATGTGCGACTCGACGCCGACCCGACCATGCTCGGCGGAGTCGACAACCTCTGGGTCACCGACGGACGCCTCGGCGACATCTTGTTGGTGGCCGAAGACGGCGACGACCTGCAGATCGTCGCCGTCCGTTCGGACAACTCCATGTTCGAGGTAGTCCGCGTCATCGGACATCCCGGCAGCGAGCTCGCCGGCCCGGCGCTGAGCCCCGACCGGACGCGGCTCTACTTCAGCAGCCAGCGCGGACCCGCCCCGAACGACCTCGGCCCTGGCGCCCCGGGCCCGATCACCGGTGTGACCTACGAGGTGACCGGCCCGTTCGCTGACCTCTTCAACGCCTGAGCCTTCAACGCCTGAGCCTTGAGGGGTTCAGCGTCGATACCCACACTCGTCGAGCGCTATGGCTGAATCGATGACTGCGAGGTGCGAGTACGCCTGGGGAACGTTGCCGAGGCCTCGCTCGGTGGCCGGGTCGACCTGCTCGCTCAGGAGCCCCGTGGGGCCCACCGGTTTCACGAGGCGGTCGAACCAGTCGGCGGCGTCGGAGACGCGACCGTTGCGGGCCAACGCCTGCACCAGCCACCCCGTGCAGATCAACATGCCTCCCTCCACCCCCGACAGCCCGTCGTCGCTCTGGTAGCGGTACACCGCAATGCCCTCGCAGAGTTCTCGTTCGATCCGACGGATCGTCGACGCGAACCGAGGCTCGGTCGGATCGATGAAACCGACCAGACCCATCATCAGCAGGCCGGCATCGACGGACTCCCCGCCGTATTGCGCCGTGAACGTCTCATGACGATCGCTCCATCCGAGAGAGTGGACCTCGCCGTGGATCGCGTCGCGTTCGGCCACCCACCGTTCGGGAACGTCTCGCCCGGTCGCATCGGCGAGCGAAATGGCGCGGTCGAGCACCACCCAACACATCACCTTCGACACCACGTTGTGCTGCCGGGCAAGGCGCACTTCCCAGATGCCGTGATCGGGCTCCCGCCAATGCTCCACCACCACATCCGCGAGCTGCTCCATCAGCGCCCAATGACGCGCCCGAAGCCCACCTCCACTGGTGAAGATCAGATGGACGAGGTCGGCGACCATGCCGAGCGCGTCGAGTTGCACCTGGTTCTCTGCAGCGTTGCCGATTCGCACCGGCCGACTTCCCGCGTATCCGGCCACCTCGGAAATCGTGGCCTCGGGCACCGGGTCGTCGCCGGTGACCCGATACAGCGGACGCAACAGGTCGGGCCTCGTCGCGTGTTCGACCCGCTCGACGAGCCAATCGAGCAGCGCCAAACCCGGCTCGAACCGTCCGAGCCGCACGAGGCTGGCACACGACATCGACGAATCGCGCGGCCAACAGAACCGGTAATCCCAGTTCCGCGGCCCGCCGATGCTCTCGGGCAGGCTCGTGGTTGCGGCGGCCAGCATCGCTCCCGACGGCTGATAGCGAAGTGCATCGAGCACCAACGCCGAGCGCCGCACCAACGTCGGGGCAACCGAGGGCAGCCGCAGCGGCTCGGTCTTTGCCCTCCAGAACGTGGCGGTCTCGCGCCGACGGTCCGTCTCGGGCAGCGGCGCCACGGCGTCGTGGTCGATCCGACCGAGTCGAAGGTCCAACACCACCGGGGCGCCACCCAGGTTCACCACCGCATGAGCGCTCTGATGTCGCCCCTCGGCGGTGATCTGCCAGTCGACGTCCGGACTGTGCAGGAAGATCGGCTCGTGGCCACCCATCACCGCCACCCCATCGGGGGTGATCTCGAGTTCGGTGTAGCCGCGACCGAAGTCGACCCGCGGCACGAACAGGATCTCGGCTCGCCCATCGCCCTCGAGAACGCGTACCAGATCGGACCGCCCGGCGAGTTCGTTCGCCCGATGTTCCGACACGTCGAGGTAGTCGGTCACGGTCATCGAGCGCCACTTGGTCTCGAGAATCATGGTGTCGGGGAGATACCGCTGCGTCGACGGCCCGTTCGAATCGAGTGGACGCACGGCGAAGTACCCGGTGGTCGGCCCTCCGATGAGCTCGCCGAACACCGCCGCGCTGTCGGCGCGCGGGTGGCACAACCAACTCACTCGAGCGTCGGGGTCGACGATGGCCAGCGTGCGCTGGTCGGACAACATGCTGTGTCGTTCGATCGCCGGAGCACGGTGCCCTGCAAGCCAGGCCTGCCGGTCCTCGAGGAGGCGACCCAACAGGTTCGCCACCTCGGTCGGGCTCTCCACCCGGTGGGCCGCCAGCGTTGTCCCCTCCCCTACCTTCACCCCGATATCGGGTCCGCGCAGGCGTGCGAAGGCGTCCTCGTCGGTGGCGTCGTCTCCGAGGAAGATCACCGTGTCGGCACCGAGGATCGAACGCAGCCGGTCGAGCGCCGCACCCTTGTCGGTGTCGACCACCGACAGTTCGACGACCGCCTTGCCCTCGCGCACGTGAACGCCCGCTCGTCTGGCCGGCCCGGCCAGGACCTCGGCCGCGGCCGTCGCGCCGACATGGGCATCCGCGCGGCGGTAGTGAAAGGCCGCCCCCACCGGCTTGGGTTCGACCGAGCAGCCCGGATAGTTCGATGCGATCGCCAGCATCTCCCTGGTCACATCGTGCAACAGCGCTATCTCGGCCTGGCCCAACCGTCCGGTGTCGTGGGGTTCGAATTCCGAACCGTGACTCCCGACGAGATGGACCTCGTCGGGAAGCCGGGTGAGCAAGGCGAGGTCGCGCAGCGCTCGCCCCGAAATCACCGACACCGACGTGTCGGGAACGAGCGCCAGGCCTCGCAACGCCGTCATCGCCGCGCGAATGGGGTGCGCCGCGGCGGGGTCATCCACGATGGGGGCAAGGGTGCCGTCGTAATCACACGCCACCAGCAACTGCGGCGACCGGGCAGCCGCGGCGAGTGCCTCGCTCAACTCATCGGACCATCCGTTCACCCTGCCGCTCCGTTCACCCTGCCGCTCCGTTCACCGTCTACACCGCCTGCACTGCCCACACCGTCTGCACCGGCGTCGATGCCGAGCGCCTTCATCCAGTCGTCTGCCCAGCGGTACACATCGTTGGTCGTCACCTCCACCCGCAACGCCGCCATTCGGCGCCGCATCTCGTCCTCGGGCAGATGAACGGCGCGATCGATCGCCCACTTGAGGCCGTCGGTGTCGTACGGATTGACCAACAACGCTTCGCTCAGCGCATCGGCAGCCCCGGTGAATTCGCTGAGCACGAGCACCCCGGTGTCGTCGGGTCGAGCCGCGACGAATTCCTTCGACACGAGGTTCATGCCATCTCGAACCGGGGTCACCAACATGACATCGGCGGCAAGGTACAGCGCTACGACCTCCTCGAAGTCCTGACTTCGGTGGATGTAATTGATCGCCGGACGTCCGACGAGGCCGAGGTTGCCGTTGATGTCGCCCACGAGCGCATCCACCCGCTCGCGAAACTCCGCATAGCCCGGCACCGACTCCCTGGTCGGCTCGGCCACCTGAATCATGACGTGACGCGGCATCTCGAGGCGCTCC
The DNA here is from genome assembly GCA_023957975.1 of Microthrixaceae bacterium. Lineage (NCBI taxonomy): Bacteria > Bacillati > Actinomycetota > Acidimicrobiia > Acidimicrobiales > Microthrixaceae > Microthrixaceae bacterium. Next base: position 97,498 of record JAMLGM010000008.1, on the reverse strand, counting down.
TCCTGGTGCAACTCTGCAAATGCCTGCATTCGCCGGGCGATGCCTTTGGTGTAATCGAGGCGATCGATGCCCAACACGAGCGTATCCGGATTGCCGAGCGACTCGCGGATCTCCACGGCGCGCGCCTGAACAGCCGGGTCGGCGGCGGTCCGCGCTATTCGCTGGGCGTCGACCCCGATCGGAAACACCCGCACCTCGACCCGCCGACCGTCCACGATGACGTCGTCGCCGTCGGGCGTTCCGATCCCGAGACGCTCGATGAGCGCTCGGAAGTTCGCCGCGCCGCCGGCCGTCTGGAATCCGACCACATCGGCACCCGCGAGGCCGAGCAGAATTTGGCGCCGCCATGGCAACTGCAGGAACAACTCGACCGGGGGAAACGGGATGTGCAGGAAGAATCCGATTCGCACGTCGTTGCGGACTGACCGAATCATCGACGGGGCCAACTGCAATTGGTAGTCGTGAACCCACACGACGCCGCCGGGGGCGACCGCCTCGATCGCTGCGGAGGCGAAGCGCCGGTTGATGGCCAGATAGGAGTCCCACCAGGTGCGGTGGTATTCCGAACGGATGATGGAGTCGTGATAGAGCGGCCAGATCGTGGCGTTGCAGAAACCCTCGTAGTACAGCTGCACCTCGCCGCGGGTGAGATCGACCGGGACCAGGGTCAGGCCGTCCACCTCGAAGGGGTCGAGTTCTTCGCCGTGGGTGCCCGACCATCCCACCCAGGTCGCCTCGCCCGGGCGGCGATCGAACACCGGACCGAGCGCGGCGACGAGGCCACCGGGACTGGCTTCCCAGTGCTGACCTGCCACGTCGGCGATTCCATCGCGCGGCCTCGCTTCGCGATCTCGCACGCGCCTCACCGGAAGACGATTGGCCATCACCACCAATGACGAATCCCGACCGATCCCACAAGGTGCTGTTCGCTGCGCTGTTTGGCCGACCACATCGACAACGCTAGCGATGAGGTCCGGACAAAACGCGGCACCCCAATCGCCACTAGGGTGGCGCCCATGTCGACCGGCGAATGGCACCCCGCATTCGAGGAATACTGCGAGACCATCTATGAACTCGCAGAAGAGGGCGTACGTGTTGTCCAAGCGCGTATTTCCGAGCGCCTCGATGTTTCCCGGCCGTCGGTGTCGGGAATGGTCAAACGCCTGAGTGCAGATGGGTTGGTCGAACTCAACGGCCCCGAGATCGCCCTGACCGATTCCGGACTCGAACTGGCCGAACAGGTCGTACGGCGCCATCGGCTCGCCGAGCGGTTCCTGTGCGACGTCCTCGGGCTTCCGTGGGCTCAGGCTCACCACGAGGCGGGCAAGTGGGAACACGTCATCGGCGACGACGTTGAGGGCGCACTCATCCGCGTGCTCGGGGAACCGACGACGTGTCCGCACGGCAACCCGATTCCTGGCACGGCCTACGAACCTCAGGAGGTGCGGAGCCTCGCGTCGCTGAGCGCAGGCACCGACTTCGTCGTGTCACGGATTCCCGAGTCGCTCGAGTTCGAGCCGGGCGTGCTCGAGTTCCTGGAGCAGTGCCATATCGTTCCGGGCGCTACGGGCACCGTGTCGGCCACGGCACCCGATGGCACCGTCACGCTGCAGATCGACGACAGGACCTTCGGAGTCGGCGCATTCGCTGCCGACCGGATCCTCGTCGCCGCCTGAGCAGCAGCTGACCGTCGGCGGGTCAGTGCGGCAGGGCGGGTCAGTGCGGCAGGGCGGGTCAGTGCGGCAGGGAGGCCAGCACCTCGCGGGCCCGTTGCACGGTGTATTCGATCAGCGTCGCACGGTCCTCGCCCTCAATTCCTGAGCGTTCGAGCACCGCCTCCGCGACGGGGTCGTCTCCAACACCGGCGATGGCGAGCGCTTCGCCGACCGCGACCGCCTGGGCGAACGGGTCGGCCTCCGGGTCGTGATGGCCGGCGACCGCATCGACGAATCGCTGCGGGAACTTCCAGTTGCGCAGGACGTGGGCGGCGGCCTCGGCATGCGACATGCCGAACACCCGCCGTTCGGCCTCCACGAGCCCGGCACCGTGCGAGCCGTGTTCGACGAGCAGGGCGTTGTGTCGGTCAGGATCGATCTGCTGGAGGAACACCATTCCGACGTCGTGCAGCAGTCCGGCCGCGAAGCAGTCCGCTGTCGGGATGCCGAATCGAGACGCCACCGCAGACGCCCCGGCGGCCGTCGACGCCGCATGGGCCCAGAACTCCGCCGGAGTCTTCACCCCACTCGCCGTCACCCCAGCCGCGGCCATCGCGGCAAGCGAGCGAACCGCCGCGAAGCCGATGATGGTCACCGCGAAGTTGATGTTGCCGACGCGCCCCGACAGCCCGTAGTACGCCGAGTTCGCGAGCCTCATAATCTGTGCGGTGAACGCCGGGTCGGTCTCGATCGCCTCGCCGACCTTGTGGATCGTGACGTTCGGATCGTCCACCAACATGAGCACCCGCACCGCGGACGGATGAGCGATGGAGATCGTGTCGAGACGGGCCATGAGCGCCTCGACGTCGGCAGGTGGGTCGACGTCGGTCGGTCCATCCGCAGCGTTCGATCCGGATGGGGCAGTTGAGACATCCGGTGGGCGCAACCCTCCTGGCGCGTTCGGCCGAAGGAGTGTCCGTGGGGTCGGGGTGGCGGAGGTCCTCATCGTTCCTCGTCTGGGTTGGACGGTGCCGACGAGCCGGCGTCGAGGGCGGGTTTCGAGGGAGCCGGCCACGCCTGAAGACAGTCGATGCTTCCGAGCGCAGCGCCGACGCCCCACTCGATCCCGAGCCGATCGACCGTGGCCAACCGATCCGCGGAGTCGACCCGGTGTGCACACATGGCCGTGCCCGAACCACGCAACATGGTGATGAGCGCCTCATAACCGGCGTGATTGCCCGCATCGAGTTCCGAAACGTCGATCACGACGCCGTCGGGCCGGTGAGCTCCGACCGCGAAGCGTTGTAGGGACACCGACTCCCAGCGCGCCCATACCTTCACCCCAAGGTCGCGCACCTGGTCGATCGTGGTGTTGACCATCGACGGAACCGTGGCGTCGTACTTGTGCAGCACCAGGGTGATGTCGCCGCCGGTCAAACGACAACGCACGAGCGAACGAGCGATCTGATCGGCCAGCCCGGGAACGCACAGGTCGGCGACGGCCAACGCGATCACGACTCCACCGGGAGCATCCACGCCGCTGCGACGAAATGCCGAGAGGTCTTCGCACGCCTGGCCGATGTTGGCGAACAACAGCGTCGGCACCATCCCCGACTCGCGGGCGGCCTCCCACAACTCCTCGTCACGGTGCACCTGCCCGTCGGGGTCGGTCCAGGTCACACGACACGACAGCGCGTGGGGTTCCGGCGACCGGTCGCCGGCTCCGCTGCTGACAGGAAAAATCGGCACGTACCCGCGGGTGACCTCACCTCGTTCGATGGCGTCGGTGTCGAGCTCGTGTCGCTGCGAGGTAAACCCACTCGACGCATCCATGGACTCGTCGAACAGCACCACCGTGCCCTTACCCCGGCGCTTTGCGGTGTACATGGCGGCATCGGCCTGCCCGAGCAACGACTCTGCGGTGGATTCGAGGGTCGAACGCACGACCCCCACCGATCCGTCGACCGGTGTGACCGTGGCACAGCTTTCGATCCCGGTGCCGAGGGCGAGCCCGATACGTTCGGCCGCCCGCAGGGCCTCGTCGTCGGTGTTGGTGTTGCGCAGGATTGCGACGAACTCGTCACCGGCAAACCGAAACACCTCGTCGCCCGAGCGCACCGCCGAGGTCAACGCGTTCGCTGCCGTCTTCAACAGATCGTCGCCGGCGGCGTGGCCGAGCAGATCGTTGACGAGCTTGAAGTTGTCGAGGTCGATGAACACCACCGACGTCGAGGTCGGACATTCGAGCAGCGTCGTGGTGATCGCGTCGATCAGGCCCGAACGGTTCTTCAGCCCGGTGAGCGAGTCGTGGCTCGCCTGCCACTCGAGGAGCTCCTCGACGCGCATCCGGTCGGTGACGTCCTCGACGGTGCCGAGAAACGACGCCGGCCCGGAGTTGCTCTGGTGGGGAACGATGCGGATCGACACACTGCGCTGTTCGCCCGACGCCGTGACGAAGCGGGCCGGACACTCCGACGAGACTCCGTCGAGAGCCTGTTGCATACAGCCCATGACGACCTCGAGGTCCTCGGAACGAAAGATCGACATCCATCCGACGCCGAGCAGTTGATCCGCGGGAACCTCGACGAGTTCCGCCAACCAATCGTTCACATAGCCGAGGCGAAGGCCGGCCTCCGACGCGAAGATCCCGATGGGCGCCCGCTCGGTCAGGGCCCGATACCGATGAGCGTCGGTGGCGACCTCATCGGTGGCATCCTCGTCGTCGGCCGAGAAGAACAGGGTCCATCGGGTGAGGTCGCCGTCGGAGATCGGGCACGAACGAAGCGACCAGCTGCTCACCGCTCCGAGTTGCGAGGTCAGGCGCGCATGGGACCGGGTCGACCTCAGCGGATTGAGCGTCCACTCCCAATCGAGGGTCATCAGTCCGTCGAGGCGTTGACCGTTGAGGTCGGCGGGGTCGGCCATCAACAGGTCACAAAAGGCGCGGTTCGCCCACTCGATACGAACCCCGTCGTTCGTCGTCATGACCACGATCGCCGGGTCCGGGGCTGCGGCGACTCCGGAGGCGAGTGCGGTGTCGATCGCCGAAGCACGAAGCGGCGTCACCGTCGTCGTAGCGGCAGCACCTTGGGGATCTTGCATGGTTCTTGCATCGGCGTGTGCACTTCGAACTTGAGGTGCAACCGCCCCGCGCTCTGGGGTTTTTCCTCCGACGGGCGCGCGATCGAGCACCGACGACGGCATTGAACGCCCGTTCCGCTACAACGGCGTAGTGTTTCCCGTTGCGCTCGGCGCAGCCATCCCAACGACCCTCCAGGATCCACATGTTGAAACGTCTGGCGACGAACTATCTGCGGCCCTACAAGCGGCTCATCGTTTTCGTCCTGTTGTTCCAGCTCATCGCAACGATCGCCAACCTGACGTTGCCGAGCCTCAATGCGGCCATTATCGACAACGGCGTCGCCAAGAACGACAACGGCTACATCTGGCGCCACGGCGGCATCATGTTGGCCGTCTCGCTCGTCCAGGTGGTGTTTTCGATCCTCGCCGTCTATTACGGTTCGCGCGCCTCGATGGGCCTCGGGCGCGATGTCCGCCACGACCTGTTCCACCAGGTGACCGGGTTCTCCAGCCGTGAGGTCAACGAACTCGGGGCGCCGTCGTTGATCACCCGCATCACCAACGACGTCACCCAGGTCCAGACCCTCGTGCAGATGACCTGCACGATGTTCATCGCTGCGCCGATCATGGCCGTCGGCGGCATCATCATGGCCCTGCGCGAAGACGTCGGGTTGTCGGCCATCTTGATCTTCTCGATCCCGGCGCTCGCCGCCGCGGTGTCCATCGTCGTCATCCGGCTCATCCCGACGTTTCGCCAGATGCAGGACCGGGTCGACAACGTCAACCGGGTGCTTCGCGAGCAGATCACCGGCATTCGGGTCGTGCGGGCCTTTGTGCGAGAGCCGGCCGAGAGCGAGCGTTTCGGCGTCGCCAACCAGGAACTGACCGACACCTCGCTGCGGGCCGGGCATCTGCTCGCCTTCATGTTCCCCTCGATCATGTTGGTGCTGAACGTCTCCACGGTCGCGACGATCTGGCTCGGAGGTTCACGCATCGATTCCGGCCAACTCGAGGTCGGGCAGATGATCGCCTTCATCGGGTACCTGGCGCAGATCCTGATGTCGCTGATGATGGCCTCGTTCATGGCCATGATGATCCCCCGCGCTGCGGTGTGTGCCGAACGCATCTGCGAGGTGCTCGACACCCCCTCGACCGTGGTCAACCCGACGGCGCCGATCGTGGAGTTGCCCCGCCGGGCGACCCTGGCGATGCGCGGGGTCGGGTTTCACTACCCCGGTGCGGAAGAGCCGGTATTGAGCGACATCAACCTCGAGGTCGCTCCGGGAACCACCACCGCGATCATCGGGTCGACCGGCGCTGGCAAGACGACGTTGTTGAACCTGGTCCCCCGGCTTTTCGACGCGACCTCGGGCACGGTCAGCCTCGGAGGAGTCGACGTCGCCGACCTCGACCTCGAGTTGCTCTGGAGCCGAGTCGGACTCGTTCCGCAACGGCCCTACCTGTTCAGCGGAACCGTCGAGTCGAACCTTCGCCATTCGGCCCCCGACGCCACCGACGAACAGCTGTGGGAGGCGCTCGAGATCGCCCAGGCCGCAGACTTCGTTCGGGACATGCCCGACGGACTGCAGTCTCCGATCACCCAGGGCGGCACCAACGTGTCGGGTGGACAGCGACAACGCCTCGCGATCGCTCGAGCGCTCGTGAGACGACCCGACATCTACCTGTTCGACGATTCGTTCTCGGCGCTCGACCTCGCCACGGACGCGAAGCTGCGCGCTGCGTTACTCCCTTACACCCGCGATGCCGGCGTGATGATCGTCGCCCAGCGGGTGTCGACCATCAAGGACGCCGATCAGATCGTGGTCCTCGAAGACGGCCGCATCGTCGGCCTCGGAACCCACTCCGAACTCCTGCGCTCCTGTGGCACCTACCAGGAAATCGTCGAGTCGCAGCTCTCCCAGGAGGAGGCGGCATGAGCGCAGACAACAACACCACCACCACCAGCAACACCGCCGGGCCGGGCGAGTCGTCCAACGAACCGCAGCGGATCGTCAATCCTCAGCAGGGCTCCGGGGGCGTGCGTTCGAGTCCCGTCGGCATGCCCGTGGCAAAGTCGAAGGACTTCTCGGGCACGACGAAACGCCTCCTGCGCCAGATGCGCCCCGACCGCACCGCAATGCTCGCCGTCATGGCACTCGGCGTGTTCGGCGTGTCCCTGCAGGTGGCCGGCCCCAAGGTCCTCGGACGCGGAACGAACATCATCTTCGAAGGCATCGTGTCGAAGATGCAGGGCGGCTCCGGCATCGAGTTCGACCGGTTGCACCGAGTGCTCATGATCGTGTGTGCCATGTACCTCGTCGCCGCCGGGCTGATGTGGGTGCAGTCGTGGGTGCTCGCCAGCGTCGTTCAGCGGACCATGCAGCGCCTGCGCGCCGCGGTCGAGGAGAAGTTGAACCGCCTGCCGCTGAGCTACGTCGACCAGGCGCCGCGTGGAGATCTGCTGAGCCGCGTCACCAACGACATCGACAACCTCGCGCAGAGCCTGCAACAGACCTTCAGCCAGATGCTGACCTCGGTGCTCAGCCTGATCGGCGTGCTCGGCATGATGATCTGGATCTCACGCCTGTTGGCCATCATCGCAGTGCTGACGATCCCGCTGACGCTATGGACGATGAAGTTCATCATGGCGCGGTCAAAGACGCAGTTCATCGCCCAGTGGGGCCACACCGGCGCGCTGAACGCCCAGGTCGAGGAGGCCTTCACCGGCCACAACCTCGTGAAGGTGTTCGGCCGCAGCGCCGATGTCGAACACACCTTCGCGTCGAAGAACGAGGAGCTGTACCAGGCGAGCTTCAAGGCTCAGTTCATCTCGGGGATCATTCCGCCGGCGATGATGCTGATCAGCAACCTCAATTACCTGTTCGTCGCAGTGGTCGGAGGCCTCAGGATCACCAGCGGCCATCTGACCCTCGGCGACCTGCAGGCGTTCATCCAGTACTCGCGCCAGTTCACACAGCCGCTCACCCAGGTGGCCTCGATGGTGAACGTTTTCCAGTCGGGGGTCGCCTCGGCCGAGCGGGTCTTCGAGTTTCTCGACGCCCCTGAGATCAGCGCCGAGCCGCCGCGGGTCGAACTGCCCGAGCGGGCCACTGGCCGCATCGAGTTCGAACACGTCGCGTTCAGCTACCTGCCGGACCGACCGCTCATCCGCGACCTGTCCCTCGTGGCCGAACCGGGCCAGACCATCGCCATCGTCGGCCCGACGGGGGCCGGTAAGACGACCTTGGTCAACCTGATCATGCGCTTCTACGAGATCAACTCCGGACGCATCACCCTCGACGGCATCGACACTGCGACGATCCCGCGCGACCAGCTCCGCAACCAGATCGGCATGGTGCTTCAGGACACCTGGATCTTCACCGGCACCATCCGCGAGAACCTCGCGTACGGCAACCTCGAGGCGACCGACGAACAGATCCTCGAGGCCGCCCGAGCCACCTATGTGGACCGATTCGTCCACTCGCTGCCCGACGGCTACGACACGGTGCTCAACGACGAGGGAACCTCGGTCAGCGCTGGCGAGAAGCAGCTGTTGACGATCGCCCGGGCGTTCTTGTCCGACCCGTCGATCCTCATCTTGGATGAGGCCACCAGTTCGGTCGACACCCGCACCGAGGTCCTCATCCAAAAGGCGATGGCCGCTTTGCGCAGCGAACGCACGAGCTTCGTCATCGCACACCGCCTGTCGACCATTCGCGACGCCGACGTCATCTTGGTGATGGAGGACGGCGACATCGTCGAACAGGGAAACCACGACACCCTGTTGGCGGCGAACGGCGCCTACGCACGTCTGTACAACGCACAGTTCGCCGGGTCCGCAGCCGAGCTCGACTGACCGCGCGGCCCGCCCACCCGCCGGTTCTCCGCTCCCCCCGGCCTGTTCTCCGATAACCAGTGGTCGTGATCACGACCACTGGTTATCGGAGAACGGGCGGGGCTGGGGGCTAGCGACCGCGGACGGGCAACTCGCCGATGACGATGTGTCGCGCCACCTTCGAGTCATCTCCGGCCGAGTCGTCGCTGCCCGAATCGTCGCTGGCCGAGTCGTCGCGCTGCACCTGCACGTGCACCGTGTCGCCCACCTCAAGATCTGCGACCGATCGCTGAATCGTCTCGGTCACGGTTGCGTCCTCGGCGACGGAGACGGTCACGGTGGTGTCGTCCGCGGTGGTCACGGTGAAGCCGGTCTCGCTCACCGAAGCGACGGTGCCAGACACGCCGCGTCCGCCGCGCCGGCCGAACCCACCCTCACCCTCGGACTTCTGCCCGACCACCGCTGCACCGATCGACACCCGCTGGGCGGTGACGGCCGACCCGTCCTCGCTGACCTCGCCGATCGCGCGGACCGTGTCGCCCACCGCGACATCTGCGAGGCTCGCCTCGACGCGTTCGGACACGGTGGTGTCATCGGTGGTGCTCACGGTGGTCGACTCGCCGGCGCTGTCGGTGATCGTCAACGATGCCCCGTCGATCGCGCTGATCTCCCCCGCCGTCCCACGCCCACGCATTCCGCGTCCGGCGTGCATCCCATCGCCCATTTCGCCGCAGTCCTTCTCGGGGGCGCCGTCGGGAACGCTGTCGGGGGTGCTTTCAGCGGGAGCGATCGACGAGGTCGTATCGTCCTGCGCCGAAGCGAGGTTGACCCCGATGGTGCCCGCAAGCCCCACCGCGCCGAGCGCTGCGACTGCGCCGACGGTTCCGGCGACGAGCCGGGTCCGTGTTGGCGAAGGTGAGCGCTCTGGCTTCGAAGTACCCGGTGCAGCGCCCGGTGAGGGGGTCGATTGGTGGTTGCTCGTTGTCTGATCGTCGGGGTTCATGGCGGTGTCTCCTTTCGGCGCCCTTCGACGCCTGGTTCACCACCGACATTCGCCCACGAAGCTCAGAATCTGCTGGGGATCCACTCCGGACTCACCCCGAACCTGCGGGCAGCCTCAGGGTGTAGCCGACGCCGCGAACGGTCTGAATGAGCGGCGGCTCGACGGCGTCGATCTTGTGGCGCAGATAGCTGATGTAGGTCTCCAACACGCTGGCGTTGGTGGCGAAGGTGTAATCCCAGACGTGTTCGAGAATCTGCTCGCGGGTGAGCACCCGACGGGCGTTCGCCAACAGAAACTGCAGCAGCCGGAACTCGGTCGGTGTGAGTTCGATGAGTGTTCCGCCGCGCCACACCTCGCGGGTATCGACGTCGAGTTCGAGATCCGCATAGCGCAGCGTGTTCGATCCCGGGCCGACGCCACCGGTGCGGCGCAACACCGCACGCACCCGCTCGATGAGTTCCTCGATGCTGAACGGCTTCGTCACGTAGTCATCGGAGCCGAGGCGTAGGCCTTCCACCTTGTCCGAGGTGGTGTCTCGCGCCGTCAGGAAGATGATCGGCACCTTCGTGCCCGCACCTTCGTGTTGGCGAACCCGCCTGGCCACCTCGAAGCCGTCGAGGTCGGGCAACATCACGTCGAGCACGACGAGATCGGGACGTCTGGTGCTGATGGCGGCGAGCGCCGCTCGACCCGAATGCACCCGTTCGACGTCGAACCCGCTATGGCCGAGGCCCATGGCGAGCAGTTCGGTGATGTGCTCCTCGTCATCGACGACGAGCACGAGCGGTTGGTCGGAGTTCGGATCCACGCACCATTCGTAGCGGGTCCGCGACGCCAACGGAACCATGGCCACCGGATTCGGAGCGAACTCCAAGGATTGTTGTGGCCCGGTCTCAGGGTCGGGGCACAGGATCGGACCATGACCGCCGCCGCAACCGCAGCCCATCACCGCGTCGCACTCCAGGGTCGCCGTCTGGGCCACAATGGCGACGACATGACGTTGCGCCTCCGACTCACCCTCGCCATCGTCGCCCTGACCTCGGTTGGCCTCATCGTGTTCTCGGTCGTGCTGACGAGCTTCTATGCCGCCAGCCAGTACGACCGACTCGACGAACGCCTCAGCACCACCGGCCCGGAGGCGATCAATCTTCTTGCCGCGGAGATCGGCCTCGAAGCGCCGACACCCGGGCGTCTGGGCACCGGGCGCCACCGCGTGCTCGGACCCGGCCTCGACGTCTCGGTCGAGCTTCGCGACCGCAACGGTGAGGTGCTCGGATCTGCGGTTCTGCTCGGCACGGAGAACCCGCCGGAGTTCCCCGCGACGGTGAACCCTGAACGGGGCACCAACCTGTTCTTCAACGTTCGAAGCGACACCGGGGAACGCTGGCGGGTCTTCGCCACGAGGATGGCCTTCGACCGCGTCGGGCTCGTAGCGGTGCCGCTGTCGGAGGTCACCGCTGCCATCCGCAGACTCGTCGTGCTCGAGGCGCTGGCCGGAATCGGGCTGGTGGCGGCGCTCGGCATCGGGTCGTGGCTGATCCTGCGCCGGGGACTGCGCCCGCTCGAAAACATCGCGTCGACCGCGTCGTCGATCACGGCCGGCGATCTCCGCCATGGGTCGATCACGGCGCGGGTCGCGCCGGCCAACACCCAAAGCGAAGTCGGACAACTCGGGCTCGCAATCGACACGATGCTCGACGAGATCGATGTCGCGCTCCGCGAACGCGACGCCACCGAACACAAGTTGCGCCAGTTTCTCGCGGATGCCTCCCACGAGTTGCGCACCCCGCTGACCTCGATCCAGGGCTTCGCCGAACTTTTCCGCCTCGGGGCGGCGGACGACCCCGAACAGCTCGCGGTGGTGCTGGGCCGCATCGAGTCGGAATCTCAGCGCATGAGCACCCTGGTCGAGGAGTTGCTGTTGCTGGCTCGCCTCGATCAGATGCGCCCGATCGAACGCCGCCCGGTCGATCTCACCGTGCTCGGCGCCGACGCGTGCACCGACGCACGGGCGACCGACCCTGATCGAGCGGTCACCCTCGACGCCAGCACCAGCGTCGTGGTGGCCGGCGACGCCATGCACCTGCGCCAGGCGATCGCCAACCTCGTCACGAATGCGCTGCGCCACACCCCCGACTCAACGCCGATCGAGGTCGCCGTCACCTCCGACGGGGCAACGGCCACGCTGAGCGTGCGAGACCACGGCGCCGGCCTCGACCCCGAGGCGCTTGAGCGGGTCTTCGACCGGTTCTGGCAGGCCGACAGCGCCAGGGTGGGAACGGGCACCGGACTCGGGCTGGCCATCGTTCACGCCATCGCCGCCGAGCACGGTGGCGGTGTCGAGGCGCGCAATCACCCCGACGGCGGTGCCGAATTCCTGATACGAATCCCGGTAGCCCCGGCCGGCGACCCAGTCCCCGCCCCAGCCCCAGCCCCGGCGTCGAACGCCAACCCATCGGAGTCCACATGAAGATCAGGATCGGCGTCGGAACCGGGGTCGGCCAGACCCTCGAGCAGCCGAGCCAGTTCGGCGAGGTTGTCGACCTCGTCGAGTCGCTCGGGTTCGACTCGCTGTGGGTGTCGGACCGTGTCGTCGGCGAGAGCCTCGACCCCACGGTTTCGCTTGCGATCGCTGCCGGGCGCACCAGCCGCATCAAACTCGGCGCCAACGTGTGGGTACTGCCGGGCCGCGACCCCTACCTCATGGCAAAGCAACTCGCCTCGTTGTCGCTGCTGAGCGACGGGCGGCTGCTGCCCGCATTCGGGCTCGGCTCACCGCATCCCGCCGATCGCGAGCCGTTCGGGGTTGCGAAGGGTCGCCGCGTCGCGATGTTCGAAGAGGGCCTGTCCGTCGTTCGGGCGCTGTGGGCCGGCGAGTCGATTCCCCATCCCCATGGGGGATCCGCGCTGCGACTCAAGCCGCGACCCGCCGAGCCGCTCGACATCTGGTTCGGTGCGAGAAGCGAGGCCGCGCTCGCACGAACCGGGCGCCTGGCCGACGGTTGGATCGGCAGCTTTCAAACCCCGCGGCGCGCCCGTCACTGTCGTGAGGTGGTGTTGCGTGGCGCCGAGGACGCCGGCCGGACCTTCGACCTCGAACACTTCGGCATGACGATCATGTACGCGCGCCACCAGCGCACCGAACTCGGCAGGTTCATCCTGTCCGTGCTCGGCGGCGACGACCGCAGCGACAGCACCGACGGCGGCGGCGACGGGTACGAGGCCGCGTGCTACCCCTGCGGCGCCGACGAACTCGTCGCGGTGTTGAACCAACACATCGACGCCGGCATCTCCAAATTCGTCCTGTCCCCTGCCGATGCGCCCGAGGACTGGGGCGACGAGTTGCGCTGGCTGCGCGAGGTCACCGGCCCACTCGAAACCTGAGCTGCGACCGCTCAGTCGAAACCTGAGCTGCGACCGCTCAGTCCACCGACAGCGGCGGTGGCGGCACCACCGAGGGGATCGAGAAATCCCAATCGGCGATCAGCGCCCGCAGCGCAGTCACGAGGATCTGCGGCACGTCGAGCATCGGGTGATGGCCGGCTTCGGGCAGTTCGATGATCGGGGTGCGACGCCCCATCGCTTCGAACATCCGCTCGCGGATCTCCGGGTTGATCAGTCCGTACTCGGAACGCAACAGCGCGACGCGACAGGCGATATGTGGCAGGTACGGCAGCGCCACGCTACGAACGGCGGTGCCGAGCTGCTCGAAGATCCGGTCGTCGAACTTCCAGGCGAAGCCGCCCTCGACGGCGCGCACCGACCGGCGCGCGACGTAGTCGAGCACGAAGTCCAGATAGTGCTCCTGGGCCGGAATCGTGCGAAATCGAGCCACGGCAGCGTCGACGGAGGGATAGACCCGCTTCTTGCCGAACGCTTCGCGCAGGTGGAACGAACGCACCTCCGGGTCGGGGCGGTCGACCGGGGAATCGACGATGATCACCCCACCGAGGCGGTGGCCGTGACGCGCTGCGGTGGCGATCGAGACCATGCCGCCCATGCTGTGGCCCACCGCCACCGGATGTGGCGCCATGTCCGCGTCCTCGATGACCGCGGCGACCTCATCGGTCCAGCTCTCCAAGGTGTAGACCTCGCGACGGCCGCTGTCGCCGTGGCCCGACAGGGTGATCGCCGCGACACGACATTCGCCGGCGAACCGTGCGGCGACCGGCGCCCACCAGTAGGCATGGGCTCCGCCGCCGTGCACGAACACCAGCCCCGGCCGGCCGCGCTTCCCCCACGCCAGGTACTCCACCGAGACGCCGTCAACCTCCACCTGTTCGATCGTTCCGGGCACCGCCAGCGCCCGTCGGAACCAGGCGGGGGCGTTGGGATGGATCTCATCGGCGGCGAGGGTCGGCAGCGGGATGCCCATGTCGTGGCACCGTAGCCGACTCTGTCGGCCACACTGGTGTGATGGACGTGACGGTATTCCTCGTCGACGATCACGAGATCGTCCGGCGAGGTGTGCGAACCCTCATCGACAACGAATCCGACCTGACGGTGATCGGTGAGGCATCGACCGTGGTCGAGGCGCTCGCGCAGATCCCCGAGGCCGGCCCCCGCGTGGCGCTGTTGGACCTCCACCTGCCCGACGGCACCGGTGTCGAGCTCTGCCGCGCCGTACGCGAGCAATGCCCCGACATCGCCTGTCTCATCCTCACCTCCTATGAGGACGATGGGGCGATCGTCGAGGCAACCGCGGCGGGCGCTGCGGGGTACCTCCTCAAGCAGATCCGCGGCGGCGAGATTCTGTCGGCCATCCGCGCCGCGGCTCAGGGCCAAACGGTGCTCGATGCGGCGCGCGCTTCGGGTGGCCATCGGGCGCCTCGACGAGACCAGGGCGAAGCCGAACTCGATGCCCGAGCGGAGTCGCTGTCGCCTCAGGAGCGGCGCATCCTCGATCACCTCGCGACCGGAGCCTCCAACCGGGAAATCGCCGACGAACTCGGTCTCGCCGAGAAGACGGTGAAGAACTACGTGTCGGGCCTGTTGTCGAAGATGGGCATGACCCGCCGCACCGAGGCCGCGGTCTACGCCGTTCGTCTCGCCGAGCGTCGCCGCGGCTGAGCGCCTCAGGTGAGCATGGTCAGCTCAGGCCGATGAGCTCGACGAGTCGCCGCACCGTGCGCACGATGTCGGCGTGGGTTCCGTGCCCCATCCCGACGGTGACCATGGCGCCGTTGTAGGCGGCGAAGATCACCCCGATCACCTCGGCGTCCACTCCGGGCAACGCCTGGCGAAGCCGACCGAGGGTGATCGCCGCGATCCGTTCACGCAGTTGCATGAGCGCTGGGTCGCCGTCGCCCATCATCAAGGCGACCTGCACGGCGTGGCCGACCGCGGGTTCGCCGGAGAACAACAACGCGGGCCCCTCGATCGCCTCTGCTGCCCGGTCGGCCGGCGAGGCCGACGGTGAGAGCACCAGCGGGTCGAGGCGTTCCATCTCGCGCAGGTACAACTCGGCGACGAGTTGCGCCTTGGATGGCACGAAGGAATAGGCCGTCGTGTGGGTCACCCCCGCGGCGAGTGCAACCGCACGTACCGTCAGCCCGTCGTAGCCGTCTTCGTCGAGGAGCCGCCGAGCCGAGTCGAGGAGGCCGTCGAAGGTCGCCTGGCGCCGTCGGGTCAGCGGTGGCCGTTGCACTGCGGTCATCGGTCGATTGTCGGAAGTTCGCCGAGCCCGCGCAAGTACTCGACCACATCTGCGAAGGTCTCGACGACCGGCCGGTACGACATGTTGAGCTCGGCAAGGGTTCGCGAGTCGTCGGTCGGGCGGCCCGCGCACATGATGATCGCCGCCTCCTCCGAAAGCGGACTCGACGGTGCGCCGGCCTCTCGCTGACGGTCGAAGTCCCTGCCCATCTCGATCATCGCCTCCGCGGTGACCTCGACCGCGGACACCTCGGTGCCGGCGGCCTGTCGAAGCGCCTCGGTCCATTGCATCCAGGTCACGAAGTGCCCACCGCACAGGTACCGGTTCGCTCCTTGGGGACGCTCGAGCGCGGCCACGATCAGGTCGGCCACGTCGCGCACGTCGATCACTCCCATTCCGCCGGGCGGACACAACATGGCAAAGTTCATCGCCCCGATGATCGCCGCGAACCCGTTGTCGAGGGTCGTCGAAATCGGGCCGTAGACCCCGCCCGGATACAGGGTGACGATGTCGCGGCCGTCGTCCTGGGCGGCGCGAACCAGCAGTTCCGCGTCGCGTTTGGACCGCCCGTAGGCCGACAGCGGTTCAGCCAAGGCGCTGGCGTCGGTGATGACCTCGTCGGGGGTGGGCAGGAACACCGCGAGGCTCGAGGTGTACACGACCCGACGCACCCCGTTGTCGGCAGCCGCCTCCAACACGGCGCGGGTGCCGGCGACGTTGATGTCGCCGGCAGGTCCGCTCCCGCCGGCCACCCCGACGTCGGCCGCGGCGTGAACGATCGCCTCGAACCCGCCGGCGGCCCCGTGCGATCCGGCGGCCCCATGCGATCCGGCGGCGACGGCTTCGGCGATCGACGCCGCGGACCCGAGGTCGCCGACCGCGACCGACGGCTGACGGGCAAGATCGAACGGGGCCAGCGCGGTCGCCAGCTTCTGTGGCGACCGCACGAACGCGGTCACCTCGTGTCCGGCGGCGTCGAGGGCCGCGACGGTATGGCTGCCGACAAAGCCGCTCGCTCCGGTGACCAGAACCTTCATTCCAAACCCTTCCCCACGGTTGACAGACAACTTTACAGGTGGAAACCTAGCCACCTGCGACACCCGACACCACGACGAGGGGGAACTATGTCCGGATATCCACGCGAAGAACTCGAAGCGATGGTCGACAAGTGGCTCGAGGCCAACCGTATCGCCGAAGAGTCGGGAGATTGGCGATCGATGGTCGACTGCTACGCCGACGATGCGCACTACGGCTGGAACTACGGCCCCGAGGTCGACTTCATGGCCAACGGCAAAGACGAAATCCGCGACTGGGCGATCGGGCTGGAAATGGACGGGCTGGCCGGCTGGACCTACCCGTATGAGTCGCTGATCATCGACGAAAAGAAGGGCATGTTCATCGGCCTGTGGCGTCAGGTCGCGGACGTGAAGCGTGACGACGGCTCCGACTACGACATCGCCGGCATCGGCGGATCGTGGTTCAAGTACGCCGGCAACATGCAGTGGGCCTGGCAGCGCGACTGGTTCGACCTCGGCAATGCCGCGTCGTTGTTCATCGAGTTGATGGGCAAGGACCAACTCAGCGAGGGCATGACCCAGCGCATGAACCGCCGACTCGGCCCGCCCACCCCCGGCCACTACCGGCGCGGCGAGTCGCCCCGCCCCATCTGGCCCGAGGACCGCTGAGCGAAGTGCCCCGGCCAGGCGACCACGGCACCGCGACCCGGACGGTTCAGTCGATGCGCACGGGAGGGTCGGGCACGCTCGCTCCCTTGGCGATGACGTGGTCGGGCAGCGTCAACATGAACTCGTACTGATCGCTCGGGTAGCCGAGGTGGGGCCCGGCGGCGTCGAGGCCCGGCTGCGCAACCGCCTCGGCCGGGCGTTCGAAGGTCGGCGGCTGCCGGAACCGCTCGACGTCGCCAGCGCTCACCCCGGCCCGTTCGAACACCGACGGGTCGATCCATTCGCGGCCGTCCACGGGCTTGGCCGACCACGCGGCCTCGAGTGTCAGCCCCTCCGGGCCGGCGAAGTAGATCGACGAACACATCCCGTGATCGATCGGACCGAACACCGGCACGCCGTTGGATCGGAGCCGGTCGCGCAGGGTCTCGAGCGCGTCGAAGGTATCGACGTTGAACGACACGTGTTGCATCGTTCCTGCCGCGCTCAGCCCGCCGCCGTGTCCGGCGTGGGTCACCTGGTCGATCGGCTCGATCTCCTCGACGCCCGGCGCCCAGACGAACGCCACGTACTCCGCGTCGTTCAACGCCACGAACGCATGTAGCGCACCTTCGACGCCGTGCATGTCGTAGAGGGCCACGAGCGGCAGGCCGAGCACCTGGGTGAAGAACTCGAGCTGCGCGGGCAGGTCCCTGGTCATGATCGCCAGGTGATGGACGGCGTTGGGTCTCATCAGCTTCCCCCTTGAGATGACAACATGGCCGAACTTAGTTTGTGCGCCGAGGGCGCGGCCCGACGACGGCCGACCGAATCAAGGGGGATCTATGGACGGGTTTGCTGCACGTTGCGAGCGCCTGGTGGAGCTGCTTCGCGAGGAGGCACCCAGCGCGGAGGAACAACGTCGGCTCAGCGATCGGGTCATCGCCGCCGCCCATGAGGAGGATCTGTTTCGATCGGTGGTGCCCTCCTCGCTCGGCGGACTCGCCGAACCGCTCGACGAACTACTCGGCGGCACGCGGATCCTCGCCCATGGCGACGTCGCGTCGGCGTGGACGCTGTCGTTTCTCGTCATGCACAGCTGGCTGATGTCGAAGTTCCCGGCGGCCGGCGTCGCCGAGATCTTCGCCGCCCACCCCGCTCCGCTCGCTCCGGCTCCACTGGCCCCGACCGGGTCGATCACCTCAACCGATGACGGCGTGGTCCTCAACGGATCGTGGGAGTGGGCGACCGGGGTCAACCACGCCGAGTGGGTGATGGTGCACGCCATCCAAAGCGAGCCGAAGTTCGCGATGAAGTTCTGCGTCGTGCCGATCGGGGAGGTCCGCGTCGACGACGTGTGGTTCACCGCCGGCATGCGCGCCACCGGTTCCAACACGGTTCGGGCCGACGACGTGTTCGTCCCGGATCACCGCACCCTGGACGCCCGCGCATTTCTCGACAGCACCGTCGGGGTCGACGGCGACGGATTGGCGAACCTGCCCGTCCCTCCGGTGCTCGCCCTCCTGGCCGCTGCCCCGGCGCTCGGCGGGGCGGAGTGGGCGGTGGACCTCTACGAGGAACGTCTGCGCACCCGCGTGCTCGCCTACAGCCTGGGAGACAAGGCGACCGAGCAGCCCGCGGCACAGATCCGCCTGGCGAAGGCGCGATCGGATCTGCGCCAGGCCCGCGACCACTTCGACGCCACCGTTGCCCGGCTCATGGCGGCCGCCGACCTCGGCGAGGTGTCGATGGGGGTGCGGGTCGACACCCGGCTGGCCGCGGCGGCCGTCGTGGCCTCGGCGCGCTCGGTTGTCAGCACCGTGTGCGAGGGGGCGGGCGCCAGCGTGTACCGCAGCGATCACCCGCTCCAGCGCATCCAACGCGACCTGGAAACCCTGAAGGGTCACGTCATCTTCGACTGGGACCGCACCGCCGAACTCGCCGGCCGGGTCGCGCTCGGATTCGACCTGCGCCCCGCCGACATGGTCTGAGTCCACGCCGCACGCAACACGCAACACGCAACACGCAAGGCGACACCACAACACCACATCAGGGGGGCCTCGTGGGCCACAAAGTCGAGACCATCGCGTACCCGATCGTTAGGGTCGAACAGGCAGCGTTCAAAGACACCTACGGCGGTGACGAGGGCGTCGTGTTGTGCGAGTCGTATCTCCTCAAGCCGGTCGGGGTGGACAGCGACACGGTCATCGTGTTCATGCATCCGGTCGGAGCGGGCGCGTACCTGCCGATGGTGCGCGGTCTCGCCAAGGCGGGACATCACGTCATCTACTGCAACAGCCACTACCGGGCCGACTTCGCCCTCATCATGGAAAAGGTCGTGCTCGACCTCGGCGCCTGCATCCGCGACGCCAAGCAACGCCTGGGCTACGCCAAGGTCGTGCTCGCCGGGTGGTCGGGAGGCGGTTCGCTGTCGCTGTTCTACCAATCGCAGGCCGAACACCCGACGCTCACCGAAACGCCGGCGGGCGATCCGCCCGACCTCACCGCCGCAGACCTCATCCCCGCCGATGGGATCATGCTGCTCGCCGCGCACCCGTCGCGCCACGGCACCCTCACCCTGTCGCTCGACCCCGCGGTACGCGACGAGTCGAACCCGGACGACCGCGACCCGGCCTTCGATCTCTACGGCCCCGACGCCCCACAACCCCCCTACGACCGCGAGTGGCTCGAGCGCTACCGTGCGGCGCAAGTGGCACGGAACCGGCGTATCACCGCATGGGTGAAGGCCAAGCTCGCGGAACTTCGGGCCTCCGGCCGGGACAACGAGGAGTTCGCATTCGTCGTGCACGGCACGATGGCGGATCCGGCCGCGCTCGACGGGACCATCGATCCGAACGACCGCGAGGTCGGCGTGTCGTTCCTCGGTGATCCGCGGGTGGTCAACAACGGCCCCGTCGGCCTCGCCCGGTTCTGTACGCTGCGCAGTTGGCTGTCGCAGTGGAGCCTCGACGACGCCAACGGCGACGGGCCGCGCGCTGCGGCGACGATCTCGATTCCGGCGCTGGTCATCTACAACAGCGCCGACAACATCTGTCTGCCCCAGTTCGCGTTGGACCTCTACGACGCCATCGGCCACGAGGACAAGGAACTGCACTGCATCGACGGGGCGACCCACTACTACCTCGGCGACGACCAGCGCCCGAAGCTCGCCGAGGCCGTGGGCATCATCACCCGTTGGCTCACCGACCACGATTTCGGCTCGCCGGCCACGGATTTAGAATAGGATTCTCAAATTAGCTCCAGGGGGTTTGGACACATGACCGAAGCATGGATCATCGATGCGGTTCGCACGCCGCGAGGCGGGGGTAAGCCGGGCAAGGGTGCCCTCACCGGACATCACCCGCAGCACCTCGGCGCCGCGGTCCTCAAGGCAATCGCCGAGCGCAACGACCTCAACACCGCCGAGGTCGACGACATCATTTTCGGCACGAGCCGACAGGTCGGAACCCAGGGCGGCGACCTCGGGCGCATGGCCGCGCTCGACGCCGGCTACGACACCCTCGCCTCGGGGGTCACCCTCGACCGCTTCTGTGGGTCGGGCATCACCGTGGCCAACCTCGGCGCCGCCACCATCATGAGCGGGATGGAACACGTCGTCATCGCCGGAGGATCCGAGATGATGTCGAGCTATCGCGAGAACTCGCCGCGCACGCCGATGCCCTTCCTCGACTCGGGCAACGAACACCTTCGTGCCATCCACCCCCAACCCCATCAGGGCGTATCGGCCGACGTCATTGCGACGCTCGAGAAGATCCCGCGTTCGGCCCTCGACGAGCTCTCCCTCGAATCCCAACGCCGCGCCGCGGTCGCCCAGGCCGAGGGGCGTTTCGACAAGTCACTCATCGCCGTCCATCACCCCGACGGCTCCCTCGCCCTCGACCGCGATGAGTACCCGCGTCCCCAGACGACGCTCGAGTCGCTCGCCGGATTGACCCCGGCGTTCACGACCCTGGCCGACCACCCGCTCGACGATCAGGGCACCACCTTCCGATCGCTGGTGCACCAGAAGTTCCCCGGCCTCGACATCGAACACGTTCATCACGCCGGCAACAGCTCCGGTGTGGTCGACGGCGCCGCCGCGATCCTCATGACCTCCGACGCCTACGCGAAAGCCAACGGGCTGACGCCCCGCGCCCGCATCCGGGCCTTCGCCAACGTCGGCGACGATCCGACGCTGATGTTGAACGCCCCGGTGCCCGCGGCACGCAAGGTGCTCGACAAGGCCGGGCTGACCTTGGACGACATCGACCTGTTCGAGGTGAACGAGGCCTTCGCCGTCGTGGCCGAGAAGTTCATCCGCGACCTCGACATCGACCGCAACAAGATCAACGTTAACGGCGGCGCCATCGCGCTCGGCCACCCGATCGGCGCCACCGGGGCGATGCTCATCGGCACCGTGTTGGACGAACTCGAACGCACCGACGGCACCTTCGGGCTCGTCACGATGTGCGCTGCGGGCGGCATGGCCCCGGCGGTCATCATCGAGCGCATCTGACCCACACCGCCGACAACCAGATCGAACCGAACGAACCGAACCGAACGAGAGGTACCTCCATGACCATCGCCATCACCGACGACCACCGCACCCTCGCCGAGACCGCGGATGCCTTCCTGACCCGCGTCGATTCCAAGGGCGCGGCCCGCGCGCTGCTGACCACCGACGACGAGACCCTGCCGACGTTCTGGTCCGACCTGGCCGAGCTCGGCTGGCTCGGACTGCACCTTCCCGAGGAACACGGCGGATCGGGTTACGGCGCCCCCGAACAGGTCGTGATCATCGAGGCGCTCGCACGCCACGCCGCTCCCGGCCCGTACGTGCCCACGATCGTGGCCTCCGCCGCCATCGCCGCCTCGGGTGACGAGGCCGCCAAGGTGGCCTGGCTCGGCGGACTCGCCGCTGGCACGACGGTTGCCGCGATCTCGATCGACAACGACCTCACGCTGAACGGATCGGGTGCGTCCGCAACGGTCGACGGCGACGCCGGCGTCGTCATCAGCGGCGCCCTCGCCAACGTGTTGGCCATCGCGGTCGGCGAGGACCTCGCACTCGTCGACACCACCGCCGCTGGGATCACCGTCGAGACCCCGAAGAACCTGGATCTGACCCGCCGCAGCTCGCGCATCACCCTGGATGCCGCACCGGCGACGGTCATCGCCGGCGGTGCCCGTGCGCTCGTCGACTATGCACGGCTCTACTTCGCTGCCGAAGCGATGGGCATCGCCCGTGAGACCACCGACCTCGCTGCCGCCTACGCCAACGAACGCCTGCAGTTCGGGCGGGTGATCGGCACCTACCAGGCCGTCAAGCACCACTGCGCCAACATGGCCGTCGGAACCGAACTGGCCACCGCGGCGGTGTGGGACGCGGCCCGCGCCGAGGCCAGCGGCGGCGACCAGCTCTCGATCTCGAGCGCCATCGCCGCAACCCTCGCCATCGGCACCGCTGAGTGGAACTGCCAGTTGTGCATGCAGGTGCACGGCGGCATCGGCTTCACCTGGGAACACGACGCCCACATCTACCTGCGACGCGCCACCGCGATGAAGGTGCTGTTGTCGGAAAAGGCGAGCGCCGAGCGCATCGTCGAGTTGGCCCGCGATGGCGTGCAGCGCGAGCGCTCGGTCGACCTGCCGCCAGAGGCCGAGCCGATCCGCGACGAGGTCCGCGCCTTCGCCGAGCGGGTCAAGGGGCTCGACTCCGCCGCGACCCGCTCCGCCATGTTGGCCGAGGGCTACGCGATGCCGCACTGGCCCAAGCCGTGGGGCCGTGCCGCAGGGGCCGTCGAACAGCTCGTCATCGAAGAGGAGTTCAAGGCCGCCGGGGTGCGCAAGCCCGCCTATGGCATCACCGGCTGGGTCATTCTCACTCTCATCCAGCACGCGAACGACGATCAGATCGCCCGCTGGGTGCAGCCGGCGCTCAACCAGGACCTCATCTGGTGCCAGCTGTTTTCCGAACCCGACGCCGGCTCCGACGCCGCCGGGATCAAGACCCGGGCGACCCGGGTGGATGGCGGCTGGCTCATCAACGGCCAGAAGGTCTGGACCTCGGGCGCGCACTACTCCAAGTACGGCTTCGCCACCGTGCGCACCAACCCCGATGTGCCCAAGCACCAGGGCATCACCATGGTCGTCATCGACATGGAAGCCGACGGCGTCGAGGTCCGGCCCATCAAGATGCCCTCGGGCGGGTCGGAGTTCAACGAGGTGTTCTTCAACGACGTGTTCGTCCCCGACGACGACGTGGTCGGCCCGGTCGACGGCGGCTGGACCGTCGCCCGCTCGACCCTCGGCAACGAGTCGGTGTCGATCGGCGGTGGCCAAGGCGGCATGAACATGCCCGGAGAGTCGTTCATCCCCATGCACGACCAGCACCCCGAACGACTCATCGGCGGCGCCGCACGCATCGGCCAGTACATCGCCCACGACAACGCCTGCACCCTGTTGAACCTTCGCGCTGCCAACCGTGCGGTCGCCGGCGGCGAACCGGGCCCCGAAGGCGCGATCACCAAGCTGGTACTCAGCGAGAACGGCCACGAGGCCACCGCCATCTTCACCGCCCTCACCGGTCCCGACGCCGCGTTCAACGAGGGCCCCGGCGAGATGTCGAACATGTTGGCGTTGTGGCACCGCGGCCTGTCGATCGCCGGCGGAACCTCCGAGATCAAGCGCAACCAGATCGGCGAACGCATCCTCGGACTCCCCCGCGACCCCCTCATCAGCAACTGAGCGAGCACGGTAGACCGGTCGCGCGACTGTCGGGCGTCGACGAGCGGACGTCTCGACTCACGTCAGTATCAACGCGCGCGCCGAGCGTTCAGCGCACTCGTCGACTCACTGGTGATCGTCGAGGTGACCGAAGCGCTCATCGCCGACGCGGCCGACCTGGCCGAGTCCCAGTCGTTGAGGGGCTACGACGCGGTCCACCTGCCCTAGTGTGGCGGGCCAAGGAGGGCCAGTGGCCGATTTCATCATGGTGACCGTCGTTGTCTTGCGACTCGTCGTCCCACTGTTCATTCCGAAATTTCCGCTGCCAGCAATCGTGTTGGCGCTCATCATCGACGGTGTCGACCAGACGATCTTTCAGATCTTCACCGACAGCGATCTACCGGGATACCAGTCCTATGACAAGGCCCTCGACGTCTACTACCTAGCGATCGCGTACTTGTCGACGATGCGCAACTGGCGCGAACCGGTGGCCTTCGACATCGCCCGGTTCCTCTTTTTATTTCGTCTCGTAGGCGTCGCGTTCTTCGAAGCCACCCAATGGCGTTGGATCCTCATGGTGTTCCCGAACACCTTCGAGTACTACTTCATCGCGTACGAGGCCATCCGTACCCGCTGGAACCCGTTCGTCCTGAAGTCCCGCCAAGTCGCCGGCCTCGCTGCGGCCATCTGGGTGTTCATCAAGTTGCCCCAAGAATGGTGGATCCACGTCGCTCAGTTCGACGTGACCGACACCCTCGCCGAGTATCCGATCGGGTGGTTGGTCATCTTCGGCGGGCTCGGCCTCATCGGGTTCGTGGTCTGGTCGCTGCGGGGGCGAATCCCCGCACCCGATTGGCCTTTCACCGTGCGCGTCGACGATCACCTGCAACTGAGCGACTACGAGGGCCGCGGTCGCGAGCGTTTCTTCTCGGCGATCCTCGTGGAAAAGATCATGTTGTGCGCCTTGATCGCCGTGATTTTCTCCCAGGTCATTCCCGGGGTACAGGCCACCGACACTCAACTCGCCATCGGCGTGACAGTCCTGGTCGTCGCCAACACGCTCATCAGCCAGGTCATCCGGCGTTTCGGCAAGGTGTGGGCGAGTTCGTTCACCCAGTTCCTAGCGACGCTCGCCATCAACATCGCAATCGTGTGGGTGGACGCCCGATTCGGCGGCGACTCGCGGGTCTACGGGCTGCGGTGGTCGACGGTGTTCTACATGGTGATGTTGAGCTTCCTCATGGCGCTGTTCGACCGCTACCGGCTGAGCCGCGACCCCCAGGAACGGATCGACGTGATGCGGACGCTGCGGAGCGGCGAAATCACTCCCCCGCTCGCGCGCCGGCCGTCATAGCGCCCGATCTCACGAGCGCCGCATGGATCACGAACGCAGCACGGATCACAAACTCAGCACGGCGTACGCGCTGGCCACCGCCAACGTGTTGCCGTTGCGGGTGTACCGCCTGCGGGGCACTCAGGTCGAGATGGGGCGACAGTTCGGCCAACTCGCCGCGACCGACGGCGGGTTTCAGGCCGCGATCGATCTCTACGCCGAGCGTCCGACCATGGCGGCCACGATGATCGCCGCGGGAATGCCGCATCGACAGCGCCGTACTGTCGAACGGATCGTCGACACGGTGTTCGCCCGGCAACGTCGAAGGCTTCACCGGATCCGCACCGGGCACTTCGCCGACTACGCGCAACGCACGGCGGCGGGTTTCGCCGAACTCGGCCTGCCGGCGGACCGGGTGAGCGCGACCTTCGTGATGGAGGCCCTGCAGAACATGGTCGGCGTCGTCGGCCGCACCTCGATGTTCACCAAGCCCTTGCAGGTGGCGGCGGTACCGATGTGTTCGGCGGTGGCCGTGTGGGGCGCAGCGACCTCCGACGAGGCGTTGCGCCATGCCCGGAACTTCGACTTTCCCGGAGGCTCGATCTGGGACCGTGCCCCGGCCGTGGTGTTCTGCGATCCCGACGACGGGTTGCGCTACGGATTCGTCACCACGCGGGGCCTCGACGCTCCGGGCATCACCTGTTTCAACGAGGCCGGGCTGACCTTGAGCGTCCACACCCGATTCCACCGCGAGGTCGGCTGGTCGGGCCCGTCGGTGATCGACCTCGGCCACGAGATCATCCGCACCTGCGACACCCTCGACTCGGCGATCGAGACGGGTCGGCGACTCGGCGCCACCTCGACCTGGGGACTGCTCATCTCCTCCGCGTCGCAGAACCGGGCCGCTGTGCTCGAAACCACGGCCAAACGCACCGCCGTCACCCTCAGCGACTCCGCCGACACCCACCTGACCTGCACCAATCGCTACCTGAGCAGCGAGTTGCGCCCCGGAGAGGTCGTCGCCTCCCCCGACTTCGCCACCGATTCCGACGACCGCCAGTGCCAACTCGAGCGATTCGTCGAAGACCATCGCGGTTCGATCGACTCGGCCGCGCTGCAGGAGGTGTTGGGCGACCTCGGGGCGATCGATCAGACCGACCTGAGCGACGACATCGTGCGCCTGTGCGGCCACAGCGTGGTGGCCCACCACTCGGTGGCCTCGATCGTGTCGAATCCGCAAGCCCGGTCGATCGATGTCTCGGTCGGCGCAACCCCGACCGGGTTCGGTCCGTACGCGACCGTGCCGTGGAGTTGGGACGGGCCCGTCGGCGTCGTGGGAGTCGTCGACGACGAACAGATCGGCATCGGACCGATTCGGGGTCGCGACCACCGCGGCAGACCGCTCGCTCTCGACGAACGGGCGGTCTCCTACGAGATCGCGGAGGTCGTCCAGCGGCACCTCGGCGGGGCAACTCCCTCGACGACACGGGCCGCGATCGAGTCGCTGTGTGCGCGGGTTCCGAACGAGCCGAACCTGCGTCGTTTCGCCGCCCAGCTCGCGCTGATGTGCGGCGACCCCGGCCGAGCGGTCACCCATGTCGACCACGCGCTCACCCTCGAGGGCACCCCCGGCGCACGAGCCAAGCTGCTCCTCGCCCGCTCACGAGCCCACCATTCACTCGGCGACCCGGTCGCCGCGGCGACCGACCGCGACGAGGTGATCGCCCTCGGCCGGGACTCGGCGCCCTTCGAGTTCGCCGCAGCCCATCGCGAGCAGGCCAAAGCGCTGTCGGCCTCGGCGCTGCGCAAGCTCTCGATCGACATCTTGCACCTCGACGCCCGCTGAGCCGAGGCAACGTCGCCGCGCGCTGCGATTCAGCGCATCTCGATTCAGCGTTTCGAGTGTGTGACCGCGCCCGACTGCATCTTCTTCGTCGACGCCCACGAACAGATCGGACAGGTCGTCAGATCGTGGTTCCGCGCCGGGCAGTGCTCGCGCCCGAAGAAGATGATCTGCAGGTGACGGCGGTTCCAGGTGTCCTTGGGAAACACCGCCTTGAGATCGCGTTCGGTGCGATCCACCGTGGTTCCGTTCGACAGCCCCCACCGATGAGCGAGCCGATGGATGTGCGTGTCGACGGCGAAGGCCGGGACGTCGAAGGCCTGGCTCATCACCACACTCGCGGTCTTGTGACCGACCCCGGCCAGCGATTCGAGAAACTCCCAATCCGCGACGACCTCGCCCCCGTGTTCGACGATCTGATGTGCCATCGTCGACAGGTTCTTGGCCTTCGTCGGCGCGAGGCCGACCTCGCGGATGATCTCGCGGATCTCCTCGGGGTCGAGCAACGCCATCTCCTGAGGGGTCGATGCCCTCGCGAACAGCGCCGGGGTCACCTCGTTGACCTTCTTGTCGGTTGTCTGTGCCGACAGCGCCACGGCCACGAGCAGGGTGTAGGGATCGTGGTGGTCGAGCGGGATCGGTTGTTCGGGGTACATCTCGTCGAGCATCTCGCCGATGCGGTCGGCCTTGTCCTGGCGTTTCACGACCCTCGCTCCACTCTCCAACGGTTACGTCGCCAAAGGGTAGCGATCGAGCGTCACGGCCCGAACGTTGTCCGATACGTTGGGCGCCATGGCCGGTCCCGGGCGCCCGAGGCGTTTCGACGAAGCACACGAACGACAGCTTCTGTTGGATGCGTCGATCGCCGTCATGGAACGCAACGGATTCGACGATGTGGCGGTCGCCGACATCCTCGCCGAGGCCGACGTGTCGACCCGCTCCTTCTATCGACATTTCGCGTCCAAGGACGAACTGGTCTGCGCCATCTATCATCGTGAGGCTCAGCGCATCGCCGAGCAGATCACCCTGCGGACCAAGAACGCCGCCGATCCGGTCGAGGCCCTCGATGCCTGGCTCTCCGCGATGCTGGCGGTCGGCCACCATCCTCGCAAGGCCAAACGAGCCGCCATTCTCGCGTCGCCGGGGGCTCGACGCGCCGAGGGGTACACCGAAACGGTGCTCGCCGCGCTAGAACTGTTCGCCGAACCGCTTCGGGACACCATCAGCGCCGGTCGCGCCGCAGGAATGATGCCGTTGGCCACCGACGAGGACGTCGAACTCCTGCAATCGCTCGTCTGGGGCGCGGGCGGGGTGCCCCCGGGACGGATCTCGCAGCGCAGCTTCGAGCAGTCACTCGCCATGGTGCGTTCCTTCGCCCATCGAGCGCTCGGCATTCGCGACGCGTAGCTGTCCGACACGGTGCTGTCCGACACGGTGCTGTCCGACACGGTGCTGTCCGACACGGCGCTGTCGCCTCGCGTAGCCTTCGCCTCGTGCCACACGCGCTGCTCAGTTACCTCGACGACGCCGAACGAGCCGACTACCTCGCCACCCTCACGGCGGTGACGTACCCGCCGGGCGCGGTGATCTTCACCGAGGGCGGCCCGGGGGAACGGTTCATGTTCGTCACCGGCGGTAATGCATCGGTCACCGTCGGAGGCGAGGACGTCGCTTCGGTGGGTGCCGGTTCCATCCTCGGCGAGTTGGCGTTGCTTCGCGGCACCCGACGCACGGCAACCTGCGTGGCCACCGAGGAGGTCACCGGCTATCAGGGAACCCTCGAACACCTCCTCGACCTGTTCGACCGCTCCCCCGACGCCGGGCGCGACCTGGCCGAACTCACCGCTCGACGCATCGCCCCTCGCGTGCCGGCGGTGCGGGTGACCCTTCCCGATGGCGGGGCGCTGCGACTGCGGCCGTTGCTCGCCACCGACCACGACGCCTTCATGCACGTCTATGAGAGCTGGCCGCCCCGCAAGCGCTACATGCGGTTCTTCTCGGCCGCCCCGCCCGATCACGTCCTGCGCCAACTCATCGACATCGATTTCGTCGATCATTTCGCCTGGATCGCCTTCGCCGACAACGGTGACGGGATCGACGAGCCAACCGAGGCCGTCGGTTCGGCGCGCTACATCCGCGTCGACGATCCGGCCTCGGCACAGATCGCCTTCGGCGTGGCCGAAGACTGGCAACGGCGCGGCGTCGCGTCGGTCCTCATCGCCGCGCTTGGCGCTGCAGCGCAGGTGAACGGCATCACCGAATTCACCGCAGAGGTGTTGTCGGAGAACCTCGCGTCCCAGGCACTGTTGCGAAAGTTCGCCATGGTCTTCGATTTCAGCGAGGCCGGCGAGTTGCACGGCACCGGGCCGGTAGCCGACCCGTCGATCGCGTTGAGCGATGACGAGGCCGAGGCGATGGCCCAGGCTGCTGCGCTGATCACCCAGGTGCAGTAACCACGACGCGGCGGCCGTGTCAGGATGGCTCATATGACTCTCGACTCCCGCGTTCAGAAGCTTCTCAAGTTCGCAGCGCTACGGCCCAACGACCTGACCCAGCCGATGTCGGTTCGTCGCACGCAGAGCAACGCAGTCTCGGCCAAGGGCGCCAAGCTGGTCATGAGGATGGGGCCGAACCCCGCCCGGGAGGTCGAGTACTCCGTGCCGGTCGACGGCGGCCGGATCCGGGTCCGGTGCCTGGTTCCGCACGGGCCGGGGCCGCATCCGCTCTATGTGTTCATCCACGGCGGCGGGTGGTGCGCCGGAACGATCGAGGAGCGCGAGGGACGCTGCCGGATGGTCTCCGACGGCGCCCGCTGTGTCGTCGCCTCGGTCGATTACCGACTCGCCCCCGAGAATCAGTTCCCGACCGCTCCACTCGACTGCTTCGCCGCATTGAACTTCCTGGTCGATCACGCTGAGGAACTCAACCTCGACGTCACGAGGATCGCGGTCGGCGGAGAGTCCGCCGGCGGCAATCTTGCGGCGGCGTTGTGCCTGTTGGCGAGGGATCGCGGCGGCCCCGAGATCATGTACCAGTGGCTCGACGTCCCGGCCCTCGACTGCACGTTGTCTCAGGAGGGCCACCGCAACGTGCCCGACGGCTACCTCCTCGACGCCGCGGCGATCGACGACTACCTGGAGTCCTACATCGACGACCCGGCCGAGTACACCAACCCGCTCGCGTCGCCGCTGCTCGCCGAGGATCTCAGCGGTCTACCGCCCGCGTGGATCATGACCGTCGGCTACGACCGCCTTCGCGGCGACGGTGCGGCCTATGCCGACGCGCTCATCGCCGCGGGCGTCGACGCGCGCCACACCCGACTCGACGGCCACATCCACGTCTCGTTCGCCTTCACCCGATTGGTCCCGAGCGCGGCCGCCTACGAGGACCGTGCGATCGTCGCGCTCGCGGATGCGTTTCGACTGGCCAAGGTCCGCGTCGGTTCATCTGCGTCCTGAGCGACGCTCGTTCAAACAAACCAAGGAGTCGGTTGCCATGACAGAGAATTTCCAAGGGACGATCGGCAACACGCTGTCGGAGTCGACCCCGTGGTGGCCCGAGGCCGACCACGGACCGACCGGGGCGCCGAACGTGATCGTGGTGGTGCTCGACGATGTCGGCTACGCCCAGTTCGGCTGCTACGGCTCCGATATTGCAACCCCGACCTTCGACCGGCTCGCCGCCGGTGGTCTGCGCTATTCGAACTTCCACACCACAGCCCTGTGCTCCCCCACCCGCGCGGCGCTGTTGAGCGGCCGCAATCACCACAGCAACTCGATGGCGAGAATCATCGAGTTGGCCTCGGGATTTCCCGGTTACAACTCCCACATCCCGCACGAGAACGGCTTCCTGTCGGAGATCCTGCGCGATGCCGGCTACGCGACCTTCGCACTGGGCAAGTGGCATCTCGCCCCGGCGACCCAGACCGCTGCGGGCAGCCCGAAGGACAAGTGGCCGCTCGGGCGTGGCTTCGAACGGTTCTACGGATTCCTCGGCGGCGAAACCGATCAGTTCGCTCCCGACCTGGTGCGCGACAACTCCCACGTCCCGCCGCCACGAACGCCCGAGGAGGGCTACCACCTCACCGAGGACATCACCGACGAGGCCATCGGCTACCTCGCCGACCTGCGAGGTTCGATGCAGCGGCGGCCGTTCTTCATGTGGTTCGCCCCCGGCGCTTGCCACGCACCCCATCAGGCGCCGGACTCCTACATCGACGCCTACCGGGGGCACTTCGATCAGGGGTGGGATCTGTGGCGCGAACAGGTTTTCGCACGGCAACTCGCGAGCGGGTTGGTGCCCGAGGGAACCCAGTTGTCGTCGCGGCCGGCCTGGGTGCCGGCGTGGGACTCGTTGAGCGCCGACGAACAGCGCCTCGCCGCACGAATGATGGAGGTATACGCCGGATTTCTCACCCACACCGACGCCCAGGTCGGTCGGCTACTCGACTATGTCGAACGTCTGGGCGAGGCCGACAACACCATCGTGATCGTGTTGTCGGACAACGGTGCGTCCGCCGAGGGCGGGGCGGCCGGTTCGTTCAACGAGCTGTACTTCTTCAACTTCGTCCCCGAGCACCTCAACGAGAACCTGCGCCGTATCGACGAACTCGGAGGACCGAGGGCCAACAACCACTACCCGTGGGGGTGGGCGTGGGCAGGAAACACACCGCTCAAACGCTTCAAGCGCGACACCCACGAGGGCGGCGTCACCGACCCCCTCATCATCTCGTGGCCCGCTGCCATCGCGTCGCCGGGCACGACGCCGCGCCGCTACGTGCATGCCATCGACCTGATGCCGACCCTGCTGGAGCTCATCGGCATCGAGTCCCCACGATCGATCGCCGGGGTCCAACAGAGCGAGATCGAAGGGACGAGCTTCGCTGACACGCTGCTCGCTGGCGGCGGGGCTGGCGGCGGGGCTGGTGGCGGCGAGGCTGGCGGGACTGAGCCGCCTCGGACGCAGTACTACGAGATGATCGGATCACGAGCGCTGTATCACGACGGCTGGAAGGCGGTGACCTTTCACCCGCCACAGATCGCCAACTATGAGGGCATCAGCGCCGCCACCTTCGACGACGACCGTTGGGAGCTCTATCACGTCGCCGAGGACTTCTCGGAGTGTCACGATCTGGCCGAGTCCGAACCCGACAAACTCGCCGAATTGCAGGAGCTCTGGTGGCGCGAGGCCAAGCGCTTCAACGTGTTGCCGCTGAACAACGAACCCGGGGTGCACGGCGACGGGCGATACAAGCGAATGGCGTACCGCTACCACGGACGCGTCGGGCCGCTGTCGGAGGCGATCGCTCCGAATCTCAAGAACCGCGAGTGGACCATCGAGGCCGACCTGAGGTTGAACCGACGCGATCCGTCGTCGCCGGTTGCCGGGGTGATCGCGGCGCACGGCAGCCACGCCGGCGGCTGGGTGCTGTTCGTGCACGACGATCGGCTGATGTTCACCTACAACTATCTCGACACCGAACGCAGTACGGCGACGGCGGAGGTTGCGCTTCCTGCCACCGATGTGACGGTCCGCGCCAATTTCGTGCGCGACCCGTTCGGCGCCGGCGGGACGGTCGAGCTGCTCTATGGCGACGTGCCGGTCGGGTCGGCCTTGGTGGCCGCCACCACTCCCCTGACCTACGGCACGGCCGGATTCACTATCGGGTTCCTTCCGTCGAGCCCTATCGATCACCGCCTCAGCGCACGCGCCGAACTCGACCCCGAGGTGCTCGGTGAGGTGCGATTCGAACTGCGCGGCGTCGACCCCATACGCGACTCGATGGCTCCCCCGATCGACAACCGGGTCGATCTCGCCACCCAGTAGGACCACTCAGTAGGACCACTCAGACCGTGCCGATCAGACCGTGCCGATCAGAGCGTGCCGATCAGAGCGTGCCGAGTTCGGCGAGTTGGAACCATCCCTGCTCGGTATAGGTCGAGGCCCCGATGACGGTGTCGGTTTCGGCCTCGAGGTTCCGCTCGTTGCGCACGGGCAGACCCGTCTCCGCGTCGAACCACACGTCGGTTCGCTCGGTTCCGGTCTGGGCTCCGCTCATCGTGCGCTCCCGCACGAAATGCAACACGTCGAGATTTGTGTCGCCGACCGCCAGCGTCGTCTCGCCGGCGAAACGGTAGGGGCCGGTCGAGGTCATCTCACCCTCGGCCGCATCGTTGGTTCCGACACAGGTTCCGGTCCACGAGGCCCCATCGCCTCGTTCGGCCGGAATCACGACCGTCTCGTCAGTGCACTCGAAGACACCGGTGTTCGCGATCGATGTCGGGCCGATCACCCAACGCTGCCACGTCGTTCCACCCGTCTCGACGAGATCGTCCCCGCTCCAGCAGTAGCGCCACTGCTGCCAGTGGTTGGTGCTGTAGTCGATGCGGAAGGTCCAGCAGTCGTCGCCGTCATGTTCGACCGTCGCGGGCATCTCCGGACCCTGGGATTGCGACAGCGGCGGTGTCGACAGCGACTCGGTCCCCTCTCCGGTGAACCGATAGATGCCGGGTGCCGGACGAACGCGTTCCGTCGAGGGGGTGGGGCCCTGCTCGCCCTCACCCTGCTCGCCCTTGGCTTCGAGGTCGACGGTGGTGGAGATCCGGTTCTTGGCGTCCTCGATGTCGACCGGCCGGGCGTTGTCCCGCAACGTCATCCATGCGAACACCCCGACGAGCACCACCACGAGGATCCCGAGGATTCCCACGGCCCTGCGTCCTGAGATTCCCGCCCTGCCCGCGGTGCCAGAGTCGGTGCCAGAGTCGGTGCCGGAGTCGGTCGGGCGCTGTTCGGTCGGTTCGCTCGGTTGCTGCTCAGTCACGGGGATGCCACCAATCGTCTTCGCCGGCTGCCGGGAGCCTAGCCACCGACCAACACCCGCACGCCAACACCCGCACCCCAAACCCCGCCGCCAAACCCGTTCTCCGATAACCAGTGGTCGTGATCACGACCACTGGTTATCGGAGAACGAAAACATCACGAAATGTGTCGTAACTACTTGCCAAACTCGAACGTCTGTTCGTATACTTACCCCCATGGTCACGGCCGACAACGACATCCTCCTCAGCGAACTCGCCGCCGTCGTCGACCGTGCGGAAGGTCTTCTCGGCGCCGTGCTGGATGCCATGCCCCTCAACCGCGGCGACTCCGTCGACATCGACTGGCTCCGCAAACTCAACGGGCTCACCGCACAACTGCGACACCGAGCGGAGCTCGCCGAGATGCTCGCGGCCGGAGCGGTCAACGTCGCTCAACTTCACAAGGTCGATCAGGTCTCCACCAGTCGGCGCTGGGTCGCCGAACATCACGGGCTCACCCACGCCGAGGCCTCCAAGCTCGTACGCGCTGACAGCGCGTGGCGGCGCCACCGCGGGCTCACCGACGCCATCCGCAGCGCCACGATCACCGT
This sequence comes from Microthrixaceae bacterium, assembly GCA_023957975.1. NCBI lineage: Bacteria > Bacillati > Actinomycetota > Acidimicrobiia > Acidimicrobiales > Microthrixaceae > Microthrixaceae bacterium. The sequence continues at coordinate 63,297 of JAMLGM010000008.1, read as the reverse complement.
CGCTCACCTCGATGCCATCTCGGGCATGATCCCCCAGCACCTCTCCCCTGAAGACGAACAACTCGCCACCGAAGTCATCGATTCGGTGCTCGACGACTTCCTTCAAGGTGCCCGCGACGAACGCGTCGACGACTTCCGCTCCATGTGCGGCCGCGCCCATCAACTCATCGACCCCGACGGCTCCGCGCCCGAAGGCTCCAGCAAGCCACACGCACCGTCCAACGTGCGCCTGTCGCCGCTGTTCAACGGACGCTGGTCGCTCACCGGCGACCTCAGCGCCGACGACGGCGCGTTCATCGCATCGCTGCTCGACGCCGCAATGGCCAACGCCCACCGCGCCGCCAAGAACGCCGGCGACGATGCGTTGGCACAACACCAGGCCAAGTCGGCCGCCCAGCGTCGCGCCGATGCGTTGTTGGACCTCCTCATCAAAGGCAGCGGTGCCACCGAACCGGGACGCGCCGGCATCTACCTGCACATCGACCTCGATGCGCTCCTCAACGCCGATGTCGCCTCCCCCGACGATCTCGTCACCGGCGCGGGTATGCGCGCCCACACCGAAGCCAACCTCGACGTCACCGACGAGACCCTCTGGGCCTGGTTCGCCGGCGCCGACGTCACCCCCGTGTTCAACCACGGCGGGCAACCGGTCGGCCACGGAAGAACACGCCGAGTCGCCTCCGACATCCAACGTCGCATCCTCGCCCACCGCTACCGAGGGTGCGTCAACCCCGCCTGCGACGCCACCCCCAACTGGTGTCAGGCCCACCACATCACCCCCTGGGAACACGGTGGAGCCACCGACATCGACAACCTCGTCCCGAAGTGCGGTTACGACCATAAGGCCGACCACGACAAACACCGCGAGATCCAAGATCAACCGCCCAAGCCCAAGGCCTGGCTCCACCGCCTCCGGCGACGACGAGAAGCCAACCCCAGAGACCGCGGTGCCGGCAACAGGGACATCTCAGGCAACGACGAGCGGCTCGCGAGCTGATGCCGAGTCGCGCTGGAACATCGATATGGAGTGCATACCATATGCATATGGCAACTAAAACGACGATCAATCTCGACGACGAGATGGAAGCAGCGCTCGCCGAGCTCGTGGAGCTTGACGGCACGAAGACGCTGGCAATCAAGCGGGCGCTGCTCGGCGAGGTCAACCGCAGGCGTCGGAACCATGCGATTCTCGAGCTCATCGAGGGATGGGAGGCCGACCACGGCCCAATCGATCAGGCACATGTCGACTGGGCTGATTCCGTTCTCGACCGTCAAGGGGTGCCGAGATGATCGTCGATGCCGGGCCGCTGATCGTCGACGGCGAGAACCTCAACTCGAGGCTGTGGGCGCTGGTCCGGCAGTGCATACGGCGCGGCGACGATGTGTCGACGACCCACCCGGTGCTCGCTCAGGTGTGGCGACAACCCCAGCGCCAGGCGAACCTCGCACGGTTGATTCGCCAGATGGACACCTACGGATTGACCGACTCCCGAACGGTCGGCCGAAGGCTTGCCGACTCGGACACCTCGGACGTCGTGGATGCTCACCTCGCCGTGATCGCTGAACGCCTCGGCACCTTCATCCTCACAACAGACGCTGAGGACATGGCCCGCCTCGACGCACGATTCGAGCGGTACTGAGCTGAGCGGTACTGAGCTGAGCAGTACTGAGCTGAGCAGTACTGAGCTAAGTGGTACTGAGCTGAGCGGTACTGGCCTGAACGGCACTGACGCCGATCCGCCCCCCGCCGCAGGCTGCATGCCACGATGGAAGTCGATCGCTCCGAATCGTCCACAAACACCTGCGGGGAGGAACGATGAAGATCGAACGGATTGGCCTGTCGCTGTCCTCCATCGCCGAGGAACGCCGCCGCGAGCAATTGGAGACACCCCCCGAACACGACGATCGCGACGCCGGCGACGGCCATTCCGATACTGATACGGGAGAGGGCGCGGGCGCGGGCAACGACGCGATGTTCGCTCGACTGACCGCGACGGAACCTGAGCCGCCGGACGACTCCGGGGTCCCCCACGTCGACGACCCGACCGCGCGGCTACGACTAGAACCCCTCGACGCCGACCACCACCCCACGCGACAGCACGCCATCGACGCCTACGGCACCGCAGCCCGTGACGAGGCACCCCACCTGCTCGACGAAACCGACCTCTAACCGCGCGAACATCACCGCGCGAACATCACCGCGCGAACATCACCGCGCGAAGGATGCGCCTCCGTTGACCGGAATCGTCTGGCCCGTCACCCAGCCAGCGAGTGGACTCGCGAGCATGGCAACCATCCAGGCGACGTCGTCGGGTTCGCCCGGGCGACGAACGAGGTAGCCGCTCAGGATCGCACGCTGGCGCTCGAGGTTCGCCTCGTCGGCCCAGAACCCCTCGGTCATCTCGGTTCTCATCGTGCCCAGGGCCAGGCTGTTGACGGTGATGCCGTGACGGGCAACCTCACTCGCCAGCCCGCGGCCGAATCCGGCGGCCCCGGCTTTGGCCGCCGCGTAGGCGGCCATGTTCGCGTCCCCGGTGCGGGCCGAATCGGACACGATGTTGATGATCCGCCCCCACCCCGCATCGATCATCTTCGGCAGTACCGCGTGAGCGCAATGCATGACGCCGTACAGGTTCACGTCGATGAATCGCTGCCACTGCTCCGGCCGGGATTCGACGAAGGGACCGATGCCGCCGAACCCTTCTGCCCCGGCGTTGCCGGCGTTGTTCACGAGAATGTCGATACGACCCGAGCCCGACGCCGACTCGATCCCCGCTCGCACGGCATCACGATCGGTGACGTCGAAGGCGGCCGGATGCGCAACTCCACCGGCAGAACGGATCTGTTCGACGACAGCCTCGGCGCGATCGACAACCAGATCGTTCACCAGCACGTCGACACCGGCCGCGGCGACCCGACGAGCGATGGCCGCGCCCACGCCCTGCCCGGCGCCGGTCACAAGCGCCCGCTTACCCTCGAGTTCGAACGTCATGGCTCCCTCGCAGGCCTTCTGGCGCCAACCGAGCGCAGATCAGCGGATCTTCGGCTTCACCCGTGCGCCACTCGAGAACACGTCCTGGCCCTCGTTCAACGCGTCGACGGTGGTGGCGAGGTGCAGGAACACGTTGCCGAGTTCGGTCGCCTGCTGTGGGGTGAGGCTGCGGGCCGCCCACAGCGTGCGAACCGTCGTCTGAATCGTGCGGGTCGGGGCTGAGGCAATCGCCCGGGCCAGTTGCTGCGCAGAGGCGAGCGCCTCGTCGAGTGGCAGCACCTCGGACACGAAACCGACGTCGTGGGCGCGTTGCGCGCTGATTCGCTCGTGGTTGCCGGCCAGCGCCATGCGCATGACCTCGCCGAAGGGCATCATCGGCAGCAGCAGGATCGGTTCGTACACCGCCATCATCGAGTAGGTGACGTGCGGGTCAAAGAACTGGGCGTGGTCGGCAGCGATGATGACATCGGACTCGCCCAGGAAGTAGAACGCCCCGCCGCACGCGATGCCGTTGACCACCGAGATGACCGGCTTCCACAGCTCCTGAGTCTTCGGCCCGAGCAGCCGACCCGGGTCCTCATACAGCAGCGGATCCCAGGCGAACTCGGCCTGGTCACGGTCGATGCCAGCACAGAACGCCCGCTCGCCGGAGCCGGTCAGCACCACGGCGCGGACATCGTCGTTCGTGCGCAGGTGCTGCCACAGGTCGCGCACCTCGTTGCACATGGTCTCGTTGAACGAGTTCATGGCCTCGGGCCGGTTGAGGGTGACGGTCGCGACCCCATCGGTCACGTCGAGGAGGAGCGTTTCGAAATCCACGTCGTTGTTGTACCACGCAGCGCTCACCCCTTCGAAGTTGCCGGCTGTGTCCGTGTCCTGAACGGTCACGATCGAATCCTGTAGAGTTTTTGAACGGAACCGCCCGACAGGGGGTGCCGGGGGAGATCTCGACGATGAGCCAACACGTGGTGTTCTTGCTCTTGGGCTTGGCGAACGGCGCCGTATTCGCGGGGCTGGCACTCGCGCTCGTACTCACCTACCGCAGCTCGGGCGTCATCAATTTCGCGACCGGAGCGGTCGCCCTGTTCAGCGCCTACTTCTACGCGTTCCTGCGCGAAGGGCAGATCCTCATCCCGATCCCCGGGCTTCCGACCTCGATCGACATCGGCTCGCCGCTCACCATGCCCTCGGCCATCGCGGCGACGCTGCTGGTCGACGCGGCGGTCGGGCTCATCATGTACGCCACCACCTTTCGACCGCTGCGCGGCGCCCCGTCGATCGCGAAGGCGGTGGCCTCCATCGGGGTGATGGTGGTGCTCACCGGCCTCGTCACGCTTCGGTTCGGCACCAACCCGATGGCGGTCGGAGCGATCTTTCCTACGAACACGATCGAGATCGGCTCGGTGCGCGTCTCCGCCGACCGCATCTGGTTCGCCGCAACCATCCTCGTGCTCACCGGCGCCGTGTTGGCCCTGTTTCGCTTCACCGTGTTCGGCCTGCACACGAGAGCGGCCGCAGAGACCGAGACCGGGGCGTATGTCTCGGGCATCTCGCCGGACCGTATCGCTGCTGCCAACTGGGTGATCAGCGCGGTCGTCGCCGGGTTCGTCGGCATCCTCATCTCGCCGGTGTCGCCGCTCGTGCCCTACTCCTACACGCTGTTCATCGTGCCGGCCCTCGCCGCGGCGATCGTCGGAGGGTTCGACCGGATCGGGGTCGCGGTCGCCGCGGGGCTGGCGATCGGCATGTTGCAGTCGGAGATGACCTACCTGCAAACGACGTGGGACTGGCTCCCCGACTCCGGGATGCCCGAACTCGTGCCGCTCGTGTTGCTCCTCGTGGTGCTGGTCATCCGAGCCAGGCCGCTGCCGTCGCGGGGCACCCTCGCCACCGCCGATCTCGCGCGGGCCCCGCGACCCGAGCGCCTCGCAACCTCCACCCTGATCGGCGCAACCCTCGGGGTCGTCGCCATCCTCGCAACGACCGGAGCGGTTCGCGCCGCGCTCGTCACCTCGTTCATCTTCGCGATCATCTCGCTGTCGGTGGTCGTGGTCACCGGATTCGCCGGGCAGGTCTCCTTCGCCCAACTCACCCTCGCCGGGGTCGCCGGATTCACGCTCAGCCCGCTCACCAACGACTGGGGGGTGCCGTTCCCCATCGCCCCGATCCTGGCCGCCGCGGTCGCGATGGTCATCGGCGTGGTGGTCGGGTTGCCCGCGTTGCGCGTCCGGGGTCTGCCCGTCGCGATCGTCACCCTGTCGCTCGCCGTCACCCTGCAGACCCTGTGGTTCCAGAATTCGAGCTGGGTCGGGTTCACCGGCATGAAGGTGGCCCCGCCGTCGCTGTTCGGCCTCGACCTCGGACCCGGCACCGGTGCCGCCTATCCCACCGTTGCGTTCTGCGTGATGGTGTTGACGGTGCTGGTGGCGGTGTCCCTCGCCGTGGCAACGCTTCGACGCAGCAGTGTCGGGTCGTCGATGCTGGCTGTTCGGGCGAACGAGCGGGCCGCCGCTGCGGCGGGCATCAACGTCGTCGCCACCAAGATCGCGGCCTTCGCCATCGGGGCGTTTCTCGCCGGCATCGGCGGATCGCTGCTCGCCTACCGGGTCGGCACGGTGACCTTCGACCTGTACGACGTGTTGTTGGGCCTCGGGCTGTTCGCGACGGTCTATCTGGCCGGCATCACGTCGGTATCGGGGGGCCTGCTCGCCGGACTACTCGCGGCGGGTGGCATCGTGTCCTATGCGTCGACGCAGTGGTTCTCGATGTCGACGCCGTGGTACCAGCTGGCAACCGGCGTGGCGCTGGTCGCCACCGTCATCGCCAACCCCGACGGACTTGCCGGACGGTTCCACGCACGGGCCGACGCCCGACGTTCAGCCGAACCTCGACGCTCAGCCGACGCCCGAACCACGACGACAGCCCGAACGTCTGCCGAAACCCGAAACAGCACCGAGGGGACCGTCAATTTCGACGGCGCCGGCCGTCTCGAGGTGGCCCACCTCGTGGTTCGCTACGGGGGAATCGCTGCGGTCGACGACGTGAGCTTCACCGTCGAGCCGGGCCAGATCGTCGGGCTCATCGGACCGAACGGCGCCGGCAAGACCACCGCCATCGACGCCATTTCCGGTTTCGTCGAGGCTTCGGGAACGGTTCGCCTCGACGGGGTGCCGATTCACCAGCTCGCGCCGTTTCGCCGGATCCGCTCCGGGTTGGGACGCACCTTTCAAGGCATCGAGTTGTGGAACGAACTCACCGTCGCCGAAAACGTGCTCGTCGGCCCCGGGGCGACGCGGCGCAGCGACGAACAGGTCGAGGCGTTGTTCGACCTGCTCGGCCTCGGCGACCTGAAGGACCGTCCTGCCAGCGAGCTTTCACAGGGGCAGCGTCAGCTCGTGTCGATCGCCCGCTCGCTCACCGCCGGCCCCCGGGTGCTGCTCCTCGACGAACCGGCGGCCGGGCTCGACTCGACCGAGAGCGAATGGCTTGCGCAGCGCCTTCGCGACATCCGCACCGCCGGGGTCAGCATCTTGTTGGTCGACCACGACATGGCCCTGGTGTTGGGGCTGTGTGACCGCATCGAAGTGCTCGATCAGGGCCGCATCATCGCCAGCGGTCCACCCGAGGAGATCCGAAGAAGTCGACACGTCGCCGAGGCGTACCTGGGAGCGCCAGCGACCAGCGCGCCAGCGACCAGCGCGACCATGACCGGCAAGCCCGCAAGCCGTCCGGTGGAGGCGCCATGACCCCGCGACTGCAATGCCGAGGTCTCACCGTCGGTTACGGAAGCCTCACCGTTGTCCGCAACGTCGACCTGTCGCTGTCCGATGGCACCGTGTTGGCACTGCTCGGCCCCAACGGCGCCGGCAAGACCACGATGCTGTCCGCGATGGCCGGATTGTTGGCCCATCAAGGCGGCGAGGTGATCCTCGATGGAACCGTGCTGCCCTCCGGCAAGGCGCAGGCCGCGAACCGCGCCGGCCTCGTGCTGGTCCCCGACAACCGCTGCCTGTTCACCACGCTCAGCGTCGGAGACAACCTGCGCGCGGCTGCGCCCAAGGACCGCAACGCCATCGAGGAGGTCGCCGAGATGTTCCCCGCCCTCAGGCGCCGTTGGAAGGTGACCGCCGGATCGCTGTCCGGCGGCGAACAGCAGATGCTCGCCATCGGTCGGGCCCTCGTGCAACGGCCCCGGGCGTTGTTGATCGATGAGTTGTCGATGGGTCTCGCTCCGCTCATCGTGACCCAACTGCTCGACACGGTGCGGCACGCCGCCGATGAGATGAACACCGTCGTGGTGCTGGTCGAACAACACGTTCGTCTCGCGCTCGACGTCGCCGATGAGGCCATCGTGCTCGTTCACGGCGAGGCCGTTCTGAGCGCCCCGGCCCACGAGCTTGCCGCCGACATCGGACGGGTCGAGGCCGCCTACCTCGGCGAGAACCGCTGAACCACCAGTCCGGTACCGACGGGAAAGGAACCCCGAATGACGCAGCCCAATCCATCGCCCCGACAGCCACAGGACGCGCCCGCCGGCGCCCGTTTCGCCCGCGACATCACCGACGTCGACCTCAGCCTCGCCGCCTCGTTCGCACAGGCGGTGCCCCATGGGGCCTTCGACGCGTTGCGTGAGGCCGGAGGTGTCGCCTGGCATGACGAGTTGCCCGTCGATGACGCGATGCAGACCGACTTCGTCCGCTTCGTCGACAGCCCAGGGTTCTGGACCGTCACGAGCCACGAACTCGTCAACGAGGTGCTTCGTAATTCGGACCGGTTCTCCTCCGAACTCGGCACGACGATGATGCTGTCCCTCGACGAGGAGAGCCTGCCGACTTTGCGGGCGATGCTCATAAACATGGACGCGCCGCATCACACGCGTATTCGCCGGATTCTCCAACCGAGCTTCACACCGCGTTCGGTTGAGAAGCTGCACGAATCGGTACGGGTCAACGCCCGCGAGATCATGGTGGAACTCGATGGCCAACGCGAGTGCGAACTCGTCACCGCCGTCTCGGCGGAGCTGCCGTTGCGGGTGCTCGCCGATCTGTTGGGCATGCCGCGTTCGGATCGCCATCTGATCTTCGAGTGGTCGAACGCTCTCATCGAGGCCGAGGGCATACAACAGTCGGGCGAGTCGGCCAGCGGGGTCGAAGCGATGGCGGCGATGGTCGAGTACGGGCAGGCGATGGCGGCGCAGCGGCGCGAACATCCCACCGACGACATGGTCTCGACGATCGCCAACGCGCAGGTCGACGGCGATCAGCTCGACGACTGGGAGTTCGCAATGTTCTGGGTGCTGTTGGTCGTCGCCGGAAACGAAACGACCCGCAACGCCATCTCCGGTTCGGTGGCGGCACTCCAGGAACACCGACGCTGGTCCCAGATGGCAGCCCAAGGTGAGGTTCCGATGGTCGCGCTTGAGGAGTTGCTGCGCTACGTGTCGCCGGTGGCGCACTTTCGGCGCACCGCGACCGCCGACACCACTCTTGGCGACCAACACATCCGCGCCGGAGACAAGGTGGTCGTGTGGTTCGGTGCGGCGAACCGCGACCCCAACGTGTTTTCGAATCGGCACGGCCTCGAACTCGATCGCGCCGAGAACCCGCACATGGCGTTCGGCATCGGTCCGCATTACTGCCTGGGGGCCCACCTGGCGCGTCTCGAGGTCAAGACGATGCTCGATGAGTTGGTCCAACACTTCCCGAACCTGTCGCTGGCGTCGGAGCCGGTGCGGGTGGGGTCGAACTTCATCAGCGGAATCTCATCGATGCCGGTCAACCTCGCCTGAATGTGCTAAACATGTAGAGGTATCGACGCGGAAGCGTCGGGGGAACAGGGGGAACACATGCTGTCCAAATACCGTCGCGTCGTTGCGGCCGGTGCCGTTGCGAGTTCGCTGGCACTCCTCGCCGCAGGCTGCACCGAAGACACCGCGGACGACAACACGCAGTCCACGACGACCGCGGCCGAGGTCGACCTCAGCATTCTCGGGGAGAAGAACCCGGCCTCGGGCGATCCGATCCAGGTCGGATTCATCTACTCCGGCGAGACCGCAGCGATCGACACCACTCCCGAATACGAGGGAGCCAAGGCCACCGTCGAATACGTGAACGAATACATGGGCGGCATCGGCGGACGCCCGCTCGAACTGTTGGTCTGCACCGACCTGCTGACTCCGGCGGGTGCCACCGACTGCGGCAACGAGATGGTCGCGGCCGGCGTGCCGATCGTGTTGCAGTCCCAGCCGATCAATCCGGTGCAGATCACCGAACTGCTCGAGCCCGCCGCCATCCCCTACTTCACCGCCCAGGGTTTCGATCCGTCGATCCTCATGTCGGATATGGCATTCGCCCTCGGCAACCCCTTCACGATCGTCGGGGCGCCGGTCACCGCGGCGAAGGCCGCTGGCGCCACCAAGACGGCGATGGTCTACATCGACCTTCCCGCGACGGCGACCTTCACGGCGTTCGCCAAGCCGGTGTTCGAAGCGAACGACATCGAACTCATCTCCACCGCCATCGCGCCGGGTACCCCCGACGTGAACCCGCAGATCCAGGCAGCACTGTCCGACGGGGCCGAACAGTTCATGGTGGTCGGCGATTCGACGCTGTGCATCAACACACTCAAGGCGCTCAAGACCCTGGGCTTCGACGGGAGCATCCTCGTCAACTTCCAGTGCATCGGTGGGCTCGCCGAGGCTGTCCCCGGCGGCATCGAGGGCGTGCAGGTGGGCACGACGCAGTCCGGTAGCAGCGATGACGCCGACGTTCAGCTCTACGACGCGATCATGGCGCACTACGCACCCGACACCCAGGCGCACGGACTCACCGCCGAGAGCGGCTATGCCATCGTGATGGGCTTCGCACGGGCGACCCACAAGCTCGATGGAGCGGCAGCAACCTCGGCCGACTTCGTCGCAGCCATCAAGGCCATGGATCCTCAGCCGCTGCCGCTGTTCGCCGAGGGTACGTTCCAGTGCAACGGAACCGCGGCGCCGCTCACCAAGGCGGTCTGCGCGAGTTCGGCACTCATCGAGACGTTGAACGCCGATGGCACCGTGAAGTCGTCCGAACAGTTCGACGTCAAGCCGTTCAGCAGTATCGGCTGATCCTGCGACGAGGCCTGCCATGAGCGAATGGTCCTTCACCCAGGTGTACGACGTCGTCGCCGCGACCGTTCCCGATCGGGAGATGGTCGTGTGCGGCGATGTCCGGCGATGCTACGCCGAGGTCGCGCAACGCAGCCGGGGGCTGGCCTCGTTCTTCGTCGGGGGCGGCATCGGTCTGCACCGCGAGCGCAGCGAATTGCAGCGCTGGGAGCGCGGCCAGGACGCCGTGGCGCTGGTGTTACACAACTGCGCCGAGTACCTCGAGGCGATGTTTGGCGCGTTTCGCGCCCGGGCCGTGCCGTTCAACGTCAACCAGCACTATCGACGCAGCGAGATCGCAGCGCTGTTCGACGACATCGGCGTCGCAGCGGTCATCTATCACCGTCAGTACGCGCCGCTGATCGCCGAGGCGCTCGACCCTGATGCGGTCGTGCTGATCGATGTCGACGACGGTTCCGGGGTGGAGCCGCTTGCTGGCAGCATCGCGTTCGAGGACGCCGTGGCGACACCGATCGGAGAGCTTCCCGAGACGTCGCCCGATGACCTGTACATGATCTGCACGGGAGGCACGACGGGGCGGCCCAAGGCGGTGCTGTGGCGTCAGGCCGACCAGTACGTCGCCGGAATGGGCGGCGACGCCGACGACACGGCCGAGTCGATTGGCGCACGGGCCTCCGGCGGGGCGCTCAAGTGGTACGCGGTACCGCCGCTCATGCACGCCGCCGCGCAGATGACCGCATTCGCTGGCTTGCACAGCGGGGCGACGATCGTGTTACACGACGACTCCCAGCCCTTCTCCCCCGCCGCGATCTGGCAACTCGCGGAGCGTGAGGCGGTGTTCTTGATGACGATGGTCGGCGACGCGTACGCCGGCCCGCTCGTCGAGGAACTGCGCCGTAAGGACTACGACCTGTCGAGCCTCATCGTCATCGGCACGGGCGGAGCCGCCACCAACGAGGAGTACCAGGATGCGTTTATCGAACTCATCCCGCAGGTGATCATCCGCGACGGTTACGGCGCCTCGGAGACCGGCGGCATGGCCTACACGTCGCGGGCCGCCTCGGGTCGCACCGAGGGGATGCAACTGGGGCCGGGGGCCGCGGTGATTTCGACCGATCGCAGCCACTTCCTCGAGCCGGGATCCGATGAGATCGGCTGGACCGTGCGGCGAGGCATCGTGCCCCTCGGATATCTCGGCGATCAGGACCGCACCGTCGAGACCTTTCCGATCATCGACGGCGAGCGGGTGTCGATCCCCGGCGACCGAGCGCAGCTGTTACCCAACGGCGAGATCAAGATGCTCGGTCGAGATTCGATGGTGGTCAACACCGGCGGCGAGAAGGTGTTCGTCGAGGAGGTCGAGGAGATCCTGCGGCGTCATCCGGCCGTCCGCGATGCCCTCGTCGTGGGGCGCCCCTCCGCGCGGTTCGGCCAGGAGGTCACCGCGGTGGTGTCGGTGCGCGACGGACAGGTGCTCGAGCCCGCGGAACTGCGCGACTTCGTCGCCGAGCAGATCGCCCGGTTCAAAGCTCCGCGTGCGGTGGCGGTGTGCGAGCAGGTGCAACGCCACGCCAACGGCAAGGCCGACTACCAGTGGGCCAAGCAGACGGCGCTCGACGCGGTCGACATCACCTGACGGCGAGTCGGTGCGTCGCCAACCAAGCGTCGACGATTGCCGCACTGCGCTCGCTGGACTGCGCTCGACGCACAGCGCTCGCCGGATTACCCCTCGCCGAGGAGGGCGCGCGCGTTGTCGTGCATGATGAGCCGACGCTCGGCCTCGTCGAAGGGGCCGAGTTCGATCTCGAAGTCGAGCGGCAGCGCCACGCCTTCACCATGGGGCCAGTCGGAGCCGAACAGGATGCGCTCAACCCCGATGAAGTCGGCGAGCTTGCGCAGGTCCTCCTCCAGGTAGGGCGTGACCCAGATGTGGTTGCGCATGGTCTCGACCGGGTCCTCGGCGAAGACCCACGGGGTCTGGTTGGCCTGCTTGCGCAGGTGCTTGGCAAGCACGTGCATCCAGTCGCTGCCGTTTTCGATGGAGGCGATGCGCAGGCTCGGGTGACGGGTGAACACGCCGTGCAGGATCATCGATGCCACCGTGTCCTGGATCGCCCGGTCCGAGGTCATGACCCGGGCGAGCGGGTCGGCCTTGCCAAACCCGAACTCGCTGCTCGCACCCCAGGCCGAGGAGAAGCGGGCGTCATATCCGCTGTCGCCGAGGTGGAACGCGACCGGCACGTTCGCCTCCGCGAGCGCAGCCCACACCGGATCGTGGGCCTTGTCACCGAGCGAGCGGCTGGTGCCGTTTGGCGCGGGAACCGGGGCCGGCCGCATGTGCACGACGCGGGCGCCGTGTTCGAGCACGTAGGCGACCTCGGCGAGTGCCGCGTCCGGATCGGCGAGTGAGATCATCGGGGCGGCGAAGATGCGGTCCTGATACGCGAAGCCCCAGTCCTCGTCGAGCCAGCGGTTGAACGCGGTGAGGCTCGCCATCGTCGCGTCGACGTCGCCCTTGAGCGCCTCCTCCACGCCACATCCGAGCGTCGGGAACATGAGCGCCGCGCCGAGGCCCTGCGCATCCATCACCGCAAGGCGCTTATCGCGGTTGCGGTACTCCTCGCGGAGCGGCTCGACCTGCATCAGCGTTCGGGGATCGACGCCCTCGGGGATCTGCCCACGAAACAGCGGGTCGAGGCAGCCGGGAACGATGATCGGGTCGAAGGTCGGATTCGGGATGAACGAGTTGACCTTGCCGCCCATCAGCAGCTTCACCCGCTTGCCGTCATTGACTGGCTTGACGCCGCGGTCCTTGAACTTCGGGTCGAGGTGACGGGTGAACGCGTCGAGCGCCTCGTAGTAGTGGTTGTCCGCGTCGATCGGTTGCGTGGTGTCGACCATCGTGAATCGCTCCCCCTCAGGATTGGTGTGGAGTGCCAAGCGACGCTCCGGTAACGCCGCTATACCTGAAAGTAAAGTAGCACTTTCCACTCGGTTGGGCGAGGTTGTGGACCAGTACGGCCACCACCCGCACGGCGGGGTTGCCTACGAAGCCCCGCTTGGGCATATTATTGTCCATATGGATATTATTGTGTCGATTGGCAGGTGAGCTTGCTGTGGACGTCTCCCACCCCATCAGATCCGTCATCCCGTCGGTCCACGGCGACGTACTCGCCGTGCTCGCGCGCACCGACGTCCCACTTACTGGGCGCGGAATCGCTCGACTGACCGATGGGGTCAGCGACTCCGGTGTGAAGAACGCGCTTCGCGCGCTCACCGCCGCGGGGATTGTTCTCGTCGAGTCCCATCCGCCCGCCAACCTGTATCGACTCAACCGTCGCCATCTCGCGGCCTCGGCCATCTCCGAGCTAGCAACGATGCGTTCACGACTCATCGACGCCATGCGCGAGCACATGGCCACTTGGGATCCGGCCCCTTGGGGAGCCTGGCTCTTCGGGTCGACGGCTCGTGGAGACGGCTCAGTCGAGAGCGACGTTGACGTTCTCATCGTTCGCCCCGACACCATCGACGAGACCGACGAACGATGGACTGATCAGCTCAACCGATTCATCGACGATGTCGGCGCCTGGACCGGCAACGCGTGTGCCGTCGTCGAATACACACGCAGCGAGTTCGAGCGCCTTCCTGCAACCTCCCGGCGACTCTTCAACGGACTCACATCCGACGGAATCGCCCTCACCGGGCAGCGGCTTCCGAGCGCTGCCCCGGCACGGTCGGCTGTATGAGCGCCCTCAGCGACGCGCGGGCACACCTCGCGAAGGCCAGAGAATTTCTGACTGCTGCTGAGCTGAATTTGGACCTCGAATTCTTCAACGTCGCTGCGTCTAACGCCGTCATCAGTGGAATCAACTCCAAGGATGCCGTCTGTATGCGCCTCACAGGGACAACGGCGAAAACGGAGAACCACGCTGCCGGCATCGCCGAGCTTCGTGCCGCAGGCGGTAGCGGACCTCATGCGGCCCGCACCAAGCAACTTGCGATCACACTCGGTCGGCTACTGAAACTGAAGAACAGGTCCCAATATCAAACCGTCGACATCGCGCGCACCGACGCTGTGAAGGCTGTCGAGTGGGCACGGAAGCTGTTGGACGGGGCGGCGGTCATCGTCGCCGAATAGGCCACCGATACTCAGCCGCCGTACAGCGCCACCAGCCTTGGCGGCAGGCGCTGCCGCCAAGCGCAGCGGCTGCCGAGCGCCGCCCACCTACACTCGCCACGTGTCGGTGTTCACGACGATCGGGCGGGAGAACTGGGTCGGCGAGAACGACCTGGCGTTCGCGATCCGCGATCGCTTCGCCGTCTCGCCCGGCCACACGCTCATCATCACCAAGCGGGTGACGCCGACCTGGTTCGACGCAACGCCCGAGGAGCAACGGGCGATCTTCCAGCTCGTCGATCGGGTCAAGGCCGACCTCGATGCCGAAGTCCATCCCGATGGCTACAACGTGGGGTTCAACGCCGGCGCGGCGGCGGGTCAGACGGTCGATCATCTCCATGTCCACGTCATCCCGCGTTTCGACGGCGACATGGACGACCCGCGCGGCGGGGTTCGCCACGTCATCCCGTCCAAGGGCAACTATCTGGCGGACGCCACCCTCGAGCCCGACACCGTCGAGCCGCCCAGCCACGACCTCGTCACCACGCAAGGTCGTCGAATGCTGCTGGAACTGCTCCGCTGTTTCGCGAACGACGAGTTCAACCGCATCGATCTGCTGGTGAGCTTCGTCAAACGCTCAGGGATCAAGCACCTGCTGCACGATCTCGATCGGGCCGTCGCCAACGGCGCACAGGTCCGGCTCCTCACCACCAACTACCTCGCCATCACCGACGCTCGCGCGCTACGCATCCTCCTCAACCGGTCACAAACCGGCGAAGGCGTGACAACACCTACGGAGCCCGCTCGGGGTTCGCTCGAGATCCGCGTCTTCAACGATCCCTCGACGAGCTTTCACCCCAAGGCGTACCTGTTCACCTCCGACGAGGCTGCGGTCCGCGTCGGCTTCGTCGGCAGCAGCAACCTCAGCGACTCCGCGCTCACCAGCGGCGTCGAATGGAACCTCCGCACCCGCGACACCGCGGTGCTCACGTCGGAATTCGAACGCCTGTGGTCTGATGGCCGTTCGGTGGTGCTCACCCACGAATGGCTTGTCGGCTACGAGGCGTTCCAGGCTGAGCGCGCCGGACTCCCCGCCCCCGCTTCGAGTTCCGGTCCCACTGCTTCGACCCTGGATGTCGACATCGTCGAGGACGAAACCCTCGAGGACGTCCCCGCGCCCAGGGGTGTGCAACCCGACGTGCTCGCCGCACTCAGCGCCACCCGCCTCGACGGCCACCAGGCCGGCCTCGTCGTCATGGCCACGGGGCTCGGCAAGACGTGGCTGGCGGCCTTCGACGTCGCAGAGGTCAACCCGACGCGAACCCTGTTCGTCGCCCATCGCAAGGAGATCCTCACCCAGGCCCGCGACATCTTCGCCCAGGTGCTGCCCGACAAACGATCCTCGCTGTGGGTCGACGGCGAACGGGACCTCAGCGGCGACATCGTGTTTGCCTCGATCGCGGGGCTCGCCGGCGTGTTGCCCCAACTCGACCCGGCCGCCTTCGACTACGTGATCGTCGACGAGTTTCACCACGCCGATGCACCGTCGTATCGACGGCTGCTCGTCCGCCTTCGGCCCCAGTTCCTCCTCGGCCTCACCGCGACCCCCGAGCGGGCCGACGGCGCGGACCTGTTGGCCCTGTGTTCGGACAATCTGGTTTACGATGTCGGGCTGCGAACCGGTATCGAGCTCGGCCTGTTGGTCCCGTTTCGCTACCGCGGCATCGTCGATGTCGCCGACTACACCCACATCCCGTGGCGTTCGCGGCGCTTCGACATCGACACCCTCTCCGCCAGCCTCGCCACCGAGGCGCGAGCCCAACAGGTGCTGGATGAATGGCACGCCATCGGCGGACCCGATCGGCGCGCCATCGGGTTTTGCTGCAGCGTCGCGCACGCCGAATTCATGGCCGAGTTCTTCACGGCCCGCGGAATCGAGGCCGTCGCTGTGCACGGGACCACCGCCTCCTCCGCGCCGCGCACCGAGAGCCTCGAGCGGCTTCGTTCCGGCGACCTGTCGATCATCTTTACCGTCGACCTGTTCAACGAGGGCGTCGACATCCCCGAAGTCGACCTCGTGATGTTCCTGCGACCGACACACTCGCCGGTGGTGTTCTTCCAACAGCTCGGCCGTGGCCTGCGAACCGCCGATGACAAGACCCACCTCGAGGTGCTGGACTTCGTCGCCAACCACGAGGCCACCGCGGTCAAGATCCAACTCCTTGGCGAGCTTGCCGGCATCGACACCCTCAGCACCGCCGCAACGCTGCAACTTCTCGCCGCACGCGACAGCCTCGACCTGCCCCGAGGTTGTGAGATCGCCCTCGACCTGGAGCTGATCGAGGACCTCTCCGCGCTCTTTGATCCACCGTCTCGCACCGAACGGGCGATCCTGGCGCTCGAGGCGCGCGCCGCTTCCACACCGAACCATCGACCCACCGCACTTGAGGTGTCGCTGATGACCGGGGAGGCGCATCGTTTCAAGGAGCTCGGCGGATGGTTCGGGTTCCTGAACGAACAGGGGATGCTCACGCCCGAGGAGTACCGCGTGTGGACGCAACATCGCGACTTCCTCGTGCACCTCGAACATGGGGCCTACACGCGCAGCTACAAGTTGGTGACGTTGCAGGTGCTGATTGGCGCCGACGCGTTGGGGGCCGGGCTGCCGCTCAGCGAACTCGCGGAGGGGGCCATGTGGTTGATGAACCGCCACCCCCGCCTCGCCGCCGACTACGGCAACGCCAAGACCGATACCGCCGGCTGGCTCGCGCACTGGAAGAGGAACCCGGTCGCCGCATGGACGAACCCGGGCGCTCGTGGCGAGGCCTTCTTCGCCGCTGACGAGACCTGGTTCCGCCCCACCTTCCAGATCGACGACGTGGAGGTCGACACCTTCACCGACATGACGAACGAACTCGTCGAGTACCTCCTGCACCGCTACCTGGCGCGCTCCGACGGCGGCCGTTCGTGAGCGGTCGTGATCATCGCGGGTGAGCGCCAGAACGATGCGGGCGCCGTCACCCAACTCTGGAGTACTCCGGCGACATTCGGTGTCGTCTGAATACTCCAGAGTTGAAGCATCGAAACAACAGACGATTGCGCCCCCCCGGCGTCAGGTGTCCGGGACCGGTCACGGTCAGTGGTCGTGGGTACCGTGAAGCTATGGACCGTGCAGCAGTTTTCAGAGCAACCGCGCTCTTCGAGCGTCGTGGTCAGCTGGACCGGGTCGAGGCTGGTGAAGAGGCAGCAAGCCTCTGTCTCGCTCGCGCACAGGATCGACTTCGCGCCGCACAGGTCCTGATGGCGGCAGAGTTGTGGGAATCTGCGTTTACGACGGCGTACGACGCCTACCGCACCGCGGCCGATGCAGTGGCCCTCTCTCTCGGCTTCCGGGTGCCCGCGACCAATGGCGCCCACCGCATCGCAACCGACATCGCCCACGCCGCGCTGCATGCAACAACTCAAGCGTTTGCGACCACCGCTGCTGAACGGTTCCGCCGCGAACGCCACGAGTCGGAGTATTTCGATCCAGCACGACCAATCGACAAGACCATGGAAGATGCTGCGTGGGCGCTTGACCTTGCCGCGGGCGCCGTCAACGCAGTTGCTCGCTCACTCTCACGAGGCTGACGTCGCAAACTTGAGCGGGACCGAAACCATCGGCCGCGCCGTGACCGTGTCGTGAAAGGATCCGTCTCCGCTCTCAAGCCAGTCCGCCGCCCTGACCGTGATCTGAACCGGACGGCCCAAACGCGGTTCCACTCGGCCGATCGCTTCGTAGAGTTCGTCGCGGTTCGGATCACCGAGCACCAACACGTCGATGTCTGCGACCGGACGTCGTCCGCGACCCCCATCGTGACGGTCAGCCCACGAGCCGAACACAAAGGCCTCAGACACCCCGGCGACAGAGCCCAGGGCCTCCCCGAGCACGGCCGGGACGCCGAACGCTCGCACCAGCACCTGAGAGAGCCCTTCGAAGTAGGGACTCTCACTGTTCGCACGTACCAACCTCGTCTTACCAACCCGCCGCGACACGACCAGCCCGGCTTCCTCAGCGCGTTCAATCTCACGGTGGACCGACGGATACGCCACATCTAGTCGAGCGGCCAACTCGGTGAGGCTCAGCTCGAGTTCTGGGTCGCCGAGTAGGAGGGCGAGGATGTTGGCTTGTTGCGACGAACGAAAGATTGGAAGCAACGAGGGCGTTCCCGACATATCCATATTTTGAATGATATCTCTCATTACGTGGATATGTTTTGTCGACACGACAGGCCCACCGCCAACGCGGCATAAACGTTGAAGCGCTACTCAGGCGCGGCGGTCGTCTCGATGTGTATCCGCAACGCGGGCGTGTCGACCTTGCCGCTTGCCAGCAGCGGCACCGCTGCGGAGTCGTCGGTGAGGACCCAACGGGTCGGCACCTTGAACGCACTCAGCCGACCGCGGACCGCAGTGCGCACCTCGTCGAGGGACAGCGAGGTCACCACGAGCGCGCCGACCTCCGGCCCGCGCCCGGGCGTACGAACCTCACCCACCGCGGTGACCGCCGCGGCTCGCACACCGGGGATGCCGCGCAACGCGGCTTCGACCTCGCTCGGATACACCGTCGCCCCGCTCACCTTGAACATGTCGTCGAGACGACCGTCGTAGAACAGGTAACCATCGGCGTCGAGACGGCCGAGGTCACCGGTTCGATAGAACCCATCCGCGGTGAACACCTCGCCGCGGGTCTTCCCGCAGATCCCACGCATGAGGTGCGGGCCGCGAAGCCAGATCTCCCCCGACTCGCCAACCGGCAACGTCACACCGGTCTCGGGATCGGCGATCACCACCTCGGTGCCGACGAACGGTCGGCCACAACTCCCCCAGGCGTTTCTCGCCATGTCGGTGTCGAGCCGATCGCCGCAATATGGCCCGCCGGATTCAGTCATCCCGAACAGGTTCGCCCTCGCCCCTGGCGACGGCCGGCGCTCGGTGGGCAGCACCGCAGCGAGGCTCCCGTCACCGAGCAGCGACAGGTCCGTCGACGCGAAGTCGGGATGCTCGGCCAGGCGCGCCGCCTGATCGGGCCACCCGCGAAACAGCGTCGCACCCTCACGCTCCAGCAACGCCAGCGTCGCAGATGGCTCCGGCTGGGCCTCGGTCAACAGGGTGGCCGGCGCGACCAGCGCACTCAACAACCCGCCGCAGAATCCCCCGGTCCAGAACAGCGGCATCGGGATGTACAACACCTCACCCTCACCAACGCACCGCGCCTCCAAGCCGGCGGCGGTTGCTCCCAGGATCGACCCGTGGGTGTGAATGGTTCCCTTGGGCAACCCCCGACTTCCCGAGGTGAACAACACCACCGCGTCGCTCGCAGGCCGAACCGCCGCCTCGAGCGCGTCGACGATCTCACCGTCGACGGGTGCGGGCAGCGCGGTGTCCAGCGCATCGATCTGCCACTCCGCCCGCAGTGCGGGCATCTCGACGTGACGCTGGCGCACATCGAGGCTGGCGAACAGTCCCGGCGCCTCCGACTCCAACTCCTCGAGCATGCGGCGACCGCGGAACTCGCTCACCGCGACCAGATGCGTGACCGACGCGATTTCGAGTTGTTGGCGCAGCTCGCTAGCCCGCAACAACGTGCTGAGCGGAACCAACACCGCACCCACCCGCATGACCGCCGCGGCGACCACCGCCCACTCCACGCTGTTCGGGGCGAGCAACCCGACCCGCGACGATCGAGCCACCCCGCCGGCCACCAGCCGTGCCGCAAGCTCGCGACTTCGCTCGTCGAGTTCGGCGTGAGTGACGGCCTCGGCGTGGGTGACGGCCTCCACCCCGTGTGCGCTCTGGCCCACCACCGCACGCATCGTGCCGAAACGTTCGGCGTTGTGTCGCAGCAGTGCGCCGAACGTCCTCGGAGCGAACTCGGCGGCCACCTCAGCTCGACGCCGCGAGCAGCGCCTTGAGCGCGCGGGCATCGAGTTTGCCGCTCGACATCATCGGCACGTCCGCGTCCGCGAGGAACACGAAGCGCTTTGGCACCTTGTACGCGGACAGACGCTCGCGCAACGACCGAACGAGTTCGTCGTGATCCGGTTCGGATTCGCCGACCGGCAACCGCACCGCGGCGACGACGAGTTGCCCACGATCCGCATCGTCGATCCCCACGACGTGGGAGACGAGCCCGGTCGCATCGAGGATTGCCGCTTCGACCTCGCGGGGCGCCACGTTCGCTCCGGCGGTCTTGATCATGTCGCCGTGACGTCCGTGGAAGAAGTGGAAACCCTCGTCGTCGATGTGGAACAGGTCGCCCGTGCGGAACCAGCCGTCGGGGGTGAAGGTCTCGGAGCGGGTCCGGCCGTAGTACCCCTCCATGAGTCCGGCGCCGCGCAGCCACAGCTCCCCCGTCGCTCCGGTCGGGCATTCGGCGCCGGTGTCGGGGTCGACGATGCGGCTTTCGAACCCGGGCACGGTCTTGCCGAACGACCCCCGCCGATGCTCGGGCTGATCCGATTCATCGGGCCACATGAGACACACGCTCGCGGTCTCGGTCATCCCCAACATGTTGTGTCGCAATTCCGGATCCGCGGGCTTGATGTCGGCGGGAAGGATCGGCCACAGGTTGCCCCGACGAATCGAGGTGAGGTCACGCCCCGGGAAGCTCGGGTCCTTGGCGAGATGGGCGACCGCGGCGGCAAATCCGTTGACGAGGGTGGGCCGGGTCCGCTCCAGCAGGTCGAGCACATCGCTGGCGGCAGCCGCGTTGGAGGTCACGATCGTGGCGCCGGCGATGAGCGCACCCACGAGCGAGAAGGCGAACCCGCCGATCCAAAAGAACGGCGAGTTGGCGAAGTGGACGTCATCCTCGGTGAACCCACGGAACTCGTTGAGCACAGCGACGTGGCCGAGCAACGATCCCTGTTGGTGGATGACGCCCTTGGGTGCGCTCGTCGACCCCGAGGTGTGCACGATCACCATGCGATCGGCAGGCG
The DNA here is from genome assembly GCA_023957975.1 of Microthrixaceae bacterium. NCBI lineage: Bacteria > Bacillati > Actinomycetota > Acidimicrobiia > Acidimicrobiales > Microthrixaceae > Microthrixaceae bacterium. The sequence continues at coordinate 42,100 of JAMLGM010000008.1, read as the reverse complement.
TCACCCGCACCTCGAGCGCGGCGAGCAGTTCGTCAGACAGTGCTGCTTCAGACACTGCCGCTTCACCGGCTGCGAGCGCCGCTGCCACCTCGACATCGGCGCCGATCTCGACCCGCCGAAGTGACGGCACCGTCGGTGCCAATATCGGCCGGTGCCCAATCGGGGTGACCTCGCTCAACACCTCGGCGAAGTCGCGACCGCGGTGGCCGGTGGCCGCCAGGAGGATTTCGATGTCGGCATTCGCGATGAGACCCGTCAGTTCGTTCGGCGTCGAGAACGTGCTGAGCGGCAGGGTCACGGCACCGATGCGCGCCGCCGCCAACCATCCGACGACGAACGACGCACCGTTCGGGTAGAGCAGCCCCACGTGGGTGCCCTTGCCAGCGCCGATGCCGACGAGCGCCTTGGCCAACGCCGCGGAGCGTGCCTCGGCCTCGGCGAAGGTCAGCACCTCGTCGTCACAGATCAGAAACGGGTGATCGCCTCGTGTCGCAGCGCGCCGAGCCAACAGCACGGGAATGGTCGCCAGTCTGCTCATACGATCTCCCTTGCTCGCAACCCGGCAATCGCCGCGGCGTCGTAACCCAACTCGGCGAGGATCTCGTCGGTGTGTTCCCCCAACAGGGGCGCCCGATGGCGGATCTCCCCCGGGGTCTGCGACATTCGAAACGGCGTCTCGATGATCGGCACTCCCCCGTCGACGCCGGGAAACTCCGAGGTCCGCAGGTAGCCCATCGTGCGAATGTGTTCGTCGTCGAGCACATCCTGGGTCGTGTACATCGGTGCGGCGGGCAACTTGGCGGCCTCGAGCGCGGCCATCACCTCGGCCTTCGTCTTGCCATCGCACCAGGCCTGGGTGAGGTCGTTGAGTTCGTCGCCGTGCTCCCAGCGCAGGTCGTCGTCCGCGAAGCGGGGGTCATCGAAGAGGTCGAGACGGTCGACGAGTCGACACCAGCGCTTGAACATCGGTTGACCGGCGATCTGCAACAGCACCCAGCCGTCGGACACGCGGAACAGGTCACACGGCGCAACCGAGGTCCCCCGGTTCGCCACCCGCCCCTTGTCGACGCCGAGCACCGCACGCTCCGCGACCATGGCGTTGCTCATCATCAGACAGGTCGACAGCAGCGACCCCTCGACGTGTTGGCCCTGCCCCGTGCTGAGCCGGTGATACAGCGCCATCATCACGCCGATCGTCATCGTCATCGCCGTGCCGAAATCGGCATAGGGCACAGCGGTGCGAATCGGCAGATCGGGCAGTCCCTGGCGACTCACCGCGCCCGACAGCATCTGGCCGGTGCCGTCGAAGCCGATCCGGTCGCTGTAGGGGCCACCCTCGCCGTACGCGGTGGCGCTCGCCAAGATGATGTCGGGCTTGATGGACCGCAGCGTCTCGTAGTCGAGCCCGTTCGCCACCATCGCCGCCGCGGGCATGTTGGCCAGCACCACATCGGCGCCTTCGACCAGTCGGCGGGTGATGTCGGCGCCCTCCTCGGTGGTGGTGTCGAGCGTGAGCGAGCGTTTGTTGCGATTGCACTGCAGGAAGGTGGCGCCCTCTCCGCTCGGGGTCACCGACTGAACCCAGCGGTCCTCTCCCCCGTCGCGCTTTTCAACCCGGATCACCTCGGCGCCCATGTCGGCGAGCATGCCGCCACACCACGGCGCCGCGATGAAGCGCCCGAAGTCGATCACCCGGATGCCTTCGAGGACCCGCTGGTTGGATGCGGCCGGGGCCGCTGAGTAATCACGCTGCATCGCTCATCGCCCCTTCGGCATGCCGAGGATGCGCTCGGCGATGAGGTTGCGTTGAATCTGCGAGGTGCCTGCGGCGATCGTGTTCTGGAAGGCCCACAGATACGAGTGCACGAGGCGGGCCTCCTCGGTTACGGGATCGGCAGAACCCAACGCCCGACGACCCAGCAGCCGCATGCCGAGCTTGGCGATCTCCTGGCCGGCCTCGCTGTAGCCGAGCTTCACCGCCGAACCGAGCGGCGAGGGCAACCCGGTGGCCTCGGCCTCGGTCACGCAACGTTGGGTGACCCGCCACAGCCCGTCGATGCGAGCGTCGAGGCGGCCGACCTGACGCTGCAGGCCCGCATCGTCCCACCGACCCTCTCGTCGAGCCAACGCGACGAGGCTTCGCAGCTGCGTGCGCAACGTGATGATGTGTTGCGCGAAGGCCGTGCCGCGCTCGAAGCGCAGGGTCACGTTGGTGACTCGCCAGCCATCGTTTTCGGCCCCCACCAGGTTCTCGACGGGGATGCGCACGTCGTCGAGGAACATCTCACAAAAGTGGCTCTCCCCGTCGATGGTGCGCATGGGTCGTACCTCGACGCCGGGCGTGCGCATGTCGAGAATCAACCACGAGATGCCCTTGTGTTTCGGGGCGTCGACATCGGTTCGAACGAGCAGTTCGCAGTAGTCGGCGACGTGGGCACGGGTCGACCAGATTTTTTGACCGTTGACGACGTAATGGTTGCCGTCGCGCACCGCCCGGGTCCGCAGCGAGGCGAGATCGGACCCCGCCGAGGGCTCGGAGAACCCCTGGCACCACACGGTCTCGCCGCTCAGGATCTTGGGCAGGTGAAACGCCCGCTGTTCCTCAGTCCCTTCCGCTATCAGCGTGGGGCCGGCGTGTGCCGAACCGACGAAGTTGATGCCCACATACGGCGCGCCCGACGCCGCATATTCCTCGAGATACACGAGTTGTTGAGAAGCGGGCAGGCCCCGACCTCCGTACTCCACGGGCCAGTTCAGCCCGGCGTACCCACCCTCGTACAGCAGGCGCTGCCATCCGGTGTCGTAGGCGCGGCGCACCTCCCAATCGCCTGGTGGAGGCGGCGGACCGTAGGCGGCGATCGCCTCGTCGAGAAAGGCTCGTGCCTCGCGACGGAAGGCCTCGTCGGCATCGGAGTAGCGAAGATCCATGTCAATCGTCTCGTCGTGAAGAAGGTGGAGAAGGTCTGGGTGAAGAAGGTCCGGTTGAGGCAGGCTCGGGGGCGGACTCGGCGGCGGACTCGGGGGCCGGGTCGGCGAAACGCTCGATGAGTTCGGCGAGGTTGGCCTTGCCGGATTCGGTGCGTGGCAGGGCGTCGACGAGGTGAATCTCGGCGGGCAACTCATAGCGGGCGAGGCGAGGTTCGAGGAACGCGATCAGATCTTCGGCGTCGACCCCCGATGCGGCCTCGCGCAACTCGACCACGGCGACCGGCACGGCCCCGAGTCGCTGGTCGTTGCGGCCGAACACCGCCGCGGCTCGCACCGCCTCGTGCCGTTCCAGCGCTGCGCGAACGTCGTCGGGCAGCACCTTGAACCCGCCGCGGATGATCGCGTGATCGCTGCGCCCGAGGACGTAGACGAAGCCGTCGGCGTCGATGCGGGCCAGGTCGGTCGTGCGCACGTATCCCTGATCGCGGATCTGCGGCGCACTGACCTCGAGCACCCCTTCGGCGTCGATGCCGAGCACCTCGCCGGTGTCGGGGTCGACGACGCGCAGGTCATATCCGGGCTGGACCCGGCCGACGCTGCCCTTCTTGGTGTCCCAGAACCGCTCGTGATCCGCCATGTTCCACCCGGCCACCGGTCCGCCGAACTCGGTGGCCGCGTAGGAGATGAGAACCCGGGCTCCGTAGCGGGCGAAGAACTCGTCGCCATCGGCGGGGTCGAGCGGCGCGGTGCCACACACGACCGAACGCAGACTCGACAGATCGGCGGGGTCGGGGTTCGCCTCGAGCACCATGCGCAGCGCAGTGGGAACGAGGGTGGAGGTCGCCGGGCGATGACGACGGACCAAATCGACCCACCCGTCGACGTCGAATCGTTCGAGCATCGCGAACGAGCGCCCGTCGTTCACCGACAACAGCACGCGAAACAGCCCGCCGAGATGGGTGAGCGGCGAGTTCATCAAGGCAACCCCCCGCCGAAGTTGTGGCTCCTCGATCGCAGCGCGGGACTCGTAGTGCTTCGCCCCGATCAGCACGTGTTCGAGGGTGGCGTAACTCAAGTCGATGCGCTTGGGCGGTCCCGTCGTGCCGCTCGTCAGCATGCGTACGGCGATTCCGGGGCGCTGTGCCGGCACCGTCGCCTCGCCGGCGGACCTGGCCACGGTGATGCGTGCGCCGAGATCGTCCACCGCGATGGTGACTGCCTGCGTCGCACCGTTCATATCCGCGAGGTCGAGTGCCGCCAGATCGTCGGAGGATCCGATGAGGATGCCGAGGTCGAGTCCGGCCACATCCTCGCGGGTGCGCTGCGCTCCACGCCCCGGATTGATCGACACCACGCACCCGCCGGCACACAACACGCCGAGCATCGCGCCGACGATGCCCGGGCGGGTGCGCAACAACACGCCCACCTCCACCCCGGCTCCGGGCTCGCCCCCGGCTCCGGGCTCACCCCCGGCCTCGCGCACCGCATCACGCACGGCGTCGACGGTCGCCGCGAGGTCACCCCACGAGTACCAACGCCCGTCGAACTCGATGGCGTTGGCGTCGGGACCGACGCGCAGGACGGCGTCGATGCGTTCGGCGATCGGCGACTCGGTCATCGAATCCGTGGCGTGGTTATGGGCAGCGGGTTCGCCTTCACCTCGGCCATGCCGACCGGGTTGCCGACGCGGGTGTAGATGAGGCCCTGTTGCATCGCGGCGCGATAGGGGCGATCGAGCGATTCCCAGATCGCCCGGACGGTTCCCTGGGTGGCCGAGGACGGCTTCGCGGCGATGCCGGCCGCGATGTCATGGGCGCGGGCCCACAGCTGCTCGCGCTCGACGATCTCGGTGACCAAGCCGATCTCCAACGCCGTGGTCGCGCTCACCCGTTCGTCGTTGCCCATCAGCGCCATGCGCAACGTGTGGGCGAGGCCGACCTTGCGCATGAGCCCCACCGGTTCGAGGGCCGAGACCATGCCGAAGGTGACGTGGGAATCGAAGAACGTCGCCTCGGGGGCACAGATCACGATGTCGGATTCGTTGATGAAATACAGCGCACCGGCGGTGCAGATGCCCTGCACCGCGCACACCACCGGCTTCCACACCTGTTGCCATTTCGGGCTGAGCAACTCGCCAGGATCCTCGTGGTTCCAGATGTCGTCGGGCTGCCCATAGGACCTCTTGGTGTCGAGACCCGCGCAGAACGCCCGATCGCCGGCGGCACGCAACACGACGGCGTTGACCTCGGGATCGTCCTTCACCAGCTTCCATGCCGCCCGCATCTCCTCACACATCGTGCGATCGAAGGAGTTGAGGACCTCGGGGCGATTCAAGGTGATGGTCGCCACCTTGTCGGCGGAGGTCTCATAGAGGATCGTCTCGAAACTCGGGGCAGCATGACCACTCATGATGCGCTCCACTTCGGCTCACGCTTGTCCATGAATGCGGCCGGTCCTTCCTTGGCGTCGTCGGTGCGCACCACCCGTTCCCGGAAGGCCTCGGCCATGATCTCGGCCTCGTTGAGCGACACGTCGAGGCCCTTGCGGATCGCCAGGCGGGTGCCGCGAACGGCGAGCGGCGCGTTGCGATTCACCAGGTCGGCGAGTTCGCGGCCCCGGGCCCACAGCCGATCGGCGGGCACCAACTCCGACACCAGGCCGAGTTCGTAGGCCCGCTGCGCGCTCATGCGTTCGTGGCGGCCGGTCAACGCGAACCGCATGGCGATGCCGGTGGGCAGGACTCGGGCGAGTCGCACCATCTCGCGGCCCGACACGAGCCCGATGCTCACGTGCGGGTCGAAAAACTCGGCGTCGTCGGCTGCGATAACGATGTCGCCCGTGGTCACCCAGTCGAGCCCGGCACCACAGCACAGGCCGTTCACCGCGACGACCGTCGGCTTGGTCATCGAACGAAACGGCGGGGTGCCCTCCTGGGGGGCCTCCCACTGCGGATAGGTCGACAGGTAAGGCTCCTCGTAGATGACCCGGCCATCCTCGGGAATCTCGCCGACGTCGGCACCGGTGCAGAACGCCCGCCCGACCGCGGTGATGAGCAACGTCCACACCTCGGGGTCGCGTTCGGCCTCCCCATACGCGCGGCGCAGCTCGTGGGCCATCTGCGGGCTGATGGCGTTGAGCCGGTCGGGCCGGTTGAGCGTGATGGTGGCCACGCGATCGTCGACCTCGTAGCGGATGGTCTCGAAGTGCACTGTTTGTCCCTCTCGTCCTTCGTCGTCCCTTATCGTCCCTCGAAGCGCGGATCGCGGCGTTGCGAGAACGCGGCGATCCCCTCGCGAAAGTCTGCAGTGCGCGAGGACAACTCCAGGGCCATCGACTCCGCCGCCATCGCTGCACCCAACGTCGACGTGAGCGCCTCGTGGATGCAGTGTTTGGTCAGCCCGAGCGCAACCGTCGGAGCGGCGGCGAGTTCGGCCACGAGCGCGGCGGCCGTGGTGTCGATCTCCTCGGCTGGCGCGCTGCGGTAGATCATCCCCCACGTTGCAGCATCGGCGCCGGTGACGGGCCGGCCGAGCATCAGCATTTCCTTCGCACGGGCAATGCCGATGAGCCGAGGCAGCAACCACGTCGAGCCGCTGTCGGGGGTGAACCCGCGTTTGGTGAACGGCAGCCAGAACCGGGCGTCATCGGCGGCGACGGCAAAGTCGCTCGCGAGCGCGATCTCGCACCCCAGCCCGGCCGCCCAACCGCGCACGACCGACACGACGGGAAGCTGAATCTGGTGGAGCAACTCGATGATGCGATGGGCCTGCAACGGGGTCCGGCGTTGCAGACTGCCCGGGCGCGGCTTGGAGTCGCCCTTGGCGCTCGCGTTCGCTGCAACGACGTCCGCACCGGCACAGAAATGGTCACCGACACTGTCGATAACGATGACCCGTACCGTGTCGCTCGTGCTGGCCTCCTCAAGGGCCGCGACGAATGCGTACTGCTGAGCGAGGCCGAGCGCGCCATTGCGGTCGGGGCGATCGATCGTGATGCGCAACACCGCATCCTCCGCGCCGCCCAGGCCCTCCGTGACAACCCGCACCCCCACCTCGTGCGCCCCAGATCCCAGTTCGCTCACCCGACCTCCCCCGCGAGCGTGCTGACGAGCGCGCCGACCGCCCGACCGACCAGCGCCTCATGGTGCTCGACTGTGCCGAACTCGTTGTCGAGCGCCCACGCCCGCTTGAGCAGGTAGTTCGGCAACATGTCCCACGTGAACCCCATCCCGCCGAGGATCTGCACCGCGGTCGACGCGTTGGTGATCGCCGCGTCCGCCGCCAGCAGCTTCGCGCTCGCGGCGTCGCGTGCCGGTGTGTCGCCCTCGATCGGGTCGTCGAGCACGGCGGCCGCGGCGTAGGTGAGGCTCTGCGCCGAAACGGTGCGCCCGTACATGTCGGCGAGCAGATGCTTCACCGCCTGGAACGAACCGATCGCAGCGCCGAACTGTTCGCGTTCGAGCGCGTAGTCCCGGGCGACATGCAACGAACGATCCGCCACGCCGCTCAACAATGCGGCGCCGAGCACCTTGGCCAGGGTCACGAACCCCTCCACCTCGGCGGCACCCTCGACGATCACCTGCCCGCCTCCCGCGTCTCCCGCGGCGAGACCGTCGAGCCCGTCGAGCCGCGAGATCGTCGCCAGCGGATCGAGGGGTTCGAGCGGTGTCGCCGGCGGCAGCGACGCGACGTCGTGCGCGACGACTCGGTCCCCGTGCACCACCAACATCACGGTCGCGGCGTCGAGGTGCTCCACCAGCGCCGAGCCGTCGACGATGGAGCTTGCCTCGATCCCCGTCACGACGGTCGACCCCTCGGTCACCCCGGCGAGATACGGCGCAGCGAGCACGCTCCACACCAGCGGGCCGCCGAACAGATGCGAGCCGAGTTGTTCGAACACGATCGCCGCCTCGATGACTCCCAGGCCCACCCCGCCCTCGGCTTCGGGAACCATCAGCCCGAGCACCCCGAGTTCGGCCAAGGCCGCCCAGACCTGTGGGTCGACCGCACGCCCTTCGCGCTCCGCAATGAGGTCGAGCGGAACCCGATCGCGGCACAGGCGCGCCACGGTCTGTTGCAGCTCGACCTGCGCTTCATCCAGTCGAAACTCCACTCGGGTCCCTCCCCTTCCCCTCGGATCCACCGCGACGCTTTCACGATCGGTGGTTGTAAACCTCTATAGGTTAAGCCTACGGTCTACACGGCGCTGAAGACAACGCATCGCCGGAGGGGACGACAACATGAGTGACGGAACGGTTCGACTGGAACGCGACGAATCGGCGGGAATTGCCACGATCACCCTCGACAACCCGGCGCGCAAGAACGCATATGACCCACCGATGCGTCGGCAATTCTACGCGTATCTCGAAGAGTTGGCCTACGACGACGCCACCAAGGTCGTCCACCTGCGCGGCGCGGACGGCGTGTTCAGCACCGGTGCCGACATGAACAACGCGTATGCCTGGTACGGCGAAGGCGCCAAGTCCCCGAACGACGCTTCGCCGGAGGCACGCTCCAAGCCCCGGCGCCCCAGCCAACGCCGCCGACTGCTCGTCGATCGCCAGACCTTCGACTTCTACCATTTCTTCCTCGGATTCCCGAAGGTCACCGTCGCCGAGGTCAGTGGCTTCGCGCTCGGCGGTGGGTTCGAACTGGCGCTCATGGCCGACATCGCGGTGGTGGCGTCCGACGCCGAACTCGGAATGCCCGCAACCCGCATGCTCGGCCCGGCGCTCGGGTCGCTCCACATGTTCTTCCACCGCCTCGGCCCGGTCCTCGCCCGGCGAATGCTGTTGACCGGCGACACCCTGGCGGGTGCCGAGTTGGCGCACCTCGGCGTGTTCACCGAGGTCTGCGAACCCGACGAGGTCGCCGAACGGGCAAAGTGGTGGGCGACCAAGGCCTCCAAGATGCCGGCGGATGGCATCGTCATCGCCAAGGAAGCGTTCCGCCTCATCGAGAACCTCACCGCGTATCAGGGCGAGGAGGTGCTCTCGTACATGTTCCACGCCTACGGAACGAACCTTCAGTTCGAACCCGACGAATTCAACTTCGTCAAGGCGCGCTCCGAGCACGGCACCAAGGCCGCCTTCACCATGCGCGACGCCCACTTCGACGTTCCCGAGCCCTCCTGAGCCCAGCCCCGCACCCGCCCGCACCCGCCCGTTCTGTAGGCCCAGCCCCGCACCCGCCCGCACCCGCCCGCCCTCGCCCGTTCTGTAGGTAATCGCGGCGCCTATAGCCACCGCGATTACCTACAGAACCTCGCCAGCGGCCGGCAGAACGTCGGCAGCGGTCCGGCAGCGGCCGGGCAGCGGCCAGGCAGCGGGCCGCGCCTCACGAACGGGCCGAGCCCCACGGGTCGTCCGCGTCGAGGATCTCCTGATCCTCGGCGAGTCGGCGCCCGGCGTGTCGGATTTGTCCGGGGGTGGCCGACAGGCGTGCGACAAGCCCCTGCATGGTCACCCCATCGATTTCGGTCAATGCCTTGCGCTCGCCGAGGTGGGGATCGGCGGCGACATCGGCCATGTCGTAGACGGGTGCCGCGGCGGCCTCGGCAGCGTCGAACGCGGCGAGCACCTCCTCGGCGTTGCGGGCACCGATCCACTCGGCCATCCGCTCGTCGATCAGTTCGCGGTTGGCCACCCGGCCGGCGAAACTCATCAACTCGGAGCGATCGCCGAGTCCGACGAGGTCGAGCACCCGCCTCGCCACCGTCTCGTGACTGCTGCTCACCGCAATCCAGCGGCCATCGGCGCTCTGCCACGTCCCGCGGGGCACCGTGTACGGAATGCCCGAACCGAGTCGCGGCTGGAGATACCCGCTGGCGGCGTACGCAGCGGGCAGCGGCCCCATCGTCTGCAGCAACGTCTCCAGCAGGTTCACGTCGACGACCTGGCCGACGCCGCTGTGAACCGCAACCAACGTGGCGAACGCGGCCGCCATCGCCGTGAGTTCGTCGGTGAGCGCGATCGGCGGCAGCATCGGCCCCCCGTCGGGTTCGCCATTGAGCCCGGCGAACCCGGACATGGCCTCGGCGATCGTGGCGAATCCGGGTCGTGACGCGTACGGCCCGTCCTGGCCGAATCCGGTGATCCGGGTGATGACGAGTCGGGGGTTTCGCGCCAACAAGACGTCGGGTCCGAGGCCGAGGCGTTCGATACCGCCGGGGCGGAGGTTCTCCACGAGAACGTGAGCCTCGTCGACGAGGCGCAGGAGTCGATCGACGTCATCGGGATCTTTGAGGTCGAGCACGACGGCCCGTTTGTTGCGACCGATCAGCTTCCAGAACAGCGAGGTGCCGTCGGGGTCGGCGGGGTCGGCAAAACCCATCGAACGGGTCGTGTCACCTGCGGGCGGACGCTCGACGTTGATGACCGTGGCGCCGAAATCGGCGAGATACCGGGTGCAGCCCGGCCCCGCGACGACGGTGGAGAGGTCGATGACGTTCAGGTCGCTCAGCGGTGTGGACATCGCACAATTCTGGACCGGTGCGGCGCAACCCCGCACGCCTCCAGGCTCCGTGCCGCACCCCTCCAGCCGGTTCTGTAGGTAATCGCGGTTGCTATAGGCACCGCGTTTACCTACAGAACGCCAGAGGGGCTGGCCAGCCGGCCAGAGGCCGGCCAGCCCATACGACGCTCAGAAGTCGGTGCCGCCGTCGACGTTAAAGAGCGCGCCGGTGACATAGGAGGACCGCTCCGACAACAGGTACGCGATCACGTCGCCCAACTCCTCGGGCTGTCCCGGCCGACCGAGCGCGACGTTCATCCCCCACTCCTCGGCCATGACGCGTTCGAGCGCTGTTTCCACCGGCCATCCCCGGTGTTCGGCCACACCCAGGCGCATCGCCGCGAGCACCTCGCTTTCGGTGGCGCCCGGGCACACGCAGTTCACCCGCACACCGTGTGGCCCGTACTCCTTGGCGAGCGCCTTCGACATCGTGGCCACGCTCGACTTCAGTGCGGCGTAGGGCAACTGGCGAGCCTTCGGGGCACGAATCGAATAAGCCGCGGTCGTGACGAGCGATCCTCCCCCACCCTCGATCAGCACCGGGACGACAGCCCGACAGGCCCGCACGACGCTCAACAACACGTCGTCGAAGGTTGCAGCCCACTGCTGATCCTGTGCGCTCAGCAGGTCGCGTTGACCCTCCATGCCGAGCCCGGTCGTCACCGCCACGCCGCGCAGGACGCCGCGCAGCGTACCCGCACCGCCGCCCGCACCGCCGCCGCCAGACCCGCCACCGCCGGCGAAGGCATCGAGCGCCTCGGCGACGACCCGCTCCGCCGCCCCGACTTCGGTGAGGTCGCCCACCAGGCCGATGGCGATCGGCGCTCCAGCCGCACGCAGTTCCTCAGCGGCGCGTTCGGCACGGTCTTGACGCCGTCCAACGACGGCCACGTTGGCTCCGTCGCCCGCCAGCACCCTCGCCGCGGCCAGGCCCATCCCGGCGGTCCCGCCGATGATGAGATAGCTGCGACCGGCAACGCCAAGATCCACGACCCGGCCCCCGTCCCCGTCCCCGGCTCGGCCTAGCGGCCGCGGGGCAGCCCGCAGCGGGTCTGGGCAATGATGTTGCGCTGCACCTCGCTCGAGCCGGCGTAGATCGTCATGCCGAGCGCGTGGCGCATGCCGTGTTCGATCTTGCCGTGCTGCAACGCGGTCGGGTCGAGACGACGACGCAGGCCATCGGGGCCCGCAAGCCCGGCGAGATCCTCGCTGTGACGCACCGCCGCCTCGGTTGAGAACAGCTTGCTCATCGGCCCCTCGGCGACCGGCACGACGTCGATGGACTCCATCCACGAGGCACGGGCTTCGAGGAGTTGCGCCACCTCGAGTTCCGTGGCTGCTTTGATGATGCGTTGGCGGGCGTCGGTGTCGGCGAAGGGGGTCCAGCCGTCGGGTCCCTCCTGGGCCGCCCAGGCCTCGGTGGCCTCGACCAGGCGCCACAGGTGCGGGCTGAACGGGGCCGAATGCTCGTCCTGCAGCGCCAACATGAGCGACGCCCAACCGGCGCCGACCTCGCTGATGCGCCAGCGGTCCTCGACGAACACCTCGTTGTAGTAGGTGATATTCGTGCGTTCACCCGACACGGTGTACACCGCCTGGGCTTCGACCCCTTCGAGGTCCATCGGCAACAGGAACGTCGTCAGGCCGCGGTGGCGCGAGCTTTCCGGATCGGTGCGCACCAACATGAACACGTACTCGGTGAGGTGCCCGTTGGTGGTGAACATCTTCGATCCGTCGATCACCCAGCCGCCGTCGACCGCACGGGCCTTGGCTTGAACCGTGGCGACATCGGAACCGGCCTCGGGTTCGCTCATGCCGAGCGAGATGGTGATGTCGCCGACCATGACCTTGGGCAGGATCTCGTCGATCATCTCCTGAGGGCCGACCTTTTCGATGACCGACGCGACCATCGTCGAGGTGGAGGTGGCGATGATCGGCGCGTCGACCTTGGTGAGTTCCTCGGTGAGCACGTGTGACTGCTCGTGGGTCAACGGCTCAAAGCCCGGCCGCTCCCAGTTGGGCGCGATCCAATGACGTTCGCCGAGCGCCCGGGCGAAGTCGTCGTTGTGCGACACACCGTCGACGTAGATCTGATCCTCGAGCTCCTGGGGAAGGTGCTCGGCCAGGAACTTGCGCACCTCGAGGCGCAACTCGTCGGCCTCGGTGCTCCACGCGAAGTCGAGGCCGTCGGCGACCCTTCCGGCGAACTCGCCCGGAGCGAGCGACGGCCGAGCCGCAACGGGCGACCCGATCGCCCCGTACTTCGCAGCGGCGGCGCGGCGATATGCAACCTCGGCGTCTCCCCACACGCGACTCCACCCGCGCACGCGCCGGTAGTGCAGTTGCACGTCGTATTCCAACATGAACCCGTAACCGCCATGGGTGTGCAGCGCGGTGTAGGTGGCGTGTTCGGCCGAACGAGCAGCGAACGCGAATGCCATCGCCGCCCACATTCGGGCATCGGGGTGCCCGACCGCCAGCGCCCACGCCGCCTTGCGGGCGATGAGCTGGGCGCCGTCGAGGTTCGTCGCGGCGTCGGCGAGCGGATGGGAGATGCCCTGGAAGGTTCCGATCGGTGCACCGAACGCCTGGCGCTCACGGGCGTACTCACACGCGATCGCCTGCGACGCCAGGCCGAGGCCGACCATCGCGTTGGCGGTGAGGGTGAGCCACTCGTCGATCGCCGTTTCGAATCGTTCGACCGCGTCGGCACCCGAGGCCAACTCGATCGCGCCGTCTGCGAGCCGAACGTCGGCAAGCGGGGCGTCGCCGAGGTTCGCAACCGGGGTGCGGTCAGCGTCGGTGACCGTCGCGAGCAACAGTCGATCGCCGTCGAGCACCAACATGGCGTCGCAGATCGCACCCGCGGGCGCCATCGTGGCCACCCCGCCGACGACCGGACGCACGGCGATCGTGAGGATCCGGCTGCCCTCGAGCGCAGCGTTCAGCACCTCGGCAGCGGCACCCTGAGGGTTGAGCCCGGCGAGCAGGCGAGCCGCAACCTGGCTTTCGATGACCGGAGCCGGAGCGCTCGCACGGCCGACCTGCTCGGCGACCAGCGCCAATTCGATCATGCCGGCACCCCAGCCGCCGGCCTCCTCGGCAACACCCATGGGCGTCACACCAACCTCGCCGAGCGACGCCCACAGCGACGGGTCGAATCCGCCCGGTTCGGTCTCGCGGACCGACTCGGAGTTCGACTCCTTCGCGAAGAGCTGCGCGAACGAGTCGATGAGGGCCTGTTGTTCTTCACTGACGCCGAGATTCACGGGCCGAAGTATAGCGGTGGGGTCTGCGGCGTTCCCCGGCGAGGAAAGTGAGACTTTCCTCACTAGGACTACGTGACTACCGTAGAGATCAACGACTCGACAGCACGTCGAAGTGCGCTGTCGACACACCGACACAGGGGGACCACATGCCGCTCGACTTTCCCGTCTGGGATGCCGACAACCACCTCTACGAAACCGAGGACGCGTTTACCCGCCACCTCCCCTCGACCCACCCGAACCTGTTTCGATTCGTCGAGATCAAGGGCCGCAAAAAGCTGATCGTTCGCGACCGCCTCACCGAGTACATCCCCAATCCAACCTTCGAGGTGGTCGCCCCGCCCGGAGCACACATGGCCTTCTACGCAGGGACGAACACCGAGGGCAAGACGCTGCGCGAACTCAGCGGCACCCCGATTCGTTCGGTTCCGGCCTTCCGCAGCCCCGAACCACGCCTGGAGTTGCTCGACGAACAGGGCATCCATGCCACCCTGATGTTTCCGACGCTCGCGAGCCTCATCGAGGAACGCCTCATCGACGATCCCGACCTCACCCAGATTGCGCTGAGCGCGTTCAACGAGTGGCTCTATGACGAGTGGACCTACGACTACCAGGGTCGGATCTTCGCAACGCCGGTCATCAACCCGTGCGTCCTCGATGCCGGAATTGCGGAGCTGGAACGCCTGATCGAGCGCGGCGCCAAGGCGGTGTTGTTGCGTCCCGCCCCGGTCAGTGGCCTGCGCGGCACCCGATCGCCGTTCCTGCCCGAGTTCGATCCGTTCTGGGCTCGCATCCAAGAGGCCGGGCTCCTCGTCGCGTTGCACGCGTCGGACAGCGGATACCAGAACTACCTCAACACCTGGGAGGGCTACAGCGGTGAGTACGTCGCCTTCCAGGCCAAGACCTTCGCGGCGGTGTCCGACGACGGGCGTTCAATTCAAGATGCGTTGGCCTCGGCCATCTGTCACGGGATGCTTACGAGATTCCCGAACGTGAAGCTTTTGAGTGTCGAAAACGGCGGAAGCTGGGTGCCGCATCTGGTGCGCAACCTCGAGCTCGCGTACAAGAAGATGCCGAACGAGTTCGCCGAACACCCCCGCGACGTGTTCCAGCGCAACGTGTGGGTCAACCCGTTCTGGGAGGACTCCCTCACCGGACTCATCGACCTCGTCGGCGCGGAACGGGTGTGCTTCGGCTCCGACTACCCGCACCCCGAGGGCCTCGCCGACCCCGTCGGTTGGAGCGCCGAGGTCGGCTACCTGCCGAGCGAGGACATTCGCCGGGTGATGTCATCGAACCTCGCCGGGCTCATCGCCGCCTGATTCTGGCGTTGGCGTTCCCCCCTCTCGCGTTCTGTAGGTAATCGCGGTTGCTATAGCCACCTCGATTACCTACAGAACGCCCAAGCGGTGGCCTGGGTCAGGTGCGCAACGAGCGCAGTGCCCGCCGGACGCGCTCGACCACTTCCGCCGGACGGTAGAACACGTCCGCGTCCCACACCTCGACGACGGCGAACCCGTCCCGCTCGAGGCGCCTGCGGCGCTCGGCGTCGGCTTGGCGATCACTCAACGAGGCGTGGAACCGCTCGCTCTGGGCCTCGATCACCAGGCGGGTGCCCTCGCAGACAAAGTCGACCCTGCCTGACCACTGCTGTCCACCGAGGTCGACCTGTCTACGCACAGTGAGCCCGGCCTCGGCGAGTACCTCGTTCAGCCGGGCCTCCAGGTTCGATGCTGGTGCGACGTAATCATCGCCGCGGTTCGCGAGGTAGTCCCGCAGCCCCGCGGTGCCATTGCGTCCACGTTCGCCGACCTCCTCGAGGAACCGTGCGATCGAAGGTGCCGAGATGAGACCATGCGACCAGAGTCGATCGACCTGCCGATTCGCCGCGGAGCGATTCAGCGCGAACAGTTGCATCGCCAGCAACTCCGGCCTCACGACGGGGATCCCTTGATGCCGGGTCAGCCACCGCGAAGGAAGATCTCGGACCCGATGCAGGCGCACGCCGGATGCCTTGGATGTCGTGCGGCAGGCGACCGTCACGTGATGGGGTCGAACCGTGTCGGGGTGGACTCCCCACACCCACTGTGCGCTCAGGTGACTGGCGACCGCGCTGTGATGAACGCTGAGCACCGCCACGAGCAGCCGCCGCAGATCGCTGTCTGGTGAACCGACCCGCACGAGGACCCCTCGCGCCGCCAACCGCCACTCACCCGAGTCGACGAGATGACGGATCGCCGCCGGCGACAGGCAACTGCGGCGGAGCTGGCGACAGGTGACGACCCCGTGTTGGCATTGTGAGATTGCGGCGGCGATGCCCGCGCCGGTGCTGACCATGGGTGCACCTTGTGCCAACGGGGCCGGCTCGAACTATGGGGGACGTCCCCCGACCGACCCCGGCCACCACTTGGGCGTTCTGTAGGTAATCGCGGTGCCCATAGCAACCGCGATTACCAACACAACGCCAGAGGGGGGTACAGAACGCCAGAGGGCGAGAGGGCCGGTTAGCGCAGGAGCGAGGCGGGCAGTTTGCGTTTGACGAGCTTGCCGGTAGGCAACCGCGGCAACTCCTCGACGAACACGACCGAGGTCGGGCACTTGTAGCGGCTGAGTTGTGCTCGACACGCCTCGATGAGTTCGGCCCCCAGCGCCTCCTCCCCGGCACGGGCCAGGGCACCCTCGACCGGCTGCACGACCGCCCGAACCGCCTCGCCGAAATCTGGATGCGGAACGCCCAGCACCACCACATCTGCCACCGCCGGATGGGCGATCAGCACGTCCTCAGACTCCTGCGGCGAGATGTTCACCCCACCCGACACGATCATGTTCGACGCCCGCCCGGTCAAATAGAGGTAGCCCTCCTCGTCGACGCGCCCCATCTCTCCAAGGGTGCTCCAACCGCGATGGTCATAGGCCTGCGCCGTCGCCGGCTCGTTGCCCTGATATTCGAAGCGGCCGGGTGGTTCGAACCACACCTCCCCCTCCTCGCCGACCGCGACTTCCTCCCCATCGGGACCGACGATGTGCACCGGCCCCGTGAGGCACTTGCCCACCGAACCCGGACGCTCGAGCCACTCCTGCGGTCCGACCGCGCAGAACCCGACGCCCTCACTGCCCGAGTAATACTCGTACACGATCGGCCCCAACCACTCCATCGCCGCACGTTTCACCTCCGGCGGACACGGGGCCGCGGCGTGCACGACGCAGCGCAGACTCGACAAGTCATAGCGCGCCCGCTCCTGTTCGGAGAGCTTGAGCAGCCGCACCAGGTGGGTCGGTACGAACTGTGCGTGGGTCACCCGGTACTTCTCGATCGCCGCAAGAACCGCGTGCGGCTCGAAGCGATCCATCACCACCGAGGTCGCTCCGAGCCGATGCATCGTGGTGGTCCATGCCGCCGGCGCCGCGTGATAGAGGGGCGCTGGGCTGAGATACACCGAGGTCTCATCGCCCCCGTAGAGGAACTTCACGAGCATCGCGAAGCCATTCGCTGTGCCGATGGGTTGGCCGTTGAACGCCGGGACCACACCTTTGGGCCGCGCGGTGGTGCCCGAGGAGTAGAACATCCAGTTGCCCTCGCACTCGTCGCTCGGCGGGGTCGTCGGCTGGTCGGCGATCGCATCGTCCAGTGCGACGAAGCCCTCGATGGGCCCCCCGACGCTGAATCGCCCTTCGAGCCGGCTCACCGAGTCGGAGGCCGCGATCGTGGCACCGACCTCCGCCACCGACCCAGACGCGAACAGCACTCGCGCCTCGCAATCGTCGATGATGAAAGCCGCCTCGTCCGCTCCCAGATGCCAGTTGATCGGCGTGACCAACAGACCCGACCGCAGGCCGGCCCACACGATCTCGAGAAACTCCGGCCGATTGTCGACGAGCACCGCCAAGTGATCGCCGACCCCCAAGCCGAGCGAGCGCATGAGGTTGGCGATCCGCAGCGAGCGGTCGTCGAGTTGCGCGTAGGTCACCACCCGGCCGTCGGAGGCGTTGATGATCGCCGGATGGTCGGGGGTTTCGATGGCGAATCGGCTCGGGAATTCCAGCGAGTCGGGCATGGTGGCACTCCGAAGGTGGCGGACTTCATACCTCACACGGATGCGCTGAGGAAAAACCGAGACTATCGTGATTTGAACAGTGACGCTTTTCTCATCGCGCAGGCGAAACTTTCCATCGCGTCAACAACGGGGGTTGCCATGACGGCCACGTCGGTCGAGTTCGATCCGTTCTCGCCAGAGTTCTTCAACAGTCCGTACGAGACCTATCGACGTCTTCGAGACGAGGCACCGCTGTACTTCAACGAGAAGTACGGGTTCTATGCGTTGTCGCGTTTCGAGGACGTCGTGGCCGCCCACCGAGACTGGAAGACCTACTCGAGCGCCCATGGCGTCGATCTCTCCACGCTGAACACCGACCCCGAGCTCATCAAGGCGCTCGGTTTCATCATCATGATGGACCCGCCCGAGCACGATCGCTTCCGGGGCCTCGTCAGCCGCGTGTTCACGCCCCGAGCCATGGCTGCGATCGAGCCGATGATCCGCGAGGTGATCGCCGGGGTGCTCGACGAGATCGGCGAGCGCGACACCTTCGATGTCGTTCAGGATTTCTCCGCGTTGTTCCCCGTCGAGATCATCTCGCGCATGGTCGGGGTGCCAGAGGGCGAACGCCAGCAGATCCGCCACTGGCTCGACATCACCTTGCATCGCGAGCCCGGCCAGATGGATCCGACCCCCGAGGGTGCCCACGCCATGATCGAGATGGCCGTGTACTTCCTCGAACTCACCAAGGAGAAACGAGCGAACCCGACCGACGACATGTTGTCGAAGCTCACCCAGGTGTCGGTCGAGCGCTCCGACGGCGAGTCGACTCAACTCACCGACCGCGAGATCTCGGGGTTCGCCACGCTGTTGGGCGGTGCTGGCGCAGAGACCGTGACGAAGCTGGTGGCGAATGCGGTCGTGTTGTTCGACGAGCACCCCGACGTGTGGCAACGCATCCGTAACGACCACTCGCTCATCCCCGCAGCGGTCGAGGAGATCCTGCGCATCCAGCCGCCGTCGCAGTACCAGGGCCGCTACTCCACCGCCGAGCGCACGTTCTCGGGCGGCACCATTCCCGCCGGGTTTCCGGTGCTGTTGTTGACGGGTGCAGCCACTCGCGACGAGCGCCAGTTCGACAACCCCGACGAGTTCAACATCGACCGACCGCCGGCGGTGTCGCTCGGCTTCGGCCACGGCGTACACAGTTGCCTGGGCGCCGCACTGGCCCGCACCGAAAGCCGTATCGCGATCGAGGAGCTCGCCAAGCGTTGGACCCGCCTCGAGGTCGACCATGACGGGCTCGAACGGGTGACGATGTCGAACGTGGCGGGGTTCTCGAACGTCCCAGTTCGCGCCCGCTCCTGACCGGCTGACCCGCTGACCGGCCGACCGGCCTGTTCTCCGATAACCAGTGGTCGTGATCACGACCACTGGTTATCGGAGAACGAGTCAGCGACGCACTGCTACCGACCGCGAAGGTCTCGCCACTGCCAAGCGGAGCCCTCGACGAGAAGCTCGGGATCGCCGGTCCACAATGTGGCAGCCCGGGTCTGAGCGAGCGATGCGGCGAACGCGTCGGCGTAGGACATTGCGACGTCGGCCTTGATTCGGGCGGCAGCCAGCACAAGCGATTCATCCGGCAGCACGGCCTCGACCCGAGCCCGCAGGTCGCGCACCGTCTCCATGGCCTCCGACTCACCGAACATTCGCCGAACGACGTAATAGACCTCACCCAGATTGATCCACGACATCAACGGTCGTCGATCCTCCAGGAGTTCGGCCACGAGCGACGCCGCCGGATCGGTGTTCTCCAGGTATCGCAACACCGCCCAGGAATCGAGGACGACGTTCACCGCGTCGACTCGCGTCGTCGGTCAGCTTCGCGCTCCTCGGCCAAGACATCGACCAGCGCTGCACCTTCGAAGCGACCGCGAAGCGGCCGACGGCCGCGCACCGGCCGCACTTCGACGTGGTCGCCGTCTCGCCAGAAGCTCACCTCGTCACCGGGTTCGATGCCGAGTTCGTCGCGGATCTGCTTCGGGATGACGACCTGACCCTTCGGCCCAACGCGGTGAGTCATACCGCCGAGTATAACCGTCCGCCGCCACTCACCGGCATGCCCACCCACCGGCCTGTTTCCCGATAACCAGTGGTCGTGATCACGACCACTGGTTATCGGAGAACAGGCGAAACGGCGCAACAGGCGGAGCGGGCGCGGCGGGCGCGTCAGCTGTTGCGGGCCGCGGACTTCTTCGGCGCCGTCTTCTTCGAGTTGCGACTCCGGCGAACCGGCAACCGCAGACGCGCCTCGACGCCGCTCAGCCATTCTTCGTCCACGCTCGCGCCGAGGCCCCGCAGGCAAAACAACGTGTTCGCGTATGCCGTCGGACGGCGCATCCCGGCGTCGTTGCCGAGCACCTCGGCGGTGATGAAGGTCGTGTTCATCGACATCAGTGTGAATGTCGACGTCTCGGGATCGACGTTGGTGATGTCGCCGCTCGCCACCGCGTCGCGAACCGCACCGATCAGGATCGCCGCGACGTTTCGCTGAGCGTCGGCCACCCGGTCCGGCTCGGATTCAGCGAGCTTCAGTCTCAGTCGGCTCAGCCCGCGATCCTGGCTCGGACGGCTGAATTCCGGCATCAGCACCGCCGACAACAACACGCCGCCGAGCCGTTCGAGCGGAGTGGAGAGGTCGGCCACCGCCTCTGTGATCATCCGGGCGTAGATCCGCATCGCCTCCTCGAACACGGCGAGCAACAGATCGTCCTTGCTCTCGAAGTACTGATACAGGGTGCGAAGCGACTGGCCGGCTTCGTCCGCGATCTCCTGAACCGTGACATCTGCGCCGTTGGAACGCTCGATCACCTTTTGCGCCGCAAGGATCAGGCTGTAGCCGCGGTCGACGGAGCGCTCGGTGGCGCTGCGCAGCGAACGCCCCACGACGCGGCGCTGCCAGTCGGCTTCCAAGACGTCGGTTGTGGAATCCGGGGTTGGGTCGTTCACACGTGATCCATCAGGTCGACAACGGTTTGGGCTTTGTGGCCGAGCAGCACCCGGCCGACGACCGCCATGTGCGCCCGCCAATGTTCCTCGGCCTCCTCGGCCTTGCCATCCGCGATGAGTTCGACGAGTCGGCGCTGCGACCGGGTACCCCGGCGACGCCAGGCGATCGACTCCTCGCTCTCATCGGCCCCGCTCACCGCTGCGACCGCTCGTTCGACCACTTCGTTGAGCATCTCGTTGACGATGATGAGCGTCTGGTTGTCGGCCAGCGCGACCAGTTCCGCGTGAAACCGTGCATTCGCAACACCCAGGGCGGCCGGGTCGCCGATCGACTCTTCCTGGGCCTCGATCAACGCGCGAAGTCGTTTCGCCGCTGCCTTGTGCCCGCGCGACGCCGCAACCGTGCGCACCGCCGCCGGTTCGATGATCGTGCGGGCCGCGTACACGTCGGCGAGCGCGACGTTGCGCGATGCCAACACGAGGGCCGCGGTGCGAGCGGTCTGGCGTTGATCGGGGTGATGCACCACCACCCCGCCGAGCACGCCGCGCCGCACGCTGATCAGCCCCTCGGTTTCGAGAATCCGCAGCGCCTCGCGAAGCGAGGGCCGCGACACCGAGAACCGCTCGATGAGCTCTGCCTCGTTGCCGAGCAACTCCCCTTCTTCGAACTCCCCCGACACGATCATCTGCCGCAGCGTGTCGGCCACCTGCTGGGGCTTTTCGCGGCGTTTCACCGACCCGGCGGCAGGGCTGGTTTGCTTGGGCGAATCGACCATCGTCGTAGAGAAATCCCTCGGTGCTGACAGAAGGTTCAGCGTATCAGCGGACTCCCCGAACATGATCGTGTCGACCCTTCGCCTTCAGTCGTTGGAGCGTGCGAGCGCCGCTCCGAGCTCGTTTGAACGCACGACATTGCCGCTGTTGACCTTTGCCTTGGTCGAACGGATCGACACGTCGTGGCCCGCGGCGTTCGCCCGCAACGCAGCCACCGTGCAGTTCTCGCGGCCGCCGAGCACCGAGAACGGGTCGAACCCGAAGTGCTTCATGGCGTTGAGGTGCGTGATGCGGTCGATGTCGAAGTCGCTCACGCCGTCGAAGTGCTCGGCGAGTTGCTCGGGCGAGTTCGGCCAGGTCGAGTCGGAGTGGGGGTAGTCGCATTCCCACATCACGTTGTCCATGTTGATGTAGCCGCGGCTCGCGACACCGAAGCGATCGTCGATGAAACAGGTCAGGATCTGCTCGGAGAACACCTCGCTCGGCAGACGACCGCCGAAGTCCTGTCCGGTCCAGATGTGGTGCTGTTTGTACTGGTAGTCGATCCGTTCCAGGAAGTACGGCACCCACCCGATGCCACCTTCGGACAGGGCGATTTTGAGGTCGGGGAATTTGCGCAATACCGGCGACCAGGTGAGGTCGGTGGCCGCCTGCACGATGTTGATCGGGGTGAGGGTGATGAGGCAGTCGATCGGGGCATCCGGTGCAGTGATGACGAGCGCGCTCGAGGAACCGATGTGCATGCACACCACGACCCCCTCCTCCGAACACGCCTTCCAGAACGGATCCCAGTGATCCGAATGCAGGCTCGGCCAGCCGAGCTTTGAGGGGTTCTCGGAGAAGGTGACCGCACGAGCACCCTTGGCCGCGGTGCGCCGCACCTCGCCCGCCAGCACCTCCGGGTCCCAGATCGCGGGGAGCGGGCACGGGATGAAGCGGCCCGGGTGGGTGCCGCACCACTCGTCGATGTGCCAGTCGTTGTAGGCCTGCACCATCGCGAGCGCGACGTCTTTGTCCTTCGTCCGGGCGAACAGCTGACCGCAGAACTGGGGGAACGACGGGAAACACAGCGAGCCCAACACGCCGTTGGCGTCCATGTCTTTGACGCGCATGTCGATGTCGTAGGTGCCGGGCCGCAGTTCGTCGAACGAGGTCGGTTCGATGCCGTACTCCTCGCGGGGGCGACCCGACACGGCGTTGAGCGCGACGTTGGAGATTTCGTTGCCCTCATAGACCCAGGCGTTCGATCCGTCGGAGCGGGTGATGAACTTCGGCGCGAGGTCGACGTACTTCGCCGGCAACCTGCCCTCGAACAGGTGGGGCGGTTCGACCACGTGATCGTCGACGCTGACGAGCACCATGTCTTGGGTCTTCATCGATTGCTCCTATCGCTCGTCGGCGTTCTTCAGCGCCGGCTTGTTGACCTGTTCCTTCATGCCGTCGAGCAGCATCATGATCGGCAGGCCGGTTTCGCTGATGGCGTTGCCGTGGCCGGTCTGATGGATGTCGAACACCGACTGAATGGCGGCGTAGAACCCCTGCACATCGAGGGTCTGGTTGACGGCGCGCTTCGCCTGACGAAGGGCGAACGGGTGCTGTTTGGCGATCGTCTCGGCGAGCGCACGGGTCTCGGAACGCAGATCGTCGAGCGCGACGACCTTGGTGACCATGCCACCCTCGAACGCCTCCTGGGCGGTCATCGCCCGACCGGTGAACAGCAGTTCCTTCGCCTTGCGCGGACCCCACTCCCAGGTGTGGCCGTGGTACTCGACGCCGCCGATGCCCATGGCGACCACCGGGTCGGAGAACCGGGCGTTGTCGGCGGCGATGATGAGGTCGCACGGCCACGCCAACATGAGGCCGCCTGCGATGCACACGCCCTGCACCGCGGCGAGGGTCGGCTTGGGGACGTTGCGCCACCGCAGCGAATACTCGAGGTAGCGCTTGGCCTCGATCTCGATGATGTTCGACAGCGTCCACTTCGTCGGCTGCTCATCGTTGCCGACCGAGGTGATGTCGTGTCCGGCACAGAAGTGCTTGCCATCGGCCTGGAGAATGATGACCCGCACCTCTGGGTCGACCGTCGCCATCTGGAAGGCCTCGTCGAGATCGTCGAGCATCTCGAGCGATACGGCGTTGGCCGCCGCTGTTCGCGTCAACGTGATCGTCGCGATCGCGTCGTCGACGGCGTAATCGATGAAGTCGGTCTGCACCTGTCCCCCTGTTTCCACCCAGGCGGCGGCCGTTGCTGCCACCCCGGGTAAAGTCTCACTTTCAGTATAGGAGCATAAGACTTTCCAATCGCCCCGCGCTGCCTGTCCTCCGATAACGAGTGGTCGTGATCACGACCACTCGTTATCGGAGAACAGGCAAGATGGGCAGGCATGATGGCCGGGGCCTGGTCGATGACGAAGGAGCAGAGGTAGATGCGGTTCTCTTTGGAGCTACCAACCCAACGAGTTGATCAGGCCGAGGAGTTCGTCTCGCTCGCAGCAATCACCGAGGTGACCGCTGCGGCCGCCCGGGCAGGCTTCGCAGCGGTCTACGTCACCGACCACCCCGCGCCCGACGCCAAATGGCTCGACCACGGCGGCCACCATGCGCTCGACCCGTTCGTCGCCCTCGGCATCGCTGCGACCGCCGATCCCAACATCGCGCTGCACACCAACATCTATGTCGCTGCCTACCGCAACCCGTTCCTCGGGGCCAAGAGCGTGCACAGTCTCGACGTCCTCTCGGGAAACCGGCTGATCCTCGGGGTGGCGGCCGGATACCTGAAGCCCGAATTCGCCGCACTCGGGATCGATTTCGCCAGCCGCGGAGCGCAACTCGACGAGGCGCTCGCCGTGCTCGACGCGGTGTACGGCGACGACGACGTCGTGTGGGAGGGCGAGGGGTTCTCCGCCCGCGGCGTGCGGTTGCGGCCCCGCTCGGTAACCGGTCGCCGACCACCGGTGTGGGTCGGAGGCAACAGCACCGCGGCGATGCGCCGGGCGGCCCGCCACGATGGCTGGGCCCCCTTCCACACCTCCGGGTACGCAAAGGCGTCGCGTACCGCAGCGATCGAATCGGTCGACGACCTCGCGGCGGGTATCGGGCGGGTGCGGGAACTGCGCACTCTCGGCGGCGATGCCCCAGGTGATGCGTTCGACATCTGCTGGTCCGAGGCGCTGCTCAGCGACATCGCAGCGTCACGCGATCACCAGTGCAGCCGGCTGAGCGCCCTCGAAGCGGTCGGCGTGACCTGGTCGAGCGTGGCGCTCGGCGGCGAGAACCGGGCCGAACTCATCGACACCATCGAACGATTCGGCCGCGAGGTCATCGCCGAATTCCCCGCCACCGAATTCCCCGCCACCTGACCGTTCTCCGATAACCAGTGGTCGTGATCACGACCACTGGTTATCGGAGAACGAGCCGGGAGCCGGGGGTCAGCACCCGAAGGAAGCAACATGGCACGCCGCCCACTCAATGAACTCGTCGCACCCGGCCACACCGCCATCGTCACCCAGGAATGCCAGGGTGCGGTCATCGGACCCAACGCCGGACTCGCCGAACTCGCGGCCGAGGCCCGGCGCGAAGCGATCCCGAACCTCGTTCGTCTGCTCGATGCTGCACGCTGCGTGGACGCCACCGTCGTGCACTGCCTCGCCGAGCGCCGCGCCGACGGACGAGGATCGAACCACAACGCACGGCTCTTTGCCGCCGCCGCCGGACTCGGGCTCCAACTCGAACGCGGCACCGAAGGCGCCTCGCTCCTGCCCGAACTCGGGCCGGAGCCGAGCGATCTCGTGCTCACCCGATGGCACGGGGTCGGCCCGATGGCCGGCACCGACCTCGACATCGTCCTGCGCAACCTCGGGGTGCGCACCATCATCGTGACCGGCGTGTCGGTGAACGTCGCGATCACCAACTTCGTGATGGATGCGGTGAACCTCGGTTACGACGTCGTTCTGCCCCGCGACGCCGTGGCCGGAGTGCCGACCGACTATGCGAACGCCGTCATCGACAACACGCTGTCGCTGCTCGCCACCGTCGTCACCACCGACGACCTGCTCGCCGCTTGGGAGTGAAGCTCGCTTGAGCCCGAGGTCGCCTGAGGCTGGCGATCGGGACCGATGCCGATGCCGATCCCCCGCTACGATCCCCCGCTACGATGACCGGGTCGACGACACGGGCCTGAGCGCCTGGTTGTACGACATCTCCCACCTCATTCGACCGTTTCGCCGCAGCGAGCGACGAGACATCCGTTTGGGGTGTTCAATCGAACGCGCGACCCCGAACAGGAGCCCGAGATGAGACGTCGAATGCTGAATGCGAAGATCCATCGGGCGACGGTGACCGACGCGAACCTGGACTACGTCGGCTCGATCACCATCGACCGCGACCTCATGGACGCCGCAGACCTCCTCGAATACGAACAGGTCGCGGTGGTGGACGTCACCAACGGCGCCCGACTCGAGACCTATGTCATCGAGGGCCCCCGGGGCTCGGGTGTCATCTGTGTGAACGGAGCGGCCGCGCACCTCGTGCACCGCGACGACCTCGTGATCATCATCTCCTATGTGGATGTCGAACAGGCCGAACTCGCCAGCCATGTGCCAACCGTCGTGCACGTCGACGCCGATAACCGCATCGTGTCCGAGGACATCGCAGCGAACGCCGCCGCGGCCTCCTGACGCTCGTTCTCCGATAACCAGTGGTCGTGATCACGACCACTGGTTATCGGAGAACGGGCAATGGGCCAGCACAATCAGCGGAACTGGCGGAAATAGCGACGTAATTGGTCGACGAAAATCTCTGGCTGTTCGAGCGCCGCGAAGTGCCCGCCGGCCTCGACCTCCTCGAACCATGCCAACGTCGGATAGGCCTTCTCGGCCCATCGCCGCGACGGCCGGATGATCTCCCGAGGAAACACCGTCACGCCCACCGGCACCGAGATGGCCGACGGCGCCTGGAGCTTCTTGAAATCCTGCCAATACAGGCGGGCAGATGACGCCGCGGTGTCGGTGAACCAGTAGGCGCTCACATCGTCGAGCATCTGGGTTCGACTCAACGCCGAGTCGGGGGTGCCGTCGTGGTCGGTCCACGCCCAGAACTTCTCGACGATCCACGCCAGCTGGCCCGCCGGGCTGTCCGCGAGCCCGTACCCGAGTGTCTGAGGCCGAGTCGACTGTTGCGACGAGTACCCCATCCCCGACTCGGCATGCTCCATCATGTCGGCGAGCGCGGCGGTCTCCGTCGGGGTCAGATCGCCCATCGTGTCCGGATCGGGGAAAGCGAACGGCATGTTGAGATGGATGGCGACCGGGCCGCCCTCCCCCAGCGCCCCCAACGTCGAGGTCACCCCCGAACCCCAGTCACCGCCCTGGGCGACATAACGCTCGTAACCAAACACGCCCATCAGCGCCCGCCACGCCGCGGCGATTCGGTCGAGTCCCCACCCGGTTTCGGTCGGCTTGTCGCTCCACCCGTACCCGGGCAGCGACGGCGCGACCACGTGGAACGCATCGCCAG
Source organism: Microthrixaceae bacterium (assembly GCA_023957975.1). Taxonomy (NCBI): domain Bacteria; kingdom Bacillati; phylum Actinomycetota; class Acidimicrobiia; order Acidimicrobiales; family Microthrixaceae; species Microthrixaceae bacterium. The sequence continues at coordinate 15,064 of JAMLGM010000008.1, read as the reverse complement.
CGTCTCCACCGTGGGCGACGGGATCGGTGAGCGGGCCGATGACGTCGAGGAACTCCACCACGCTTCCCGGCCAGCCATGCGTGAGGACCAACGGCAGAGCATCCGGTTCGGCAGAACGCGCATGAATGGCGTGAAAGCCGAGACCGTCGATGTCGACCTTCACCTGATCGAATGCGTTCACCCGATCAGCGAGGCCCATGTCGTAATCCCGGGCCCACCACTGACACAGGTCACGGACGTAGTCGAGCGGCACGCCCTGGCTCCAGTCATCGACCGGTTCGGGGTCGGGCCAACGAGTGTGTTCGAGACGACGGCGAAGATCCGCAATCTCCTCATCGGAGATCTCGACCCGAAACGACACCGGCTCACCGACCGCCAACCCATGCCCTGTCACATCACCCTCCGACACTTCACTCTCCGACACTTCACCCTCCCTCGAGAACCCCTTGGTGCCCGCCAGTGTTGTCGAGATCAGCGACGCTCGTAGGCGATCCCCGCCGCTGCGGGGTCGTACGCGTCAGAGATGGCGACCAGACCGAGGACGGCGCTGCGTCCGGGGAGCATGAATGCGCCGGCTTCGTCGTAGAACGATTCGAACTTCTCGTTCACTTCGCCAAGGATGACCCAGGTCTCCAGCGCGCTCGCCAGGCTCGCGGTGACATCGCCACCGGGCTAGTGAATGAAGGCCTCCCATAACCCTATATCGCCCACCGGAAGGTCAATGCGTAAGGCACCAGCGGTTCGCTAGCTCTCGAAATCCGAAGCCGCTGGGTGACGAGCGACCAAGACACAAGACAGATCACCGAACTGAGCGCTAACATGATTCAGAATCGAAATGAATAGCTTCGGTGACTAAATCCACGAGATCCTGACGGCCCTAATCAACGATCGAGTGCACGCTTATTTCACACCCAACCGAATCTTGAGCGTGGCCTGTTTCACTCCATCAGATACGGACTCTGCCGTTTCAAGCGGAGATGTCTTCGCTCCGGTCCGAACCATTTACCGGGCACCATCCTTGATTAATATGGATACGGAGCATGTCCGGACGGTTTTACCGGTCTAGCGAGGGCGGTTCCTACGCATAGCCGTAGACCTGTGCGTGGTCAGACCAAGACGGCAATGCAAATACGAACGAGCGCGGAATGGGATTATATCCGCGGACAAATATGTAATCATACTTCCGATTCCATGTCGCTACCGAAGAGATGACCGAGTGCGTGTACGCCGTAACGCACGATGGCACTCCAGCACAAGCGGCATCGACCTTCGTGTACCCAAATATGGAAGGCGAATCTAGAGCAGCCTCGGATGGGATGGCATTCGCATCCAATCCAAGAATCAGCGGGGAGGTACCGTGAACCGACGCAAGAGCTTCGTTCATCTGGTAGACACGCGTCATAGCATGGCTGCCATTGACGAGATGGGTCGAGCAGACGATATGATCAACTCCCATGAATCGGGCCGCAATACACCCAATACCACGTTGCTCCTGCCCAGGAATGCTTCGGTTCTGGCCAGCCGACTGCGCAGAAAACGGTAGATCTCGACTGAACGCGACAGGATTGCCGAGTGCAAGCGCAAAGTTACCGAACTGCGTGCAGTCCGTACGAGGGTTTCCGTTTTTTACAGGTGTCAATGTTCGATTGAACACATTTTGATAGACCGGCAACCCCAGGTACGCCAGACTGACGGCAACAGCCCACAGGTGCTCTGCACAGGCTTCCTGGACGGCCAGCCCGAATATCGGTGCCCCCATCGACCAGTTGTAGTAAAGATCTTGAGCGATCAGGCCCCCAAGTTCAGCAGCGGGATTCATTGTTCCCGCCTGGGCCCCTCTCAGGCCATATATATTCCATTGATAGGCAAACCTGACGCCTGACCCAGTGTGCATCTGTTGCGTTCCATGAACATCGGCTGAGGCATCGAATCCGGATGTAAAGAGCATAACGGTTACCATCACTATCGCAGCAAGGATGTACCCTTTCTTCACCGGATTGGCGTCATTTCGTTGACCTCGAGCCCGTGTTCTGTAGCTAAGAGCAGCCCATCCCACACTCGACCAAGTATCTGGACCTTGGCACTCTGTTGCACCAGAGCCTGAACCATCGTTTCACATTCAATGTCCGAGCATGCCACGGCCGACGTACTTGTACCCACGGAGCCAACCAAGACAAGCACAGCATTCGACGCGGACCTGACGCCCGTCGCCATCACGGGCGCCTCACTGACCTTCATCCTCGGCTCGACCGCTGTGAAATCATCAAGATTCACCCGGCTCGCTGAGGTCACTCCAGGCCCGTCGACCCGCCGCTGTGTGCCCACAACGACCTTCGAGGTACAGGCGAACCCGAAATCCCAGTCGGTCGCTTCCGCGAGAGCAAACTCGCCTGAGGTAGGATTCCATCGCTTGATCGTCGTACCTCGAACCTGATCCCACGACTGGGGCAGACGTGTTGCTGGGTCCACCGCGCCGTCCACCGTGGGAAACCACCAGATGATGTCCCCGGTTTCGAGGACGCACATCCCACCGGAGACCGTTATCTCGTCGAGAGTCGGGCTCACGTCCTCTGCCACCGTCGCCCAAGTCATCGCGTCGTTGGACAGGTACCACCCCATCGCCGTCTCACCGAGCCGTTGTGTGGCCGCGATCCAACCGCTCGCCGTACCCCAAAGGCCGACGAGCGACTCATTGTCTCCACCAGGAAGATCGGCGCGCCGACTCCACTCCCTCGACTCCAGATCGAGCGTTTGCAGTTGAGCGGATCCGCAAGGCTGAGTTGCATCCTGGGCGAAATCAGACGGACACTCGGCGACCGCCACGAGCACTTCGCGCTCCCGCACCGCCAGCGCGGAGATCGCCGACCGCTCCACGCTCAATTGCGGTGTTTCAACCCAATTCTCTTCACCTGTGTTGCGCCAGAAGACCCGCCCGACAGCACGCCATTTCCGCTCGCCGTCGACCTCGGGCGTCAACTCCGTATCAGCGACCACGACTTCGACCGCTGCCGACGCCACGAGCGGCCCCCACGTCAACTCATTCATCGGCTCAACGTCGACATTTGGAACGCCTGAGATCGGTGACGACTGAGGTTCTGATCGTCGTCCAATTTCCTCGGACTCATCACCACAGCCGGAGAGCATTGCCGCAGCAACGAAAGCCAAGACCGCAATATCGCATCTCTTACGCATGCCTCACTCTCCTAGACTCTGCTCTAACCCGTGATCCTTCACGGGGTGATATGGGTTGAGAGTTCCCGATCACGACAGGTGCCCTAACTCGTGGGCCTTTCTGGGTGTTATGAAGCGGCCAGAGGAGTAACGAGGAAGGCACTTGACGGATGAAAGCTACCAGCGCGCGCAAGGTGAAAGTACAGGCCGACGGAACAGGCGTCGTCGCTCATGTTTGAGCGCCGCGTGTGGGTACAGCGACCACACTCGTGCCCGCCAGTGTTGTCGAGATCAGCGACGCTCGTAGGTGATCCCCGCCGCTTCGACATCCCACGTCGCCGCCGTGACCCCCTCGTCACGCAACTCCCGCTTGAGCACCCGCCCGACCGGGCTGCGCGGCAACTCGGCGCGGAACTCGACATAGCGCGGCAGCGCAAAGTACGGCAGTTCGTCGAGGCACCAGCGAAACAGCTCCTCTTCGCTCACCTCCTCACCGACTGCGATCGTCGCGGTGACTTTGAGGTCGTCCTCGGTGAGTTCGCTGAACACCGCATGCACTGCGACGTCCGCGATGGCCGGGTGCTTCATGAGGATCCGTTCGACCTCGAAGCTCGAGATGTTCTCGCCGCGCCGCCGCAGGTAGTCGGCCTTGCGATCGACGAAGTACAGGAACCGGTCCTCGTCGATCCGGCCGATGTCGCCGGTGTGATACCACCAGTTCCGACTCGTCTCGACCGTCGCATCTGGCCGACCCCAGTACCCCTCGAACATCACCTGGGGGCGCTTGGGCCGAATGACGATCTCGCCGTCGGTACCGGTGGGCAACTCGTTGTCGTCATCGTCGAAGATCCGCACGTCGAAATAGGCGTCGTTCACCACACCGGCCGCAGCGGGTCGGTTGGTCACACCGGGCGGCAGCCACGAGATCATCGACGCCTCGGTCACCCCGTAGCCACCGCTGAACGTGGCGACCCCGAAGCGACCCTTGATCGTCTCGTCAACCTCGGGGGGCAATGGCGCCGCGGCCAACAACCGCAGTGAGGAGTTCGCCGACTCCGACCCCGACCGCGGCATCTCTGGACGGTCCTCGTCGTGAGCCAACAGGTACGCCATCGTGCCGAGCGTGGAGGTGATCGTCGCTCCGGTCCGGTTCATCTCCGGCCAGAAATTCGACACCGAGAACCGACGCGAGATCGCCGAGCGACCACCGAACACCAGCGGCCCCAACACGGCGGTCACGAGCGCGTTGAAGTGAAACAGCGGCAACGGTGTCCACACGACGTCGGTCGCCGTGCGCCCCCACATCGTGCCGATCTGTTCGGTGAGCGCCACGTGATAGTTGTGGCTGAGCATGCACCCTTTCGACGGTCCGGTCGTGCCGCCGGTGTAGACGAAGGTCGCCAGATCACCGGGTCGTGCGACGGCTGCTGGTCGCGAGTCGTCGGCGGCGAGCAGTTCGCCCCAGCTCATGACGTGCTGCACCCCAGCGCCACCTGCTCCACCAGCCCCAACGCCAGGCCCTGAGCCAGCCGCGAGCGCTCCGATATCGCCGATCACCACGATATGGTCGAGGTTCGCCACACGATCGACCACCGCGGCGACCCGATCGGCGAAGGACTCCTCCACCACCAGCACCCGCGCACCGGAATCGACGAGTTGGTGAACGAGGTAGTCGCCTTTGTAGGCGGTGTTGATCGGCACGGCGACGACGTTGCCGCGCACCGCGCCCCACCACACGAGCATCGCCTCGGGCGAGTTCTCGATCAGCGTGGCCACACGGTCGCCGGGCGACACGCCCAGTCCCGCATAGGAATTCGCGATGCGGTTCGCCACCGATTCGACCTCGGCGGCGCTGAATCTCGTCCCGCAGACATCGAGGTAGTCGCCGTCGGGATCGGTGTCGAGGCGTCGGTCCAGCACCGCGTTGCAGGTGCGCGGATCGCACGGGGTCCAGATGTGATCGCCCACGCTCAGGCCTCTTCACCGAAGCTGTTCTCCCGAAAGAAGAACGAGTTGGCGTTGCCATACAGCCAGTTGTCGCGAACGTCGTCGGGCAGGTCGAGCGCGTCTGCCTCGGCGAGCAGTCGTTCGTGTTTGAGCACCGGGTAGTCGCTGGCGAACATCACCCGTTCCTTGCCTCGAGTCCGCATGAAATGCAACAGCACCTCAGGCAGATACTTCGGCGCCCAGGCAGAGGTCATCATGCGCACGTTGCGGTACTTCAACATGATGCGAATCGCTACCTCCCACCACGGATCGGCGCCGTGCATCATGACGAGGCGAAGTTCGGGGAACCGATAGAGCACTCGGTCGAGGTGGATCGGGTTCTGCGGCTCGGCGGGCAGCGGCGGGCCGGGCATGCCCATGTTCATCGACAGCGCCAAGTCGAGTTCGCAGCACTTCACATACAGCGGGTAGTAGACGGCGTCGGTGGGCGGATACATGCCGTCGCCCCAAAAGCTCGGTCCGACCGACGCGTAGGCCACCGGGTTGTTGGCGACGAAGGCCTCGAGGTTCGCCAGGTTCTTCATCGGCTTGAGCAGATCGAGGCCGCCGACGCCGAGGGCGAAGCGATCTGGTCGGGCCTCGACGAAACGCAGCGAACGGGTGTCGACATCGTTGACCTGGCAGATCAGGATCGCCTTCTCGACGCCCTTTTCATCCATCAGATCGATGAGTTCACCGAGTTCGGGGCTCGAGAAGAACGACTCGTCGGCCTTGAAGTAGTCCTCTTTGACCCGCGTCATGTAGTTGGCCATGTAGCGGTCGGCGAAGTCGACGTTGACGAGACAGTCGATCACTCGAGTCATGCGGTCCCCCTGAGATCCGAACGGTGTTGCACCTGCCGCGGCCGCGGCCCGTGCCGGCAGCGTTTTGGAACATCCTACGGTGTTTGGAAAGTCCTACTGTACACATTTGGAAAGTGACACTTCACAATCGTGTACGGTGCTCAGGCGACCGATTCGAAGGGGGAACATCAGCGTGACGAACAGTTCGACAACCGCGACGACCGACGAGCCTCATCACGAACTGCGCGAGGAACTTCGGGCATGGCTGGCCGAGAACTGGGACCCCGGCCTGAGTGTCGAAGTGTGGTGGCGCATCGTCGGCGACGCCGGCTGGACCGCCCCGCATCTCCCGCCGGAACAGGGTGGCCGCGGGCTGTTTCGTACCGCTGTCAACACGGTGCGGACGATGTTCGCCGAGGCCGGAGCCCCTCGCCCGCCGGGAGGGCTCGGGCTGTTGATGGCCGCGCCGACCATCCTCGCCCAGGGCACCCCCGAACAGATCGAGCGCCACGTCCCGCCGATCCTGCGCGGCGAGGCGAACTGGTGTCAGCTGTTCAGCGAGCCGGGGTCTGGGTCGGACCTGGCGGGGTTGACGACGCGGGCCGACCGCGACGGCGACCGTTGGATCATCAACGGTCAGAAGGTCTGGAGCTCGATGGCACACGAGTCCGACTACGGCATGTTGTTGGCCCGCACGAATTGGGATGTGCCCAAGCACGCCGGGATCTCGTGGTTCGCATTCAAGATGGATCAGCCGGGGGTGACCGTGCGGCCGCTGCGTGAGATGACCGGCGACGCCGTGTTCAACGAGGTGTTCTTCGACAACGCGGTGGTCGACCACGCCGATCTCGTCGGTGGTCAGGACAACGGTTGGACCGTCACTCAGACGACGCTCTTCTTCGAACGCACCGGATTGTCGAGCGGGGCCCATGCCGGATGGCCGGTGCCGGGGCCCAAGGGTGGGTTCTGGGGACGCAACGCCGCGGACGCCGGCCGTGACGAACTCCCGACCACCGACATCATGGTTCGCTACCCGGAGTTGGTGGAGTTCGCGCAACGCAGCGGCAAGAACACCGATCCGTTCGTGCGCCAAGACCTGGCACGGCTCTACACGATCAACCAACTCGCCCGCTGGAACGGCGAACGGGCGAAGGCCGAGCTCGCGAGGGGCACCGATTCGGGCGTGGCGAGCGTCGGCAAGCTCATCCAGACGATGATCACCAAGACCTCCGCCGCGCTCGGGGTCTCCCTCGCGGGAGCGGACGCAATGATGGGCATCGGGTCGGGAACCACGAAGGGCCGGTTCGGCTCCGCCATGGTGTTCTCGCCGGCGTCGGGCATCTACGGGGGCACCGACGAGATCCAACACAACATCATCGCCGAGCGCACCCTCGGTCTTCCCCGCGAGGACCTTCCCGGCAAGGGGCAACCCTACGGCGAGGTGCTCCGTGCGATACGCGAACGCTGATTGCGCGGCACCGCCGCCTGTTCTGCGATAACCAGTGGTCGTGATCACGACCACTGGTTATCGCAGAACAGGTCGAACGGCGGCTCAAACCTCTACAGACATACACTGACAACTCATCAAACACCACATTTCAAGGGGGCAGATCCGTGGACCTCAACGGTAAGAAGGCAATCATCGTCGGCGGCGCATCCGGTATGGCCAAGGCATCGGCCGAGCTGCTCGCTCAGCGAGGCGTGTCGATCGCGATCCTCGACCAGGCGACCTCCAACGGCGCCGCGGTCGCCGAGTCGCTCAACGGCACGTTCCATCCGCTCGACGTCACCGATCACGTCGGCACCGAAGCCGCCATCAACGACGCCGTCGAGGCGCTCGGCGGTCTGCACATCTCGGTGAACACGGCGGGTGGCGGCGCCGGCAAGCGCACACTCACCAAGGAAGGGCCGCACCCGCTCGAACTCTTCGAGCACACGGTGAATCTCAACCTCATCGCCTCGTTCAACGTCGCCCGCCTCGCCGCCGCCCACATGGCCACGAATGAGCCGGAGGACGAGGAGCGCGGCGTCATCATCTCGACGGCCTCGATCGCCGCCTACGAAGGTCAGATCGGCCAGGTTGCGTACACCGCGGCCAAGGCGGGCATCGCCGGCATGGTCCTCACGATGGCCCGCGACCTCGGCGGCCTCGGCATCCGCGCCCTCGCCATCGCGCCGAGCCTGTTCTCCACCGGCCTGACCGAGGGCATTCCGGACGAGTTCGCCGCCATGCTCACCAAGGACGCCGCCTTCCCCAAGCGCATGGGTCGCCCCGAGGAGTACGGCAAGCTCGTCGTCGCCATCGCCGAGAACCCGATGTTGAACGGTCTGTGCATCCGCCTCGACGGCGGCCAACGCTTCGCCCCGAAGTGATCGGCCGACGCATCCAACCGTTCGCCACCACCCGAAAAGAGTGTCGTGACCAGTGAGCACACCCTGGTGGAGCGTGACGGTGGCCTGGTCACCGTCACCCTCAACCGCCCCGAGAAGAAGAACGCCATCAATTCGCCGATCTGGATGGATCTCGACGAGATTCTGCGCGAGGTCGAGTCGAACCCGGCCGACCGGGCGCTCCTCCTCACCGGAGCCGGGGGCAACTTCTCCTCCGGTGCCGACCTGAGCGGAGGCCTGTCCGCCAAGCCCGAGCCGGGTTCGCCCGAGGCACTCGCCGCCGAGGAGAGGATTCGCGCGGCGGAGGCGGCCGGCGAGCGGGTCGACAAGGGTGGGCTCACCGGCAAGGGGCGCCAGCTCATCATTCACGACATGCGTCTCGTCGGCGACATCATCCAGCGGCTCCAACGGTTGCCGAAGCCGACCATTGCCGCGGTCGACGGGGTGGCCATCGGCGTGGCCCTCGGGCTGGCGGTCGCCTGCGATCTCGTGGTGGCGTCGGAGCGTGCGACATTTCGTGAGGTGTTCGTCCAGCGCGGACTGGCCCTCGACGGCGGTGCGTCGTGGACCCTGCCGCGACTCATCGGCCTTCGCCGTGCCAAGCAGATGACCTTCTTCGGCGATGCGGTCGATGCGGCAACGGCGCTCGAATGGGGCCTCGTCAACGAGGTGGTGGCGCCCGACGATCTGATGGCGACTGCGACCGAGTGGGCGCAGCGTTTGGCGAACGGACCGACGACCGCGCTGAGCATCATCAAACGCCTCCTCGAGTCCGGGCTCGATTCCAGCATCGCCGATGCGCTGGAAGACGAGGCCCGCGCCCAACACATCGTGTTCGGCACCCAGGACTTCCGCGAGGGCATGACGGCGTACTTCGAGCGACGTCCCCCGAACTTCATCGGCGAGTGACGGCCGCGCTGCGGTAGGTTCCTCGCTGGCCGAGCAGGCCGGACGAGGTTGGTCCGGGTTGGTCCTCTCGAGGTGGACTGATCGACTTGGGGAGGGATATGTCATCGACGCGCAGGATCGGAGCCGAGGATTCCGAGAGTCGCGCCGCCCTGCTCGATGCCGCCGAGCGGTTGATCCTCACCGACGGGTACGCGGCGGTGACCTCACGAAAGGTCGCTGCTGAGGCGGGGTTGAAGCCTCAGCTCGTCCACTACTACTTCCGCACGATGGACGAGCTGTTCGTGGAGCTGTTTCGTCGACTGGCCGAGGACGGGCTCGTTCGCCAGGCGCAGGTGCTCGAATCGCCGCGACCGCTGCGAGCGCTGTGGGAGTTCAGCAACCAGCCCACCGGATCGGCCTTTGCCATGGAGTTCGCCGCCCTGGCGAATCACCGCAAGGACATCCGGGCCGAGATCGGTCGATTCGCCGAGGCGTTGCGCGCACAACAACTCGAGATCATGACCGAGGTGTTCGAGCGATACGGAGTCGACGTCACGTCGTACCCAGCGGTCACGTTGTTGGTGCTGATGACCAGCGTGAGTCGGCTGCTCGTCATGGAAGAACGCCTGGGCATGTCGACCGGCCACGCCGAAACCCGCGCCCTCGTCGAACGACTCATCGACCAGTTCGAGCCCTCATAGCCCGAGGGTGGCGAATCGCGATTCCCAGGGAATCCACAGGGATCTCTTTCGGCGCACGGAGGTTGGCTACGTAGTTTCGACGACACAGCATCAGTACTTCCCTGCGAATAAGGACCCCGCGATGTACCGGATTTCGACACACATACGACGAAGCGCTGCAGCACTGGGTGCGGCCGCACTCATGGCTGCGACCGGGTGCTCGAATGACGAGGCTGTCGAGTCGAACCAAACGAGTTCCACGAACCCCGCGAACTCCGACTCGACCACCGACTCGACCACAGCCACGACGGCCACCAACGTCGATGCGGCTGGCGACGTCGATTGGACCACGCTGCCGTCGACGGACGTCACCTTGAGCGACGACGGCCTGGCGATCACCGACGCCGGAACCTACGTCCTCACCGGCTCCTCCACCGGGCAGGTCACTGTGAACGCCGCCGGAGCCGTGCGCATCGTGCTTGACGGCGTGAACATCGAGAGCACCGCGGGTGCGGCGATCCAGGTCGACCAGGCCGACCTCACCGTCATCGAGTTGGCCGACGACTCCGACAACTCCATCTCCGATGCGGCGACGCGTCGCGACGAGGACATCGATGCAGCGATCTACTCCTCCGATGACCTGGTGCTCACCGGCAACGGGATGCTGAATGTCACGGCGAACTTCGCCGACGGCATCGTCGGACAGGGTGACCTGGCGATTACCTCGGGCACCTATGCCCTCACCACCGTCGACGATGGCATCCGAGGCACGGATTCGCTCACGATCGACGGCGGCACGATCGACATCGTCGAATCCGTCGAGGGGATCGAAGCACCGGTGATCGTGATCGATGACGGCGACATCACCATCAACGCCTCAGATGACGGCATCAACGCCTCCGCATCGGACATCATCACCACCGGCCTGAGCATCACCATCAACGGCGGTCGAATCACCATCGTGATGGCTTCCGGCGACACCGATGCGATCGACAGCAACGGCGATCTCACGATCACCGGCGGCACGATCGATATCACCGCCCAGTCCGCGTTCGACTTCGACGGCACGGGGACACTGACCGGGGGCACGATCACCGTCAACGGCGAATCGGTGACCGAACTCACCAACCAGATGATGGGCGGCGGCGGAATGGGCGGCGGCCGCCCCGGCGGCGACCCCGTCGGGCGCTGAGCCTCGGCTCTCGCGACTACCCAGCGAGGATCCCTCCCCCGTTTCAAACTTCCTTTTGGCGGGCGCGCTCTCGGGAATGGCGCGGCCGGCGCCCGCTCGGCCGACAGGCCGTCATCTGGTCAGGCGTTCGACGAGGTTGGGCATGTGGCTCTCGATGGATGCGAGCATCTCACTCTTCGTGACTGGTGGTCGACGCCGCTTGCGGATGAGGGAGTCGACCACTGACACGACGTCCGCAGGAGCCGACTCCCAGAGTGTCGTCATGAAGGTGTCGAGGTCGACGCCGCGAAGCGCAAGACCCGAAGCGACGATCTCGTTGCGGAGGCGGCCGTCATTGGTGACGACGAGCGTTGCCTCCCCTTGGAGCGCCGCGCCGACAACATGGCGATCCTTGGGGTTGATCTCAACAGGAACGCCCCGTGTCTCGGCTTCGACCAGCTGATCATCAAGCACCGACCGCATCGCTACCACCCGGCTGCGGATCGCTTCGGAGGGGAGGTGGGGGAAGCCATCTATCAGCGTGCGCTCGACCTCATCCAACACCGTTGTCGAAACGACAGGTTCGTAGAGGCCGTGATCAAAGGCAGTGAGCAGAACGTCGCATGCGATGATCGGGACGAGCACATTGGCGTCGAGCCCCACGACGAGGCCGGACATCAGTCGTAGAGACCGAGCTCCTCGGCCTGGCGGGTCATCTCGTCAAGGGCGCCCCCGCGGCGCTTGGTGGCACCGTCGCGGTACGCGAGCACGTCACCCAGGGGGAGGCGGCGATGCGTACCGACCATGTGGGCGGGAAGCTTCCCCGCCTCGATCATCCGCACGACGGTCGGGCGGGATACGCCGAGCACGGCGGCAGCCTGCTCGGTCGTAAGGCTGTCGAAAGAACGCAGCACCAAGGGGCGTTCGCCGTCGGCGGCGGCCGCTAGAACTTCAGCCAGCGCCTCGGCAACGGCGTCGGGAAGATCGAGCACCGTGCCGTCCTCAGCCGTGACCCGAGGGCGGCTCCCGGCGCGGTCAAGCGCCTGCCGTACCCGATCACGCTCTTCGGTAGTTAGCGCGCTCACGGCAACCACTCTACCCCTAAACGAAACAAACGAACACTCCTCCGTTTCTTCCTGCCGGCTCCTTCAAACTTTCTGCCAAAAGCGACACCACGTGTCACTTACGGCAGAAAGTTCGCGTGAACGCGCTCGTGAGTCAGTGGGTCAGTCGCTCGGGGCGGACGCGGCGGCTTGTTGGCGGAGCTGTTCTTTCACGACCTTGCCGGTCGCGTTGATCGGTAGCTCGTCGACGAAGGCGAATCTCCGCGGCGCCTTGTAGTTCGCCATCTCGGCGCGGCTCCACGCGATGAGTTCCGCCTCGGTCGCCTCGACTCCGGGAGCGCGTACGACAAATGCCATGCCCACCTCACCCAGTCGCTCGTCGGGAATTCCGATGACCGCGACCTGCTGCACCGCGGGGTGACGCAAGAGCGAGTTCTCGATCTCGGCGGGATAGGCGTTGAACCCGCCGACGATGAACATGTCCTTCGAACGGCCCATGATCCGCAGATTGCCGTCCTCGCCCAGCGCACCGAGGTCGCCGGTGCTCAGCCAACCGTCGGCGGTCAGCGTGTCGGCGGTGGCGCCCGGATCGTCGAGGTACTCCAACATGATCGAGGCACCTCGCAAGACGATCTCCCCCGCCTCACCGGCCGGTAGCTCGGCGCCATCGGAGTCGACGATGCGCAACTCGAAACTCGGGCGCGGCCGACCGACCGTCGTGGCGATGACCTCGAAGTCGTCCCCCGGCGAGGTGGCCACCGCAGTACCACCCTCGGTGAGGCCGTACCCCGTGACGATGACCTCGAACGGCAACTCGGTGTGCATGCGCCGAATCAACTCGACCGGGATGTCTGCCGCTCCGGTCACGGCGACACGCAGACTCGACAGGTCACGCGATCCGCCCGACGAATGATCGAGGATCGACTGATAGATCGTCGGCGCCCCCGGCAACACGGTGATTGCATCGGACTCCACCCGATCGAGCACCCGATCGACATCGAAGACCGCCTCGGGATACATCGTCGCCCCCGCGGCGATCGCCGCGAGAATGCCCGCCTTCAACCCGAACATGTGGAAGTACGGGTTCACCATGAGGTAGCGATCCCCACCACGAAGCCCCGTCATCTCCACCCAGTCGAGCGCCACACACAGGGTGCGACCGTGCGTCTGCACAACCCCCTTCGGAACGCCCGTCGTGCCGGAGGTGAACAGGATGTCGCTGCGATCGTCCGCGCTTAACGCGGCGCCGCGTCGATCGACCTCCGCCAGCGCGGATTCGGTCCGTGCTGATTCTGCGAGCGCTGATTCGCTCTCGCCGGCCACAAACTCGTCCCAGCCGACCGCACCATCGGGAACCGGACCGGAGATGACGATCGTGGCACGTAGCTCGGGCAGTTCCACCCCGCTGTTGCGCACCAGGTCGACGAGATCGGTGTCGAGAAAGTCGGTGACGGTCACGAGTGCCGTGGCGCCGCTTCGCCGCAGGATCTCCGCCGCCTCGCGTCCCTTGAAGCGCGTGTTGATCGGCACGAGCACCGCGCCGATGCGCCACAGCCCCAACACGGCAACGATCCACTCCACGGAGTTGGGTGCCCAAATGGCCACGCGGTCGCCCACCGCTACCCCACCCTCGACGAGCGCCGCCCCGAACCTTCGCGAGCGCTCGTCCAGTTCGGAATAGGTGAGCCGGGTGTCGCCGTCGACGACCGCCGGCTGGTCACCGAGTCGCTCGACCGTGCGGGCCAACAGCTCGGCGATCGAACCCGGCGCGTCGCCCGCTCCCGCCCTCATCGCAGCACCGCGTCCTCGACGTTCATGAGGCGGGCGAGGTTGGCACCCATGATCTTGCGCACGGTCTCATCGGGAAGCCCTTCAAGCTCGTTGACGTAGCTGGCCGGGTCGGCCAACCCCTCGGAGTGCGGATAGTCGGAACCGAACAACACGTGATCGACGCCGATCAAATCAGCCAACGCCCCGAGGTCTTCCTCCCAGAACGGACTCACGTAGATGTTGCGCTTGAACACGTCGATCGGATTCTCGAGGAAGTCCTGGGGCATCTTCTTGTAGATGTCGGCGAGGTTCTTCAACAGCGGCTCGACCCAGCTACTGCCGTTCTCGACGACGGCAACCTTGAGGGTCGGGAACCGCGACAGCGCACCGTGCACGATGAGCGCAGAGACCGAATCCTCGATCGGACGCCACTGGGCGAGCATGCGAAACGCCTGGGGTTGGAACGGCAGGAACTCGGTGTCGCTGCCCATCCAGTCGTTCATGTACCGCTCGTATCCGCTGTCGGAGGCGTGCATGGCCACGAGGATGTCGTGTTCGGCGACGCGCTCCCAGAACGGGTCGAACTCGGGAAGGCCGAACGAGCGTGGCCCGCGGAACCCGGGCACCGGCGCAGGCCGGATGAGCACGACCTTGGCGCCGCGCTCGACGACCCAGTCGAGTTCCTCGATCGCTTTGTCGACGATGGGCAGCGAGATGACGGGGGTGGCGAAGATGCGGTCCTCGTAGTTGAACGTCCAGGTCTCGTGCATCCACTGGTTCAGTGCGTGGGTGACGGCGTGGATCAGTTCGGGGTCGTCACGCATGCGCTCCTCGACGAGGCTGGCAAGCGTCGGGAACATGAGGCAGCGGTCGATGCCCTGCTCGTCGAGCAGTTCGAGTCTCGGGGCCGGTTCGCGAAACGCCGGGATCGAGCGCATGGGCTCGCCGAAGATTTCGCGGCGGCTCTTTCCCTCGGGGTTGCCGACCCGGAAGTACTCCTCCTGGGCGCCGGGGCGGGCGACGACGTCGAAGGTCGGGTTGGGGATGTAGTCGCTGATGTGGCCGCGCACGACAATCTTGGTGCGACCTCGAACGTCGATGTAGTCGATGGCCCCCTTGTAGCGCTCCGGGAGGTACTTG
>JAMLGM010000007.1 GCA_023957975.1 Microthrixaceae bacterium | reverse complement strand
GAGTTGACGGGTGGTTCCTATTTCCCGGCGGCGAACGCGGCGGATCTTCCTGAGGCGATTGTGGATGCTTCGACGATTCATTATTCGTTGAGCGAGCGTGAGTTGGCTGGTTCGTCGGAGCCGTCGGGTAACGCTGGGGATCCGATATCGACCGCGTACGGCAACTTTCATGATTCGTGGACGGATCTTCCTGCGACGGCGGGGTTGTTCGGGTTGGATGTGGTGCGTTCGTATAACTCTCGTGATACTCGTTCGAGTGTGTTGTCGGTTGGTTGGCGTGGTTCGTTCTCGGAGCGTGTCGAGGAGTCGGGTGACGATGTTCGTCTTGAGCTTGGAGACGGCCGAGATGTGTGGTTTCGTGATAGCGGGTCTGGTGGTTGGAACCCGGGGCTCGCGTTTGATGGGACGTTGTCACAGGAACTTGATTCGTCGTACCGGGTAACGATGGCGAACGGTGATGTGTGGGATTTCGATACGTCGGGTCGTTTGGAGTCGAAATCTTCGTGGGATGGACAGTCAGTATCGATCGCGCGTAACGGTGCCGGGAACCCGTCGACGGTGACGTCGTCGCAAGGCCCGACTCTGACGTTTACATACAACGGTTCGAACCTTTTGACGGGTGTTTCGTCGTCGGACGGTAGGACCATCACGTATGGGTATACGTCTGGCCAGTTGACATCGTTTGTTGATACCGCAGCGAAAACGACGTTGTTCACGAACGACGCGGCTCAGCGGGTGTTGACGATCACGGACCCGAGCGGCGTCGTGATCGTGGCGAACACGTACACCGGGCTTGGTCGTGTCGCTTCACAGTCCACTCCTGATGTGAAGTTCAACTTCACCTACGATTTTGCGAATCGTGAAACAACGGTTGAGACGACAACTCATAGTCCACAATCTCCGGTGTTGTCAGAATCGATTGTGTATGAACATGACACATTTGGTCGGTTGATCAAGATGACTGATCCGAACAATCAGAGTGTCGTTCGGACGTACAACTCGAATGGTTGGGTGAACTCGTTTGTTGATCGTTCAACCGCTGAGGTGTTGTCGGATCGTAATCACCTCGGGTTACCGACGACAGTTTCCGATCCGAAATCTGGTGAGTCCGAGTTGACCTATGACGGCGCGTTCCGGTTGGAATCGATTGAGTCTCCGGTTTCTGGTACCACATCGTTCACGTACTCGGGATCGAATCGGATTCCCTCGACGATCACCGATGAGTTGTCGAAGGTGACGAGCCAAACGGTGTCTGGCGGGTTGATCACGTCTCAAACTGACGCTGACGGTGTAACCACCGCGTTCACGTACACGTCGTTGCGCCAGGTTGAATCCGTGAGCGTTGATGGCAACACCACCACCTTCGAGTATTTCCCGGCGGGCTGGTTGAAAAAGGTCACCACAGCGCAAGGGCGGGCGACGTCGTACACCTATGACGGCGCGGGGCGGGTTCTCACGATCACCGCCGCGGACTCGGGTGTGACGACGACGACCTATGACAACGCTGGTCGTGTGTTGAGCGTGACTGACTCGACAGCAGCGGTGACCACGAACACGTATTCGAGTGGCCGCCTCGTGTCGACAGCGAAACCGGGCAAGCCTGCCACGAGTTACACCTACGACGCGTTAGGTCGTCTCGCGAAGGTCACCGACCCGACCGGTGAAGAGGTCGAGGTTTCCTACGGTGTGTTGGGACGGATCGAGTCGCGAACCGATACGGCCGGCCGGGTGACGTCTTATGGGTATGACACTTCGGGGCGTGTCACGCGAGTGACCGCGCCCGGCGGCGGCGAGACCGACACGACCTATAACGCGAACGGCCAGGTCGTCACGGTTGCCGACCCGGTTGATCGACAAACAACGTTCAGTTATCTCGCGAACGGTTTGGTTGATGAGGTCACTGCGCCTGATGGTGGGGTGACGTCGTTTGGGTACGACGCTTTGGGTCGCCAGGTTTCGGTCACGGACCCGACCGGGCGTACATCGACACAAACGTTTACCGACGCCGGTCGGGTCGCGTCGAAAACCGATCCTGGCGGGGTTGTCACAACCTACGGGTATGACAACAGCGGACGGCCGGTGAGTGCAACAACACCGGCGGGTACCACCGTGGTTGGATACAACGACGACGGTTTGGCGGTCTCGGTAACGAACCCGGAGGGTGAAACCTGGACCCAGTCCTACAACGCGGCAGGGCTTGGATGGGTGTCCACCGACCCGGCCGGTGTGACCACGACCCAGTTGTGGTCGACTCGCGGTGAGTTGTTGAGCCGCCAAGTCTCGGGCCGCGGCGCTGAAACGTTCCAGTACAACCCTGATGGCACCCTCGACGTTGTTTCTGACGGGCTCGGTAACGAAACCAGCTACACCTATGACGACGCGGGCCGTTTGATCACTCGCACAACCCCAGCGGGTGTCGAGTTGTGGGGCTACACCAACGGTGAACTCACCACCTACGTTCCCCCAGTGTTGGGCGGCACTGCTCACCCGACCACCTATCGCTACGACACTGCAGGTCGCCTCGACAAGATCGTCGATGGATCCGCACGCTCACAAACACACACGTTCAACGCTGCCGGTGATGTGACCTCCACCGCGTTTTCCGATGGCGTCAACGTTGTGACACACACCCTTGGCTATGACAGCGCCGGGCGTCACAGCACCACAGTGACCCCGTGGGGTACCGAACCCAGCACCTATGACCTCGCGGGACGCGTCACCAGTACCGGCACCACCGACGGTCGCGTCGCACGGTACCTATATGACACCGGAGGTCGTGTCGCACAGTTGACAACTCCTGACGGTCTTGAAATCAACTACAGCTACGACACTGCGGGGCGGGTGTCGAAACTAACACCGAACGCGACGATGACCGATTGGTTCAACGCCGACAACGGCGCCGGCGCGGATCCGAACAAATGGACACGCCAACACGTGTCGGGCGGTTCCAGCGCGGTGCAGTACAACCGTCTTCGGATGGCGACAACAAACACGACGGGATCCTCGACCGCGGTCACGTCGATCGCAGCCCAGGCAGCGAACTCTGAAACAACGATCTCGTATCAAGTCGAGTCAACCTCGCCAGCGAACGCTTCAACGTTTGCTATCTACGCACGCCAAAACGCCACAGGAACAGACTCCTATCGTCTCGAAGTGCCCTCGGATGCGACGACCGCGTCGCTGATCAAACGAGTTGGCGGCACCGACACGACCCTTTCCACGTTCACGCTGCCCCCAGCCGGGTCCGAGATACGGATGCAGTTGAAGACCAACGGCAACCAGATTTCTGCCCGGGCATGGTTGAACGGCGCACCAACCCCAGGAACATGGGATGTTGCTGTCACCGACTCCTCAGTCACCGCGGCAGGCGCAACGCAACTGAAATGGACACGTAACGCAGGCACGAACGCGGTCACGATCGATGGATACCGTCAACTCAACACCGGTACAGCACTCACCCCGTTTGTGACCTACACCTACGACAACGCAAGCCGCGTGATCGCCGAAACACTCCCCGGTGGATCCTCACGCGGGTACACCTACGACGACGCCCAACTCATCCAAACCACCCAAACCGCGCCCGGAGCGAACCGCACAACGAACCTCGGATATGACACTGCCGGAGCGGTCAACACGATCGCTGTCGTCGGCGGCGAGTCCGCCACGTTCGGATACGACAACGCTGGACAACTCACCTCCACAACACCAGGAAGCGGCCCCGCCCAATCATGGACCTATGACACCGCCGGACGCCGTACCAGCCAAACCATCGGCTCCGCGACCACGAGCTACACCTACAACACCCAATCCCAACTCACCACGATCGACCACCCATCCGGACCAGACACCACCATCACCTACGACAACGCAGGTCGTCGACTCAACGAAACCACCGGAACCGACACCGTCGACTACACCTACAACCCGCTCGGCCAGACAGCAACAATCACCCGTGCCAACAACGGAACCACGATCACGAAAGAAGACCGCGCATACAACAGCGACGGGCTTCTCCACCGGGTCACCACCACCGGACCATCAGACTCGTTCCTGCGTTACGTCAAATACGACTGGGACATCAACCAGCCAATCCCACAAATCGTTTCACTACTCGACGGGTCCTCCAACAACGCGCTCGTTCACGGACCCGCTGGCCTTGTCGCATCGACCAAAGGCAACACGCCAACCGTGTTCGCGACCGACGCGCTCGGATCCATCATCAACAGCACCGGACAAAGTTTCGCCAACGCAACCAGCTACGACCCGTGGGGCAACCCCACCGGTGCCGCCACAACCGCCGCACCAAAACTCGGATACCGCAGCGAACTCAACACACAAACCGGTCTCTACCTACGCGCACGAGACTACAACCCAACAACCGGCACCTTCACCACCACCGACCCCCTCGACGACATACCAGGAACACCCACCTCCGGAAACCCATACCACTACGTCAACAACAACCCCATCAACTGGCAAGACCCACTCGGCCTCGCACCAGGCATCGGCCTACCAGGAGATCTAGATTTTACGCTAAATAAAGGTTCTTGGGATCCAGTCGAGATGATTGGGAACGATTGTTCCCGGTTCAACACTGCCCTTGAAATGGCATGCTTTGCCGTCACCTATTGGGGAACCACCCGAGGGTTCTCCTGCGGCGAGCTAGACATTGATCACGTAATCACATGTACTAGCGCGCAGAGCTATGTGCGCCGAAAGGACCTTCACTCAGCGTTTCAAAGAATCAAACAATATGTTGGTGTAGTCGAGACGGCCGTTACGGCCGCCCTCTCCGGCGGGCTGGGTGCCGGAGCGAACTTCGCAATCAACGGCATCGAGTTCATATCGAGTCTTGAATCCGTCGCCAAAGGTGACATGACAGATGTCGACGTGGTAGGCGTAGGCTTCAGCAAACTCGTACAAATCATCAGCAAAGGCCGCGTCCACACCACACCACAAATCATCACCCCAAGAGGAACAGGGGCTGTGGATGATGCCTTTGGTGCGGGCGATGCCATGGCGTCTCGGTACCTCAGGGCGATGTCGGATTCTCCGGTCGATATCCCGAAGGGTTGGACGCCCCGTGTGGCCGACAACGGCAAGGGGGTGGTGTTCCAGCGGCCTGGAGCTACTGGCAACGCCGACATGATTCGAGTGATGGATCCAACGTCGCAGTACCCGAACGGCTACATCCGGATCTACAACAGCCATGGCCAGCCCGTTGACCTCGCTGGCAAACCTGGTCCGCCGTCGGCGACGCACATCCCGCGATGAACTCGGATCCGGTGCTCGTGGAAC
Organism: Microthrixaceae bacterium; assembly: GCA_023957975.1. Classification (NCBI taxonomy): domain Bacteria; kingdom Bacillati; phylum Actinomycetota; class Acidimicrobiia; order Acidimicrobiales; family Microthrixaceae; species Microthrixaceae bacterium. The sequence goes on along the minus strand of JAMLGM010000007.1, from coordinate 212,096 downwards.
ACCCAGATCGCTGGGTGGTCTCGGTGAAGGGTGCGGCGGTGAGCAGGTGTTCGTTCGACTGGGCGGTCACATGGGTCATCGCTACCGAGAACGGGGATGTCGAGATCCGGGCTGAGCAGCCGTTCCTGTTTGGCGACCGGAATCCTGTTCACCTGGTGCCAGAGGGTGACCCTGTTCAGCTGGCACCGGTCCTGTCCACCGTGCGTGACTCGGTTGTTCGCATCGAAGCGTTTGCCAGCGGCCGACTCGAACTCGAGTTCGGAGCGGGAGCGATCGCGACGGTGGAGCCGTCCGAGGAGTTCGAGGCGTGGACGCTCGCCGGTCCGGGGGGCCTGAAGCTGGTCTCGACTCCGGGTGGTGGTGTGACGGCGTGGAGTTCAGCGCCGTCCTGACCCGTTCGTCTACTGGCTGCCGCTGGTGATGGTGCGGAGGCGGGTGCGGGTGAGGAGGGCGTCGAGGTGGTCGAGGAGGGCTTGTTGGTCGGCTTCGGGTAGTTCGGCGATGGGGGCGAGGCGTCCGGTGAGGGCGTGTTCGGGGGCGTGGAGGGGGCGGCGGTCGATGTCGTCGAAGACGAGGTGGTCGAGGCTGGTGTTGAGGGCTTGGGCGATGCGGGCGAGGGCGTCGAGGCTGGGGGTGATGCGCCCGTTTTCGGGTTCTTCGGATCTGAGCGGGGCGTGACCTCCGTTCAGATTGGGAGTGGCGGTTCATGCCATGCGGTGCGGTCGGCCGGGTTGTAGCGGAGGTGCCGGTATCGCTCGTGAGCAGATTGACGGCTGATCCCGAGCGCGTCAGCGATCTCGGACCACGTCGCACCCCAAAACCGGGCGCGGGCAATAGACACTTCGAGCTCATCTTGGGCGCCGCGCACGGCATCGACCTGACGGCGGGCCTTGACCAGGGCGTCGGTCTTGTGGCGCTCGGGGCGTTCCACACACGTCAGGATATCCTGACAGCGTCGCTCGGTCCCCGTTGGGGATCTCGTCATCAGGGATGAAACTGGCTGGCGGGAGGCTTGGGCGCTGACCCCGTCTGTCTTTGGCGCCTTGCGTTGAGCCTGTCTGACAGCGTGGTGGCTGCTGGCATTGGTAAGGAATCATCGAGTGTTGCTTCGAGCACGAGTCTCAGAATCTTGTTTCATCCTCGTTCAGCGCGCCCAAGCCTCCCGACTCGTCAACGACACGTTGGTGTCAGGAGGTAACGGTAATGGAAGTGATCCACGATCGAGTCGCTGGGCTCGATGTTCACAAACGCAGCGTGACCGCGTGTGTAAGGGTGCCGTCTGGTTCGGGCTCGAGGCGTCGTTCTGAACGCGAGTCGTTCGGGACCACGATCAACCAGTTGGTCGAGTTGCGGTCGTGGCTGGTCGCCCGCCAGGTCGGCTACGTCGCGATGGAAGCAACTGGCGTGTTCTGGATGCCGGTGTGGGACCTGCTCGCACCCGCCATCGCGAAGATGGATCTGGTGAACGCCCGGTACGTCAAAATGCTGCCCGGGCGAAAGACTGACATGTCCGACGCCGCGTGGCTTGCACACCTGGCCGAGGCCGGTCTGCTGCGCGGGAGTTTCGTGCCCCCACAACCCCAACGTGATCTTCGGGACCTGACCCGGTATCGGGCTCGGGCTGTGCAACAGCGCACTCAGCAGTCCCAGCGGACCGAACGGCTGTTGGAGACCGCCGGGATCAAGTTGGCGTCGGTGGTGTCCAAGACCTTCGGGGTGTCAGGACGAGCGATGCTCGACGCGCTCGTGGCCGGCGACACGAACCCTGTCCGCTTGGCGGACCTCGCGAAGGGCACACTGCGGTCCAAACGCACCGAACTCGCCGCGGCGTTGGAGAACCGTTTCACCGACCACCACCGCCAGATGCTCGGGACCTGCTTGGAGGCCTACGACTTCCACAACGGAGTCATCGAGTCGTTGAGCCGCCAGATCGCTGACGCCACGATCGCTGTCGGTGACCGGATCGAGCTGACGCGAACGATCCCTGGTGTCGATCTGCGTACCGCGGAGGTGTTCGCCGCTGAGATCGGCTTCGACATGAGCATCTTCCCCACAGCAGACCACCTCGCGGCGTGGTGCGGCGTCGCTCCCGGCAACAACGAGTCCGCCGGCAAGCAACGGCGGGCAGCGTCATCGAAGACGAACCCGTGGCTCGCCAACGCGCTCCGCCAAGCCGGCTGGGCGGCATCGCGGACCTCCAACACGTTCTTGTCGACCCGCTACCGGCGCCTCGTTCCCCGTCTCGGACCCCAAAAGGCCGTGACCGCTGTCGCTCACTCGATCATCGTCGGCTACTGGCACATGCACACCACCAACGAGCCGTGGATCGATCTCGGCACCGACTGGTACGACAAGCGACGAGACCCCAACACCGAGGCACGGCGGCTCACTCGCAAACTCGAAGCGCTCGGCCACACCGTCACCCTCGCCTAACCGCCCCGACCCCCAACCACGACACCAACGATCTTCGGGCCTACGGCCCGAGGCTCCGCCGCGCTCGAAAAGAAGACCAGTTTCGTCTCAGCCACGCGCAGGCTCGCGCCGAGATCTTCAAGTGGATCAACACGTACAACAACACACGGATCCACACCTCGCTCGGCGCCGGAATGCCGCCCGTTTGTTGAGCGTCGCGTTGGGTGGGAACGCCAGTACGATGCGCAACAAGCAGCGTAACCAACCGTCCGGAACAGCGGGGGACCCTCAGTCATTTACGTCTTCGAGATGCGCGGCGATGTCGCCGGTGGTGAGCCCTTTGACGTACAACGAGATCACCATCTGATCGAGCCCCGACAAGCGACGCTGACCAACCGGCTGGCGTTGCGGTCGCGGGGGACGCGCAGGCCCACGTCGCCGATTTCAGTGCACACCGTTTTCGGGTAATAACCGTCGCGTGAGTTGCCCGAGCCTCTACCCTCGACTGCATGGGACTCGTAGCCGAGATGGCAGGTGATCTCGGACTCCAGTGCTGCCTGCAATACCCGTTGCACCAGCCCAGCCACCAGATCGCCTTCACCGGTGAGCGCGATGCCGGTCGGTTTCGCGTCCTCAACGAGCCGCTCAGCAGCCGCAGACACCAACACATCACGCGACACCAGCTCCACCGGTCCCGACGCCTCGCCACCGGTCACAACGTTCGATGTCGATGCCATAGGAAAGACTCTTCGCGGCCCGCGACCACACGCCGCGAACCTTCAGGCCCACTCCCGGTTACACACCCCCTGCGACAGTCCCTCACCTATCTCGCGAACGGTCTGGTTGATGAGGTCAATGCGCCTGATGGTGGGGTGATGTCGTTTGACTACGACGCGTTGGCGGTTTCGGTAACGAACCCGGAGGGTGAAACCTGGACCCAGTCCTGCAACGCGGCAGGGCTCGGGTGGGTGTCCACCGACCCGGCCTACGTTCCCCCAATGTTGGGTGGCACTCCTCACCCGACCGCTGATCGATATGACACCGCAGGACGCCGTAGCAGCCAAACCATCGGCTCCGCGACCACCAACTACACCTACAACCCGCTCGGCCAAACAGCAACCATCACCCGCGCCAACAACGGAACCACGATCACCAAAGAAAACCGGGCATACAACAGCGGCGGGCTTCTCCACCGAGTCACGACCACCGGACCATCAGACTCGTTCCTGCGTTACGTCAAATACGACTGGGATATCAACCAGCCGATCCCACAAATCGTTTCACTACTCGACGGGTCCTCCAACAACGCGCTCGTTCATGGACCCGCCGGCATTGTCGCATCGGCTAAAGGCAACACGCCAACCGTGTTCGCGACCGACGCGCTCGGATCCATCATCAACAGCACCGGACAAAGCTTCGCCAACGCAACCAGCTACGACCCGTGGGGTAACCCCACCGGTGCCACCACAGCCGCCGCACCAAAACTCGGATACCGCAGCGAACTCAACACACAAACCGGTCTCTACCTACGCGCACGAGACTACAACCCAACAACGGGCACCTTCACCACCACCGACCCCCTCGACGACATACCAGCAACACCCACCTCCGGAAACCCATACCACTACGTCAACAACAACCCCATCAACTGGCAAGACCCACTCGGCCTCGCACCAGGCATCGGCCTACCAGGAGACCTAGATTTTACGCTAGCTAAAGGTTCTTGGGATCCAGTCGAGATGATTGGGAACGATTGTTCCCGGTTCAACACTGCCCTTGAAATGGCATGCTTTGCCGTCACCTATTGGGGAACCACCCGAGGGTTCTCCTGCGGCGAGCTAGACATTGATCACGTAATCACATGTACTAGCGCGCAGAGCTATGTGCGCCGAAAGGACCTTCACTCAGCGTTTCAAAGAATCAAACAATATGTTGGTGTGGTCGAGACTGCAGTTACAGCTGCCCTCTCCGGCGGGCTGGGCGCCGGAGCGAACCTCGCAATCAACGGCGCCGAGTTCATATCGAGTCTTGAATCCGTCGCCAAAGGAGATATGACAGATGTCGACGTGGTAGGCATCGGCTTCAGCAAACTCGTACAAATCATCAGCAGAGGCCGCGTACACGCCACACCACAAATCATCGCCCCGAAGGCGACAGACAACCTCGCTGGACTGGCGGATGACTACATTGACATCACTGCCAAGGGCAGCCGGGTCCGAAATGTTCAGACCAGCGTCAGTCGATCAAACTTTGAGCACAACCTGATCGAAGCGAGCTACCGGCCCACCGTGCTGCGCGCCGAGAAGAACATCGTTTCGTACGAGCGCAACGGAGCCCGCTACGTCGTGAGGGACGGAGCGGCATCGACAGGCGGCCCGACAGCCGACTTCTACCCCGCTGGATCTTCCTCCTTCACTCTCAAGATTCGGCTCGGCGGATGACCAGCGTCCGCGTCCACTCAGCAGAGCCCTGGAGACAGCTCCGAAGCCAGGCTGAGGCAGTCTTCAACCTGAACAGCCGATTGCCGCACGTCGTGTCCACGCTCCTGACGTCGCGCTCACCGTTCTTCGATGGCGATGTCATCTTCCTCGATGATGCTTGGGATCTGGTGTCGTCGCTCGCAATCGTCCATGGCGACACCGATGTGAGTGTAATGGTGGCGGAATCAGATACGGCGAGCTTCATCCTCAGCACGACCGGTGAATACGGCGGCTTCACCTGCTCATCAAGTGGTACCGCCGACTGCTATCGGACCGGCTTGTTCGGCGAGTCGCCGCGCGGGCCAGCCGGACTGATCGGGTACGTAGCTGACACCGTCGCCATCTTTGGAACCTCGGGTCGCTGGGGTATCTGGGTGGAGCGCAACATTGCAGGCCTTGTCGTGAGCACAACGCCTTCCGCTCTCGCTTCATGGGAACTTGAGAACGGACCTTTCCTCAACGCGGATGAGGCGCTTGACGGCTTTCTTGGGGTGAACCTCGGCGGCAGTGCACCTGACTCGGAATTTGCGGACACGTTGCGACGCAACTACGGAGTCTTCCGAGACGACTGAGAGGTAGGGGACTGCCGCGGGGTGGGGTGACATCTGAGCTGGCTTGCCTGTGGGGCAGGCCTGGAAGGATGTTCTCATGCCCAAGCCTTATCCGCAGGAGTTCCGCGACGATGTTGTGAGGGTCGCTCGGAGTCGTCCCGATGGTGTGACCCTGGAGCAGGTCGCCGCCGATTTCGGGATCCATCCGATGACGTTGTCGAAGTGGCTTCGCCGGGCCGCTGTCGATGACGGCGATCACGCTGGCGTCACCACGACCGAGTCCGTCGAGAACCGCGAGCTGCGCAAGCGTGTGCGGCTGTTGGAGATGGAAAACGAGGTGCTACGCCGGGCCGCGGCGTATTTCGGCCTGGCGAACCTCCCAAAAGGCTGATGTACCCGCTCGTGTCCGAGCTTGCCGCAGACGGGGTTCTCGTGGTGGTGTCGTGTCGGGTACTTGGCCTTGCTCGCCAGCCTTACTATCGGTGGCTCGACCGGCCGTTCAGCGACGATCAACTCGACGAGGCTTGGCTCGCTAACGCGATCTTCGACGCGCATCGTGACGATCCCGAGTTCGGCTACCGGTTCCTCGCCGATGAGGTCCGCCGCATCGACGACCACGCGGAGGTGTCGGACCGGGTCGTGTGGCGGATTTGCCGAGACCGCCGCTGGTGGTCGAGGTTCGGTAAACCCAAACGTCCCAAGGCCTCCAAGCCCGCCACGGCGGCCCATGACGACCTGGTACGCCGGGACTTCACCGCTGACGAGCCGAACGAGTTGTGGCTCACCGACATCGAGCGCCACGAGGCGTTCTTGAACCGGGTGGTGATGAAAGGACACCACCGCCGGCCTGTCGCAGCGGGCCGGGTGAAGCTGAGGGCAGTCTGATCCGGGAGACGCCGGGGAGAATGGAAGCGGCCCTGACAACGCCGGGACGTGCCAGCACTGTCAGATGGTGCGGGTCCGGCAAGCGAGACGGAAAGGTGTACGTGAGGAACCAGCGTCTGAACGCCTCTCAAGCGAAAACCACCAGCTCGAACCTGACGGATCTGGGCTGGGTTGCAACGCGCACCTCGACGGCGGTCATGACCGTTGCCGGGGGAACTTTTAGGTCGGGTGATGTCGCCGACCGGGAGGCCACGGTGAATGCCTGCGGCGTAGCCGTGGCGAAGTTGCAGGGGCATAGTTGGGCGCCGACCCCGTCAAACGGTTCAAGAGTGAACGTGGGAACCATCCCGTCGGTCCCTCCCCGCCAGCCATCCAGGTTGGCGGCCGGGAAGGCCCGTCGTCGGCTGATGCTGGCGGGATGGGGCGGAGGACCCGTAGTAGTCCGAGCACAGGAAAGCTGTGTACATGGCGAAGGGGTCCAGCGTGTTCGCAGCATCACTGCTGAACGAGGAGACCGCTGGTGAATATCGGCGATCCGTGGCCCGGCCTCGACGAGGCCGAGCAACGGGTACTCAAGATGCAAACGAAGCTGCACCAATGGGCGAAGGCTGATCCTGGCCGTCGCTTCGATGACCTGTTCAACCTCGTGGTTGACCCGGCGTTCCTCGTTGTGGCGTGGAGTCGGGTGCGGGGCAACAAGGGTGCACGAACCGCCGGAGTCGATGGAGTGACACCTCGCTCGATCGTGTTCGGTGCTGGGGTCCTGCTCGGTGGGCTGCGAGATGATCTCAAGGCCGGCCGGTTCACGCCTCAGCGGGTGCGGCAGAAGATGATCCCCAAGGCGGGCGGCAAGGCCCGTTCGCTGGGCATCCCGACTGCCACAGACCGGATCGTGCAGGCCTCGTTGAAGCTGGTGCTCGAACCAATCTTCGAGGCGGACTTCAAACCATGTTCCTATGGTTTCCGCCCGAAGCGCCGAGCTCAGGACGCTATCGCTGAGATCCACTACCTCGGATCGCCCCCTCGGAACTACGAGTGGGTGTTCGAGGCGGACATCAAGGCGTGCTTCGACGAGATCGACCACACCGCCCTCATGGGTCGTGTGCGAGAGCGGATCGGAGACAAGCATGTCCTGCGGTTGGTGAAGGCGTTCCTGAAGGCCGGTGTCCTCTCCGAGGATGGCAGCAGTCGGGAAACGATCACTGGCACACCACAGGGCGGGATCCTCTCACCGCTGCTGGCCAACATCGCACTGTCCGTCCTGGACGAGTACTTCACCACGAAGTGGGAAGCGCTCGGCCCGTCATGGACACGCGCCAAGCGTCGCCGCGCCGGCGAACCAACCATGCGCATCGTCCGCTACGCAGACGATTTCGTGGTCATGGTCCACGGCACCCGCGACGACGCTGAAGCGCTGTGGGATGAGGTCGGCTCGGTGCTCGCTCCGATGGGCCTGCGCCTGTCGGAGGAGAAGACGAGGGTCTGCCACATCGACGAGGGGTTCGACTTCTTGGGTTGGCGCATCCAGCGCCGGAACTGGAGAGGCCGAACCGGCAAGAAGGCGATCTACACCTACCCGTCGAAGAAGTCGTTGGCTTCGATCATCGGGAAGATCCGATTGCTGACCCGCCGAGCAAAGCATCGAACGCTCGCAGACCTGTTGCGCCGGTTGAACCCGGTGCTGCGGGGCTGGTGCAACTACTTCCGCCACGGCGTGTCGTCACGGACTTTCAACTACGTCGATCATTTCGCCTTCTGGCGGATCGTCGGTTGGCTCCGGAAACGACACGTCGGGCTGAACATGCACACCCTGGTCCGCCGCTACCTCCCTGGCTGGAGGATCCACGACGGCGGCATCGAGATGTTCCGCCCCCAAACGGTCGCCATCGAGCGCTACCGCTACCGGGGCGCCAAGATCCCGACCCCATGGACGAGCGTGACAACAGGACCACCCGCCACAGCGGCCTGAACACGTGGAGAGCCGGATGCGATGGAAGTCGCACGTCCGGTTCGGAGGGCGGGCCGGAGAAACCCACCGATCGAAAGACGACAGGGCGCTCCGGTCCGACCCCTACACCGAGCATCGGACGCGTGAAGGCAAGCTGTACCTCTGCGCGATCAAACGGTCGGCTCGCGCCTGCGCGCCCGTCGCGGTGTACGCGTCGGGGCCGCCGTTGCGGGCGATCTCGCGGCCGATCGTGGCCCGGTGTCGGCCGAGGCGGCGACCGATGGTGGTGTGGTTGTCGCCGTGTGTGATCCCGACGCGGATCTCCTCGCGTTCGGGCGCGGTCAACGCTTGAGCTGGCATGCTGGGGATCCTCCACTGGTCCGGGATGTGAGAGCAGCGCGCATTTTGCCCGTTCACGCTCTGACCAGTGGAGACCTCACCCTCAACCTGACGGTGTTGCCATCACCACTTGAACTCGCCTCTGTTGCGCGAATTGGACACAGCGGCGGGTTGTGCACGTGACCACCCGCAGCAGGATGACCCCCGTTTACACACCATGCCGAGTCTTTCTGTAGGGTGACAGACTGGAGGGCGTGGAACGCATGAATGGCCCCGTGTCGATCGTCGAGGTGTCGCCCCGCGACGGCCTGCAATCCGACCCGGCGATGCTCAGCACCGACCAGAAGGTGGCGCTCATCACCCGCGCCGTGCGCGCCGGGGTGCGACGGATCGAGACCGTGAGCTTCGTCAACCCCAAGCGGGTCCCGCAGATGGCCGACGCGGATGAGGTGATGGCCGCGCTCCACGCCGACACCGAGACACGTTCGCTCGGCGCGTCGTACATCGGCTTGGTGCTGAATCGTCGCGGCCTCGACCGCGCACTTGAGACCGGGGTGGACGAGGCCAACGCCGTGGTGATGGCGAGTGACACCTTCGCCCAGCGAAATCAGGGCCAGGACACCGCTGGGTTGATTGCGGCGGCCAATGAGATCTGCGTGGAGGCCGCCGCGCACGACCTGCCGACATCGGTCACCATCGGTGCCAGTTTCGGCTGTCCGTTCGAAGGCGAGTTGCCGCTCGATCGTCTCGCCGACGTCATCGAGCGGGTCGCCGAAGCGCTGCCGGCGGAGATCGCCCTGGCCGATTCCATCGGCGTGGCCGCGCCGACCGATGTGACCGAGCGATTCGCCCTCGCCCGGGAGATCATCGCCGATCGTCCGATCGCCCTGCGCGCCCACTTCCACAACACCCGAAACACCGGCCTCGCCAACGCCGCAGCGGCCGCCGCTGCGGGAGTGCGCACCTTCGACAGTTCGCTCGGCGGCATCGGCGGATGCCCGTTCGCGCCCGCCGCGACCGGAAACATTCCGACTGAGGACCTGCTCTACATGCTGCACCGCATGGGCCTCGACAGCGGCATCGACCTCGACGCTCTGACGGCGAATGTCGACTGGCTCGAAGGGGTGCTCGGACATTCGGTGCCGGGGTACCTGTCGAAAGCGGGCAACTTCCCGGCCCTCTCGTACTGACGCCACCACCAACGCCGCTCCTCTGAACAGAGTCTTCACACGCAGCGCAACGATCCGCGCTGAGCCGTGTGCAAAACTCTGCGCCGTGACTTCCCCGATCATCGTCGGCGGTGGCGTTGTGAAACGCTACGGCGACAACCTTGTGCTGAATCGAACCGATTTCTCGGTCGAGCCGGGGGTGACCGGGCTGCTCGGTGCCAACGGTGCAGGCAAGACCACCCTGATCGGCATGGTGCTGGGGTTGCATCGCCCAGATGCCGGCGAACTGCGGGTGTTCGGGCTCGACCCAGCCCAGCACGGCTTCGAGGTGCGCGGCCGGATCGGCTACGCCCCCGAGCATCACAACCTGCCCGACGACCTTCCTGCGAACGACTTTGTGCAACACATCGCCGAGGTCCACGGGCTGCCCACGGAAGCGGCGCTCGGCCGGGCATCGGACGCACTGTGGTTCGTCGGCCTCGGCGAGGAGCGGTTTCGCCCGCTCGGCACGCTGTCGACCGGCCAGCGGCAGCGCGTGAAGCTCGCGATGGCGATCGCTCATGACCCCGACCTCGTGGTGCTCGACGAGCCGACCGACGGCCTCGACCCGACCCAGCGCGAGGCAATGCTGTCGCTCATTCGCCGCCTCGCCGTCGAGTTCAACATGAGCGTGTTGTTGAGTTCGCATCTGCTCGACGAGGTCGAGCGCACGTGTGATCGCGTCGTGATCCTCAACGGCGGCCGGGTCACGGCATCGGGGGAACTCTCGGCGCTGAAAGGCGAGGGATCCGGCGTAAGCGTCGAGTTGCTCGAGGGCGCGGAATCGTTCGCCCGGCGCATGAGCGCTCGGGGATTCGAGGTGAGCTGCGACGGGCCACTCGTGGTCACCCGCTCGGGGTCCTCGGGTGCGAGCCAGCACGATCTGCAGCGGATCATCCGCGACGACCTCGCCGAGGCCGGTGCGCCAATCCTGCGGCTGTCGGATCGCATCGTCACCCTCGAGGAGATCTTCTTGGAGGTCGGCACATGACCTCCACGACTCCGCCTACCGCCGCCAGCGCCGCCAGCGCCGCCAGCGCCGCGGGTGGCGCCACCGCCGCCCGCACCCAAATTCTCGACCGCGGATATCGCCACTACGACGGCCCGCGCACCGGAACCTCGGGCGCGATGCGCAGCGTCGTCAAGTACACGGCGCAGCGTGCGCTCGGCATCCACCGCAAGTTCCGCTACAAGATCGTGCCGATCCTTGTGATCGCCATCAGCTTCGTCCCCCACATCGTGTGGGTCGGAATCATTGTGTTGACCAACCGACTCGACGAGCAATCCGACGGTGTGATGCCCGCTGGCGTCGGTCGAATGGTGGCGAACGAGCTCGTCAAGGACTATCCGGGTTCCTACGGGTCGATCGTGTTGGCCATCGCCCTGTTTGCCGCCTTCGTCGCTCCCGAGGTCCTGTGCACCGACCGCAGCTCGGGGATGTTGGGGCTGTATCTCGCCTCGCCGTTGAATCGGACGCGTTATCTGGCCGCCAAGGCGATGGCGATCGGCATGTTGTTGTCGATCATCACCGTCGGCCCGGCGCTGGTCATGTTGACCGGCTACACCTCGCAGGGATACGGACCCGACGGCTTTGGTGATTGGATCGTCACCCTGGCCCGGGTGCTCGGAGTCGGCGTGGCCATCGCCGCGTTCCACACCCTCATCGCCGCCGCCATCAGTTCGATCACGACCCGTCGTGCGGCGGCATCGGCGACGTTCATCGTCCTGGTGCTGGGCGCGGGGGTTTTGGCGACGCTGTCGCTGGTGGAGTTGCGCGCGCCGATGTGGGTCGGCGCCTTCGACCTGGTGCAGTTGCCGAGCGAGTTCGCCTACCGCGTGTTCGGCCGACCCGGTCCGCTGTCGTATTGGCCCCGCCCGCCGCTCGACACCTGGGTCGTCTACGCCGGATTCTTCGGGTGGATGGCGGTGTCGTTGCTCGTGATCTGGGACCGGTACCGGCGCGCCGAGGTCACGAAATGACCGCGCCGATCATCGCCTTTCGCGACGTGTCCAAGTCGTTCAAGGGACTCGTCGCGGTGTCGGAGGTGAGCTTCGACATCGGACCCGGTGTGACCGCGCTGCTCGGACCCAATGGCGCCGGCAAGTCGACGGTGTTGCGAATGCTCGTCGGGCTGACCGCGCCCGATCGGGGGACCGTGTCGGTGTTCGGCCACGACCCGCGCTCCAACACCGCCGTGTTGCGCTACGTCGGCCTCGTCCCGCAACAAGAGGGGGTGTTTCCCCGCACACGGGCCATCGACTTCGTTCGCCTCGCGGCGGTGCTCAACAGCGTCGACGACCCCGACGCCGCGGCGCGCATGGCCCTTGAAGCCGTCGAACTCGACCCCGACGACACCCGATTCGTCGACCAGTACTCCAAGGGCATGCGCCAGCGGGTCAAGCTCGCCCAGGCGATCGTGCACGGCCCGTCGGTGATCGTGGCCGACGAGCCGCTCAACGGCCTCGACCCTCGCCAGCGCCAACGGCTGATCCGGATCTTTCAACGGCTCGGCGCCGAGGGACGGTGCGTCATCGTGAGCAGCCACGTCCTCGACGAGGTGGAGCGGTTCGGGTCGCAGGTGCTGGTGCTCGCCCAGGGGCGCCTCGCCGCGGTCGGCGACTTCCGGGCGATCCGCGACCTGATGGACGATCGGCCGCACCTCATCCGGTTGCGCAGCGACAATCCCCGTGCGCTCACCTCGGCGCTGTTGGCCCGCGGCATCGTTCGCGGCGTGCAGTTCACCGACGCCGACACCGCCGAGGTCGCCGTCGACGACGTCGCGTTGTTTCGGCGATCGATCGCCCCCGCAGCGCGGCACCTCGACTGTTCACTCACCGAGGTGGCGCCGCTCGACGACGACCTCGAAAGCGTGTTTCGGTACCTCGTCGCCGGCCCCGGAGGGCGATGATGTCGGCGACCTCGACGAACGTCGCGCTCTATCGAACCCTGCTGTCGGCGACGACGAGCCGGGCGCGGGTGTACGGCTTCGTCGGTGTCGCCGTGGTGCAACTGATCGTGTCGTGGATGGTGCGGGGGAGCGGCGATCGCGTGCAGGGGGCGCTCACGATGATCGACGCGTTCGGTCTGACCCTGACCATTCCGCTCGCGGCACTCGTGTTCGGCACGGCATCCCTCGGTGACCCGATCGAGGACGGGACCTATGTGTATCTGTGGTTGCGTCCGCTGCGCCGGGCCGCGATCAGCGCGGCCGCCTTCGCCTCAACCCTCACCCTCGTCGTGCCACTTGCGGTGCTGCCGACGGTGCTGAGCGCGCTGGTCATCGCGGAGGGGCCGCGCCTGGTGCTGGCGGCCGCCGTCGCGTCGATGGCCGCGGCGGTTGCCTACAGCGCGGTGTTCGTCCTGATCGGCCAACTCACCCGGCGTTCGCTCGTGTGGGGGATCGCGTATCTGTTGATCTTCGAGCAGTTCATCGCCCGCGGCGGCCGCGGCGTCGGGTTCCTGTCCCTGCACAGCTACGCGGTCGCGTTGGTCCAGTCGATCTCGCACCAGGAGATGCGACTCGCGTACTTCGGTGGGGTGACCGCGGCGGTCGTACTTGCAACGGTCACGGTCGCCATGTTGGCGATCTCGATGCGTCGCCAGCGCTCGATGACCGTGGCCTGAGTCGACATGCGCCGACGTGTGCCGACTTGGCGCTGCGACGCTCAGCGGAAGTGAAACACCGGCGCGTCGTTGTGGTCGTCGAGTTCCGCGAGCAGCCCGCGGCGGCGCAACTCCGGCAAGACGCCCTCGCCGACCCACCAGGCCTCTTCGAGGTGCGGGTAGCCCGACAAGATGAACTCCTCGAAGCCCAGCTCGGCGTACTCGGCGATGCGATCCGCAACCTCGCAGTAGCTGCCGACGAACGCCGTGCCGGCACCACCGCGAACCAGGCCCACCCCGGACCAGACGTTCGGGTAGATCTCGAGGCTTCGCGGGTCCGAGAGATCGGCCCCGTCGAGGGCCGCTCCGCTGAGTTCGGCCATGCGTCGCTGCCCCTCCGACATCGTCGATTCGAAATCGGCCCGCGCCGCGGCGATCGCCTCGGGGCTCATCGCAGCCTGGAGTCGCGCGGCTTCGGCCCACGCCTCCTCCGAGGTCGGTCGGGCGATGGTGTGGAACCGGATTCCGAGTCTCAACTCACGGCCGGCTTCCGCCGCCAACTTGCGCATGCGCTCGACGCGCTCGGCCACCATCGCCGGCGGTTCGCCCCAGGCGAGGTACACATCGGCACCCCGCGCGGCGACCAGCTCGGCGGCTTCAGACGCTCCTCCGAAATAGATCTCCGGTGGATTCGGCGACGGCACGGCACGGGTGGTGGCACCGGCGACGGCGTAGTGCTCGCCGGAGTAGTCGAACTCCTCGCCGGACCAGGCGCCGCGTACGACGTCAATGAATTCGCCGGTGCGGGCGTATCGGGCATCTTTGTCGGCGTAGTCGCCGAAGCGGTGCAGTTCACGCGGTTCGGCGCCGGTTACCAGGTTCAACAGGATGCGTCCGCCCGAGAGCCGGTGGTAGGTCGACGCCATCTGCGCCGCGAGGGTGGGCGACATCAGACCCGGTCTCATGGCCACCAGGAACTTGAGGCGCGACGTCTGCGGTACGAGCATCGCCGTGGTGATCCACGAGTCCTCGCACCCGGTGCCACAAGGCGTGAGTACGGCGTCGAATCCGAGTTGGTCACACGCTCGGGCGATCTGTCCCAGGTAGTCCAACGACGGCGGTCTCACCGGTGCGCCGTCGTCGCTGGGGGTGACGTCGCGCGAGTCGCCTCCCGTGGGCAGGAACCAGTGGATCTTGAGCATGGCGGCTCCTCATCAACGCAAAAATCTGACGTTACCCGACGCACAAGGTCAGGATTGAACCGGGCGGCCGGAGAATCAGCGTCGCCGCAAACGATCGAGGCGCCACAGCACCGCGCCCGCAGCACCCGCAGACCCGAGCACGGCTACGACGATCCACCCCGGGGACACGCCGCTGTCGGACGTCATTGGCGCTGCACCAGCCCGTTCGTCGTCGGGGGCTCGTGAGGTCGAGGCCTTCGCTGCGGCCGAGGTCGGGGCGGTCTCGGTCGTCGTCGTGGTCGGGGCTGCCGAGGTGGACGGTGCCGGCGCTGCGGTGGTGTCGACGGTGGGCAACGTCGACACCGGTTCGCCGAACAGCGTCGTAGTGGGCGCCAAGGCGCCAGCGCGGGTGATGAAGAAGTCAGTGCCTGCGTAGTGGGTGTAGCCCTGTGACGCGTTCAAGGTTGTCACTCCGGCTGGAACATCGTCGGGAATGACGAACGAGGTCCGGAACTGGAATTGATCGTTCGCTGAAGCCGTCGCCACCGACGTCGGCCTCGAAACCCCGGTGTAGTTCCACATGGTGATGTCGATGTTCTCGACCGCGCGCGCTGGCTCCTGCCCCTCCGGCAGCGGGACGACATCGTCGCAACTCGTCGCCCAGGCCTCGCCGAAGACCGTGATGCGGTCGCCGGGCGCTCCGTAGGCCGGAACGACGTCGATCGAAGGGGGCACGCACGACGCTTCGGCCGCCGCCGACCCGGCCACGAACCCGCAACACACGAGTGCGAAAACGGCGGTGATGCGTCCGGTGATGCCCATGGCGCTCAATCTAGGTCGGCGCCCCGACTCGAACCCGGAGGAACGCGTCTCGAAACCGGACCAACGATCACACGCAAATCGACCGCATGGCGATAGATTCAGAACGACGCATCAATTCGGTGCGCCGTCAGGCTCGAACGGTTGAGGCTGGGGGGATGGCGGTGACCTTGCAAGCCGATGATCGCCCGAGTGCCCCGGCACCAAGGAGTGTGAGCATGTATAGGACGAGACGAACGGCAGTTTCGGCCGGACGCGGATTGTCGGCGATTGCGCTGGCATTGGCGCTGGTTGCATCAGGCTGTGGCGATTCGGAGGAGGTGGCCGACCCCGATGCCACCACGACGACCGCGGCCTCGGGGGAGATGCCCGGCGGCGACGCCGACTGCAGTCCGGTTGAGTGGGACGATGTCGCGGACGGCGGCGAATTCGTCGACTACGCACAGCTGGTGAGCGCTGGAGACAACACCAGCTTCGATCCGGCGGCGGTTCAGACCCTCGATGAGTCCCAAATCACGAACAGTCTCTTCGACGGACTGACCGACTTCGACTACTCGAATGGCTGTGAGCCCGAACTCAAGGGCCTCGCAGCAGAGTCGTGGGAGGTGAACGACGACTCGACTGAATTCGTGTTCACGATCAAAGAAGGCCTCGAGTTCTCGAACGGCGAGCCGGTGCTGCCCCACAATTTCAAACAGGCGTGGGAGCGTCTCGGCTCCAAGGAACTCGGAGCCGCGTACTCGTATCTGATCTCGTTCATCAAAGATGGGGCGAAGCTGAACGAGGGTGAACTCGACACGCTCGATTCGATCGTGGCCGATGACGAGGCCATGACCCTCACGGTCACGCTCGAGGCGCCGCTGTCGGATTTCCCGGCGATCGTCTCGTTCGCTCCGCTGTCGCCGATCACCGACGAAGACCTCGCGAGAGTCGGCAACACCACCGGTTGGGGCAAAAACGGGGTGTACATCGGCAATGGCCCCTTCGTGCTCGACTCGGCCGAGGCCTCCGATCAGGGCGAAGTCGTCATGACCCCGAACGAATCGTGGGCCGGCGACGTGACCGGGTACAAAGACGTTGTGCTCGACAAGGTGACGTTCAAAATCATCAGCGACGTCGAGTCGGCGTTCCAGGCGTTCGACTCCGGTGAGGGCGACGCCTCGACGATCCCGTCGGGCAAGTACAAGTCAGCGATGGCGAAGTACCCGAACACGGTCGGTGAGACCATGCTCGGCACCTACTACTTCGACATCGGCCACGAGGACCCGGTGCTCGGCGGCGAAAAGAACCTGAAGCTTCGCCAGGCGCTGTCGCTCGCGGTCGATCGCTCCGAAATCAACGACAAGGCCTACGAAGGCGTTCGTCAGATCTCGACCGGCGTGACCCCTCCCGGCATCCCCGGTTTCGAGATGGGTCTCGGCGAGTTCGCAACGACCGATGTCGATCGGGCGAAGGAGCTGTACCAGGAGTGGCAGGACGAGGGCAACGAACTGTCGGGTGATATCACGATCTCGTTCAACGCCGGAGGTTCCCACCAGACCGTCGTCGAGGTCATGCAGGCGAACATCAAAGACGTGCTCGGCATCGACGTGAAGCTGAACCCGATCGACGAGGACTATTTCAAGGTCATCGCCGAAGAGGGTGGCTGCCAGATCTGTCGGGCCGGCTGGTATGCGGACTACCCGACCTATGGCAACTTCATGGTCGACCTGTTCAGCCGTGCTTCGATCGGCCTCAACAACTTCGGCCGCTTCAGCGACGATGAGTTCGAAGAACTGATCGCCGACGCGTTGAAGGAATCCGACGAGGACAAGCGCGGCGAACTGTACCGTTCGGCCGAAAAGCGCCTGCTCAACGACACCGCGTATGTGATCGCACTCAACTGGTACACCGGGGATCAGGTGTTCCGAGACACGGTCGGCAACTACAAGCCGAACCCGCTCGGCGCCGTTCCGTGGGAACGCGTGGGCTTCAAGAAGTAGGCCCGATGAGATAGCCCCGGGGCGGAGGAGAGAACCTTCGCCTCCGCCCCGGGTTCTCGACAACACCTTCCTTCGAACGCACCCCACATGGTCGTCTTCATCCTCCGTCGCCTGATTTCACTGGTGGTCACCCTCCTCGGTGGTTTCACGCTGCTGTTCGTCTTGTTCTTCGCGTTGCCGAGCGACCCGGCGACCAAGATCGCCAGCGGAAGCGGAAAGCCGCCGTCCCCCCAGGTGGTCCAGAACACCAAGGAACGGTTGGGTCTCGACAAGTCGATCCCTCACCAGTACTGGGATCGCCTCACCGAGACCGTCACCCTCTCCGGGGAGAGTTTCAAGACCCGAGAGCCCGTTCGGGACATGGTCAAGACCCGCCTGCCGAACAGCATCCGGCTCGCCACCTGGGCGATGGTGATCGAGATCACCGTCGGCATCGGATTCGGTGTGTTGTCGGCCCGCAAACGCAACTCGATTGCCGACACCCTCACCACGACGGCCGCGGTCATCGCGTCGGCCATACCAGTGTTTGTGCTCGGTTACCTCCTCAAGCAGGTCACCGGCGTATATGCGTTTGAACACGGCTGGCCGGATTGGGCAAGGTTTCCGACGCTCGGGATTGGCCCGAACGAGTGGTACCTCGGCATCATCCCGTCGTTGGGTCAGCTCGAATACCTCATCCAGCCGGCGATCGTGCTCGCCTGCGTGTCGACCGCGATCGTCGCGCGCCTCACGCGCACCACGATGCTCGAGGCACAAAGCGCCGATTACGTGCGCACCGCGCGGGCGAAGGGCCTCGGCGACAAGGTGGTCTCGCGTCGTCACGTGCTGCGCAATGCGTTGATCCCGGTCGTGACCTTCATCGGCGTCGACTTCGGCACCATGGTCGGGATGGCGATCCTCACCGAAACCGTCTTCGACTGGCCCGGGTTGGGTTCGAAGGTGGCGACGGCGGCAGGACAAAGCGACCTGCCGGTCGTGCTGACGCTGTCGATGGTCGTGATGGCGGTATACGGCCTCGCCAACCTGATCGTGGACATCAGTTACGCCAAACTCGACCCGCGGATTCGGCTGGGGGAGGACTCGTGAGCGACATCACGGTGGTCGATCAGGGCGGCACGGCCGACGACGGTGCCCTCGATTCCGATCTGTTGATGGTCGCGGACGCGACGTTGACCCAATCCGGTCCGTCGCGTTCGCTGGCCCAGGACGCCTGGCGGAGGTTCCGACGCAACAAGCTCGCGCTGTTCGGTCTCGCGTTGGTGAGCGTGCTGGTGCTCGTCGCCATCGTCGGTCCGTTCCTCGTGCAGGACCCGACCAAGCTGTCCAAGTTCTACCTCGAAGGGCCGACCAAGCAACACCCGCTCGGCCTCGACGATCGCGGCGGCGATGTGCTGGCCCGCATCGTGCACGGCATCCGGTTGTCGATGGTGATCGGCTTTGTTTCTGCGGCGTTGCAGACGGTGCTGGGCATTGTGATCGGTGCCATTGCCGGCTGGTACGGCCGCTACGTCGATGCGGTCCTCATGCGTTTCGTCGACATCATGTTGGGGATCCCCTACATCATCTTGGCCTACGCCTTCATCACCTTCTTGGGTAAGGGTGTGTTCGCGGTCATCATGACCCTCGCCCTCAGTTCATGGCTGCAGACGTCTCGAACCGTGCGGGCCGGATTCATCCAGGCGAAGAACCTCGAATACGTTGAAGCGGCCCGCGCCCTGGGGGTGTCGAACGCCCGAATCATGATGCGCCACATCCTGCCCAACGTGTTGCAGCCGGTCGTCGTGTTGCTCACGATCGGAATCGGATCCGCCATTCTCGCCGAGGCGGCGCTGAGCTTTCTCGGGGTCGGGGTGCAGCCGCCGCAACAGTCGCTCGGGCTCATGATCAACAACTCCAAGGCGTTCTTCAGCGACGCGCCGTACCTGCTGTTGTTTCCCGGGTTGGCGATCGTGTTGACGGTTCTGGGGTTCATCCTCGTCGGCGACGGGCTGCGCGATGCGCTCGACGTGAAGGACAACTGACATGGCTGGGCCGGAGTCACCGCTGCTCGTGCTCGAGAACCTGACGGTCGGTTTCGAAACCGACGACGGTCTCGTGCAGGCGGTTCGCGGCGTCGATCTCGATGTCGGCGAAGGCGACGTGTTGGCGGTGGTCGGCGAGTCGGGCTCCGGCAAGTCGGTCACCGCACTCAGCGTGTTGGGGCTGCACCCGGCCGGGCGGACACGACTGGGTGGCAGGGTCTTGTGGCGGGGCGAAGACCTCCTCACTGCGAACGACGAGCGGATGCGTCAGGTGCGCGGCGGTGAGATCTCCATGGTGTTCCAGGATCCGCTGACCGCCCTCAACCCCGTGTATTCGGTGGGCGATCAGATCATCGAGATGGTCCGCTCGCACGAGAGCGTCTCGCGTTCTGAGGCCAGAACCCGAGCGATCGAGATGTTGCAACTCGTCGGCATTCCCCAGCCCGACAAGCGTGTCGACAGCTACCCGCACGAGTTCTCCGGAGGCATGCGCCAACGGGCGATGATCGCCATGGCGTTGTCGTGTGAACCGAAGCTGGTCATCGCAGATGAGCCGACAACCGCGCTCGACGTCACCGTGCAGGCCCAGGTGCTCGAGGTGCTGTTGGAGGCGAGTCGACGCCGTGGCGCTGCGATCATGTTGATCACCCACGACCTCGGCGTGGTGGCATCGATGGCCGACAAGGTCGCGGTGATGTACGCGGGCAAGGTGGTGGAGCGGGCAGAGACCGACGAGCTGTTCGCCCGCCCGACCCACCCGTACACGATCGGGCTGTTGGGGTCGTTGCCCCGGGTGGACGCACGCGAGGGCGACACCTTGACCCCGATCGGGGGGCAACCGCCGTCGATGCTGACCCCGCCGTCGGGGTGTGCGTTCCATCCGCGCTGTTCGATCGCTCGGCGCTCGACCGGATGTGCGGACGTGATGCCGGAGTTGACCGAGCTCGCGCCGGCGGGCGGTAGCGGTGGTGGTCACGGTGGTGTTGACGGCGCTGGAGAAGCGGACGCTGCGGCTGCCATGGGTTCGCACCAGGTGGCGTGTCATCGCCGTGATGAGGCGGCGGTCATGATCGAACGAGGTGAGCGATGACCGAACCCTCCACGTCACAGGACGGCGCGGTGGCGCTCGCGGCGTCGGCCCCGTTGCTCGAGACGGTCGACGTCGTCAAGGAGTTCCCGGTGATGGGCGGGTTTATACGCCATCGCGTGGGCACGGTGCACGCGGTCAGCGGCGTGTCGTTGACCCTCGACTCGTCGGAGACCCTCGGCATCGTGGGCGAGTCGGGTTGCGGGAAGTCGACCTTTGGTCGAGTGGTGCTCAATCTGTTGTCGAAGACGAGCGGATCGATCCGGATCGATGGCGTCGACACCGCAACAATCGCCGACAAGGAGCTGCGCCGCCAGGCACAGATGGTGTTTCAGGATCCATATGCGTCGCTGAATCCGCGCATGACGATCGGCGAGGTTCTGGCCGAGCCGTTCCTGGTGCACCAACGAAAGCGCGCCGCGGAGTCCCGCGAGGAGGTCGCCGAACTGCTGCGAACCGTCGGGCTGTCGCCGGAACATGCGAGCCGTTATCCCCATGAGTTTTCGGGTGGTCAGCGTCAGCGCATCGGAATCGCGCGGGCGTTGGCGGTCGCCCCCAAGTTCATCGTGCTCGACGAGCCAGTTTCGGCACTTGATGTGTCGATTCAGGCCGGAATCGTGAACTTGCTCGAACGGCTCCAGGACGAGCGTGGCATCTCCTATCTGTTCATCGCCCACGATCTGTCGGTGGTGCGTCACATCTCGCATCGGGTCGGGGTCATGTACCTCGGCAAGCTCGTCGAGATCGGCACCCAGGAGGAGATCTACGAGCGGCCGCGCCACCCCTACACCCACGCCTTGTTGTCGGCCGTGCCCGTGCCGGACCCGGTTCGGGAACGCACCCGGCGACGCATCGTGTTGGAGGGCGACGTTCCCTCGCCGATCGACCCTCCGTCGGGGTGCCGGTTTCGTACGCGTTGCTGGAAGGCCACCGAACAGTGCGCCACCGAGGAGCCGCCGCTCGTCGCGCCGGCGGGTTCGGTCGATGGCGATGGTCCCGGCGAGGGGGCGGCCCACCGGGTTGCGTGCTGGCACCCGGAGGCGTAACGCCGCACTCGTCGTGGCCGACCGCCGCACTTGCGTCGCACTTGCGTCGCGCTTGCGTCGCGCTTGCGGTTCTGTAGGTAATCGCGGTTGCCATAGCAACCGGAAATACCTACAGAACCTCGCCGGGCGGGTGGTTGCGTGGTCCGGGCGAGCGGGGTCCGTGCAGCTATGCGGTGCGGACCCAGACGAGCGCAAGTTGGGCGATCGACACGTCGGTCTTCTCGAGCGGAATCGCGACCTCGTCGATGAGCGCGGCGGCCTCGTCCCAGCGCAACACGATGGAGCCGACCTCGTCGGCGAGCTGAGCTTCGAGCGCGTCGATATTCGCGAGCTTCTCCTCGACCCGTGCGGCCGCTGCATCTACCCGGTTGTCAGCCCGTTGGGCACGTCCGTGACCCGTGGCTGCGCGGTTGACCGCGGTTCCGATCGACCGGGCACTCTTGCGGCCTCCGAACAGCGAGCCGAGCACGCTCGTGGCCGTGCCCAACATTTCGTTGCGCTTGGAGGTCTGTGCTTCGGCCTCGAGTTGTTCGACCCGACGCTGATCGGTGGCTGCGCCGGTGCGGAGCTTGTCGATTCGCGCTTGGAGCTTGGCCCGCAACTTGTCGGTCTCGGCGTCCGCCGCAGTATCGGCAGCGGCGGCGCAGCGTGCGACGAACTCGTCGCGGGATTCCCCGGGACGGCTGTAGAGCTTCAAGGTCTTGTTGGCGAAGATCGTCGTCGTCTGCGTGCGCACGAGGTGGTCCTTGACGGCCGCCTCCACCCCCGAAAAGAAGGTCTTGTTCTTGATCGGAGCCCCCGGCAACACGAAGACCGTGCCATCGGGCTGGGCGGCGACGAGGTCGCGATCGTCGTAGTCGACGACGTAGGGGCGCGTGACGTCGAGGTTCGCGTCGTTGAGGGGTGCGAGGATCGCCTCCCACTCCTCGGTGTGGTCGAGGCCGGCAGCCGTGTCGTCGAAGGTGAGATTCACCCGCAAGGCGATGCACGCCTGGAGCCGTCGGCCCTCCGGTCGCGTCCCGAGCACGGACGACCAGGGCGCCGCCGGGTCGAGGAACCGCACGGCGATCCCCTCGGCGACGGTCGGCATCACCGGCGATTCATCATCGGCGTGGGCTGGCGTCGGCGACGGCGACGAGACCGAAGCAACGGGCGCAGCGGCGGCCGGCTCAGGGTCAGTCGGCGCCGGGTCAGTCGGCGCCGGGTCAGCCGGCACGGCGGCAGCCGGCGCGGCGGCAGCCGGCGCGGCTGTCGGTGCGTTCTTGAGTTCCGCCATGCCGGGCAGTCGGCCGACCTGATCGCTCGACAACGGGCCGGCCAGATACGACATGGCCCATCGCACCGCGAAGGTCCGCGGCGCCTTGCCCCCGGTGGTGTGTAACAGGAACTCGCGTTTGGCGAGCCCCGAGATCGTGGCGTCGACCGACCGGAGATCGACCGTGCCGGCCGCGCTGCTCATTCCATCGAGCAGTCGGGCCTTGTCGCGCTCGGTCTGCAGGCGCCCCACCATCCATGTGCCCGCATTCGAGATGGCCTTGTAGTCGAGATCGACCGGGTTCTGTGTCGCCAACACCACACCGACCCCGAACGCCCGAGCCTGCTTGAACAGCGTCAGGATGGGCTTTTTCGACGGGGGAGCGGCGGTGGGTGGCACGAACCCGTACACCTCGTCCATGTAGACGAGGACCCGGAGTTTGGGTGAACCTTGTTGTCCGCGCATCCAGCTCACGAGCTTCGACAGGATCCGGGTGACGACCATCTGGCGCGCCTCGTCGGAGAGGTGCGCGAGGTACACCACCGCTGCGTTCGGCGACCCGTCGGGTGCCCACAGCATCGAGTCGATGTCGATGGCCTGCCCTGCCCCCCAGGCGGCGAACGAGGGCGAGGCGAGCAGGCCATTGAGCTTCA
The DNA here is from genome assembly GCA_023957975.1 of Microthrixaceae bacterium. NCBI lineage: Bacteria > Bacillati > Actinomycetota > Acidimicrobiia > Acidimicrobiales > Microthrixaceae > Microthrixaceae bacterium. The sequence continues at coordinate 188,625 of JAMLGM010000007.1, read as the reverse complement.
TCATCAGCGCGGCACGATCGGCTCGGGGAAAGAACGTGTCGATCTCGATCACCCCGAGTTTGCGCATCGGCGGGTCCTGGATCCGCCCGAGCAGGGTGGCGAGATCGAGGGTTTCGCCCGCCGACCAGGCTTGGTGGATGAGGTTGGCGATGAGGACGTGCTCGCGGCCGCTCAGCGGATCCGAGGTGATGTTCACTAGCCCGAGGAGGCCCTGGGTGAGCGCTTCGATCTCGTCGTGAATCGCTTCGTCGTCGATGGCGATGTTGGTCGGCGGTGCGAGCGACCCGACGATGTTGATCGGAACTCCTGCGGTGCTGCCCGGCGTGTACACGCACATGCGATGACCACTTCGAAGTCGCACGATGTCCTCGGTCCCGAGCCCCCAACCGCCGAGTCCCTCGGACCAGGTCGCCGCCACCGCAGCGGCGTCCTCGCCGGATGGCACCCAAGGTGCGAATTCCTCGGGGGCGAGCGACGGGAAGCTCAACAAGAGGTTGCCCATGTCACCCTTCGGATCGAGGATGAGCGTGGGGATGTCGTGTTGCAGCGCCTCCTCCAACAACACGATTCCGAGGCCGGTCTTGCCCGATCCGGTCATGCCGACGATGACCCCGTGGGTGGTCAGGTCGTCGGGATTGATACCCAAGGGCGTCTCGCTGCGTTCGTGAGTAGCCGGGTCGGTGAGCGCACCGACGTACATTCCTTCGGGTCGTGTCGACATGCAGTTGTTCGTAGCAGCTTTCGCCATCCGGTGGCGTACACGACGGCGTGTGTGGGTGATTACGCCCAGTGGAAGCGGCTCGCGTCGCCATCGGGTCCGTCTGGTGAAAGAATCTCATCCGTGGTCGAGCGACACCGTGTCGCGCCACCGACAAGGAGCTGGAAATGGATCTCGGCAAGATCACCGACAAGGCCAAGGATCTTCTCGGCCAGAACGAGGAGAAGATCGAAGACGCCGTCGACAAGGTGGCGGACTTCATCGACGAAAAGACCGGACACAAGCACAGCGACAAGATCGACGGTGCCGTCGACAAGATCAAAGACGTGGTCGGCGAACCGGACCCCAAGCCCGAAGCCTGACCATGTGAGGCCCGTCGAGGCCGCGGGGCTATCGTTTCGACGATGGGTGCCACCTCGGCCTCGACGCCGTCTCCGTCCGGCTTCGCGTCGGCGTCTCGCCGTGCGGGAGCGGTCCGCGGCCCTTCCATGGGCGATCACGCGTTGGCCGATGCTTCGCCAACCGTGCTCTGGCTCGACCGCGAGGATCGCCCCGAGGCGGGCCCCGCACTCGGACAGACGGGAAATGGCGCCGATGACGCGGTCGACCTCGTCATCGTGGGTGGTGGCTACAGCGGTTTGTGGGCAGCGATCCAATCGATGCAGGACGATCCGAACCGCAGCGTCGTCGTCATCGAGTCGGGCCGGATCGCGGAACAGGCCAGCGGGCGCAACGGTGGGTTCTGTTCATCGTCGTTGACCCACGGACTCGACAACGGGGCGAGTCGATTCGGCGAGGATCTCAAGCGCATCGAAGCCGAGGGGCGGGCGAGCTTCGCGGGCATTCGCGACACGATCGAACATCACGGCATCGACTGCGATTGGCACGAGCCCGGACAGCTCACGGTCGCCACCGCTCCATGGCTCGTCGACGACCTCCACGCCAGCGCCGAGCTGTCGCGCAAGCACGGCTACGACATCGACGTGCTCGACGCCGAAGCGACCCGTTCGGAACTCGATTCGCCCACCTATCACGCAGGGTTGTGGCAGCGCGACGGCGAGGCGCTCGTCGACCCGGCCCGGCTCGGTTGGGGACTCGCCGCAGCAGCGAGGTCGCTCGGAGTGCGGATCCATGAGCGCACGACGATGGTCGGCCTCGAACGTCACGGTGCCGGCATGGCGGTGCGAACCGACCGCGGCACCCTGCGCTGCGGGGCGGTCATCTTGGCCACCAACGCGTTCCGGTCGCCGCTGAGACGGATCAACGCCACGGTCGCGCCCGTCTATGACTACGTGTTGGCCACCGAACCCTTGAACGACGACCAGCTCGCCGCGATCGGGTGGGCGAATCGACAAGGGGTGGCCGACACCACGAACCAGTTCCACTACTACCGGCTCGCGGCCGATCGTCGGATCGTGTGGGGCGGCTATGACGCGGTGTACCACTACGGGTCGCGCATCGATCCGGCACTCGACCAACGCGAGTCGACCCACCGGGTGTTGGCGCAGCACTTCTTCGAGACGTTCCCGCAACTCGAGGGGCTTCGTTTCACCCATCGCTGGGGTGGCGTCATCGACACCAGCACGAGGTTCTGCGTGAGCTTCGGTACGGCATTCGACGGTCGGGTCGCCTATGCGGTCGGCTACACGGGACTCGGCGTCGGGGCCACCCGGTTCGGCGCCCGGGTGTGTCTGGACCTGTTGTATCGACCCGACTCGGAACGTTTGTCGCTGTCGCTCGTGCGTAAACGCCCGATCCCGTTTCCGCCGGAGCCGATCCGCTGGGCGGGCATCGAGGTCACTCGGCGAGCGATGGCGCGCGCCGATGCCGCGCACGGCCATCGGGGCCCGTGGCTGCGTCTGCTCGACCGTTTGGGGCTCGGGTTCGATTCCTGAGCGAAACGGAGCCACCGTCTGAAACGGAGCCGCCGTCTGAGACGTGAGGGCGCGTTCATCTTCGCCCGGATCTGCGGACGCGGCGTAGCTTGGTGCCTATGCGTAGTGCCAAGGATTTCTTCAAGCCGCTCGCCGCCGGTGCCCCCCAGCCCGTCACCGAGATCCCGTTCCCGCCGTCGCGGATGATTCACTTCTTCCCCCCGCACCTCGACAAGGTGACCGCGAAGCTGCCGGAGATGGCGACCAAGGTCGACATCCTGCTCGGCAATCTCGAAGACGCCATCCCGGCGGATCAGAAGGAGAACGCCCGCGCCGGGCTCGTGAAGGTCGCCAAGGAGATGGATCTCGGCGACGCGCAACTGTGGACCCGGGTGAACTCGCTCGACTCTCCCTGGGTGCTCGACGACCTCATCACGCTCGTCACCGAAGTGGGCGATCGCCTCGACGTCATCATGATCCCCAAGGTCGAGGGCCCCGAGGACATCCACTACGTCGATCGCCTCCTCGCCCAGCTCGAGGCGCGCGCCGAGTTGACCAAGCCGTTGCTGCTCCACGCCATCTTGGAGACCGCCCGTGGCGTCGCCAACGTCGAGGAGATCGCACTCGCCAGCCCCCGCATGCAGGGCATCTCGCTCGGGCCCGCCGACCTCGCGGCCTCGCGGAGGATGAAGACCACCCGGGTCGGCGGCGGCCACCCCGGATACCTCGTGCGCCAAGACCCGCCTCGCGGCGAGGACGGACCGGTCTACGACGCCGAGCGCTCCTCCTATCAGCAGGACCTGTGGCATTACACGATCTCGCGCATGGTAGATGCCTGCGCGATGGCGGGCATCCTGCCGTTCTACGGGCCCTTCGGCGACATCAAGGACACGGTTGCCTGCGAGGATCAGTTCCGCAACGCGTTCCTGCTCGGCTGCGTCGGAGCATGGTCGCTTCACCCGGTTCAGGTCGACATCGCCAAGAAGGTGTTCTCGCCCTCCAAGGAGGACATCGACCACGCCCTGCACGTCATCGAGGAGATGGGCGACGGCACCGGCGCGGTGATGATCGACGGGAAGATGGAAGACGACGCCTCGGTGAAGCAGTGCCACGTGATGGTCAACCTCGCCAAGATGCTCGCCGCCCGTGACCCCGAGCTCGCCGAGCTCTACGGCTTCTGAGGAGGATCGCGACATGACTGATGTGATCGTTCCACGGCGCTCGGTGCTCTACATGCCCGGCGCCAACGACAAGGCACTCGAGAAGGCCAAAGGTCTTGCGACCGACGCCATCATCTTCGACACCGAGGACTCGGTTGCTCCGGACATGAAAGAGGCGGCGCGGGGCAAGGTCGCCGACGCGGTGCGTTCGGGCGAGTACGGCAAGCGTGAGCTGACCATTCGGGTCAACGGCCTCGACACGCAGTGGTTCGAGGACGACCTTCGTTCGGCGGGCGCGGCGGGTCCCCATGGCGTCGTCGTGCCGAAGGTGAACTCGGCCGCCGACGTTGCGACCATCGAGCGTTTACTCGAATCGGTTGCCGGGGCCGAGAACACGCGTATCTGGGCGATGTTGGAGACCCCGACCGCGGTCGAGAACGCCGTGGAGATCGCGACGGCATCCGAGCGTCTCGCCGTGTTGGTCATGGGGACCAACGACCTCGCCAAGGAGTTGCGCGCCGGGTTGGTGCCGGGGCGTCATCCGCTGTTGTGGGGACTCGGCCGGTGCGTGAACGCGGCGCGATATGCCGGCAAGGTGATCCTCGACGGGGTCTACAACGACGTTCGCAATCCCGAAGGGTTCGCGATCGAGGCCCAGCAGGGTGCCGAGATGGGCTTCGACGGCAAGACCCTCGTGCACCCGAGCCAGGTCGAGCCGTGCAACGAGGCCTTCGCCCCGTCCGAGGACGAGATCGACTACTCGCGGCGCGTCATCGAGGCGTTCGAGGCGGGCATCGCCGAGGGCAAGGGCGTCGTCACCGTCGACGGCAAGATGATCGAGAACCTGCACGTCGACAACGCTCGACGCGCCCTCGCCATCGCCGAGGCGATCGCCGCCCTCAACTCCTGAGGCTCGTCACCTCGCTGCACCCCTCACCCGCCCTGGCCTCACCCGCCCCGACCCTGCCCTCGCCATCTCTCGCTGCACCCCTCACCCGGCCCGACCCTGCCCACAGTTCAACCGTGGGCAAACGGGGCCACCAGCTGGTCGGGGTTGCCCACAGTTCAACTGTGGGCAGGCGAAGTCGGCGGCGCCGGTTGCGTTGCGAGTGTGCCAAACGTTGGTGCGTCGAGGAGCGCAGCCATCGTCGCCCGGACATAGTCCGGCTGGGTGGTGACTTGACGGTGGGTGAAGCGAACGGTGCGGTACCCGTGAATCGCCGCCTGTTGGTCGCGCCATCGGTCGAGTTCGAACGAGGCGGCGCGGCCGTGCCAGCGGCGACCGTCGAGTTCGACGATCAAGCGTGACTTCTCGAAGAGGAAGTCGACCCTGCCCGGCTCGCGTTCCGCCCACGGCGCCGTGGCCTGTGTGGCCACCCGACCCTCGATCAGCGATCGGACCTCGGCGAGGAACGCCCGCTCGAGTGTCGATTCGGTCGGTGGCTCCCCGTCGAGTTCCTCGAGAACCTGTCGTACGCGCGCGGTGCCTTTTCGGCCACGGGTCGCGACTTCGGAGAACGTCTCGGTCAAGGCGCACAACGTCGTTCGCTTTGCGCCGAGCTCGTCGTCGATGACTGCCCTCAGTCGGCCGAGGCTGAGCACTGACCCGAGGTCGATGAGGGTCCGCTCGAGCGTTGTCGTGGCGAACCCCGATCGTTCGGTGAGGTGATGCGGGTGCCAGGTACGTGAGCGTCGCACGGTGACGCCGGGGAGTCGGTGGTTGGCGGTCCACGGTGCCAGGATGACGATCGGCAGGCTTGGGCCGGGCAGGTCGATCCCGGCGAGCCTGGCCGCGCTCGTTTCTGCGAGCACCGACCTGGGGACTGCTGTCAACGCGGCGGTCGCCCAATAGTTCCAGGTTTGTGGCGCACCGGCGATAGCGACGACGTTGTTGTGGAGGCGAATGAGTTGGCCGGAGCTCAGCCGGGCCTTGAGTTGGCGGTCGCTCATCCCGACCGCATCCAAGGCGGAAGGGGTAAGGATGCCGTGGGTGGTGCGGGCAGCAGACGCGAGAAGTCGGTCGTACATCGGGGTCCCTGAGGTCGAAAGCCTGAGGGGGAAGCGGCCACGATGGTAACGGCGACCCGTGACATCGATCGATGGTCATGGGGGTGGGACGGGGTCCGATGCTCGGCTCGGCCTTGCCCACAGTTCAACCGTGGGTGAAACGGGCCGGCAGGTGGCCGAGTTTGCCCACAGTTGAACTGTGGGCGCGGGGAGGGTGGGCGCGGGAAGGGGAGGAGCGAGCGTGAACTGTGGGCAAGGGAGGGCGGGAGGCGGCCAGACTGGTGCGCACCTGAGACCTGTGAGGTGACGAACATGCAGACGCTCAACTACATCGGCGGACAGTTCCGCCCGGCGCGCAGCGGTGAGACGCTTGAGGTGTTGAATCCGGCGACCGGCGAGGCCATCGCCCAGGTCGCGTCCTCGGATGGATCCGATGGCACCGATGCCGTTCAGGCGGCGGCAGCGGCGTTCGATTCGTGGCGGCGCACGACGCCGCGGGAGCGTTTCGAGATGCTCAGTGCGGTGGCCGATGCGATCGAGGCCGACCTCGACGAGCTGAAACGGCTCGAGAGCATGAACGTCGGCAAGCCGGTGTCGATCGTCGACTTCGAGTTCGATCTCACCGTCGACAACTTCCGGTTCTTCGCCGCCGCCTCGCGTTTCGCCGAAGGGCGGGCGGCGGGGGAGTACCTCGAGGATCACACGAGCTTCGTGCGGCGCGACCCCATCGGGGTGGTCGTCGGCATCGCGCCGTGGAATTACCCGCTGAACATGGCGACGTGGAAGATCGGCCCAGCGCTCGCGGCTGGCAACACGATGGTGCTCAAACCGTCCGAACTCACGCCGCTGACCGCGCTTCGCCTCGCCGAGATCACCGCCGACATCCTGCCGCCGGGCGTGTTGAACGTCGTGTGCGGCACCGGGGCGAGCGTCGGATCGGCGCTGGTCAATCACCCCCGCGTCGACATGATCAGCCTCACCGGTGGGGTCGCCACCGGCAAACGCATCGCGGCGGAGGCCGCCGCGAGCCTCAAACGCCTGCATCTCGAACTCGGGGGAAAGGCACCGGTGGTGATCTTCGAGGACGCGGACCTCGACCTCGTCGTCGAGACCCTCACCGAGATGAGCTACTACAACTCCGGCCAGGACTGCACCCAACCGGCCCGCTACCTCGCGGCGGCGTCGATCTACGACGAGTTGGTCGACCGGATGACGGCGGCAGTGGCCGGCCTCGCGACGGGAGATCCGTTCGATCCAGACACTGCGGTGGGGCCGATCGTGAGCGCGGCCCACCAGCAACGGGTTACCGACATGATCGCCAGGGCCAAGGCGGACGGGGCGGCGGTCACCACGGGTGGTGCCGCGATCGACGGTCCCGGGTTCTTCGTCGAACCGGCGGTGATCGCCGCAGCGGCGCAAGACTCCGAGATCATCCAGCGGGAGATCTTCGGCCCGGCGGTGACCATCCAGCGGTTCGGATCCGAGGACGAGGCGTTGGCGATGGCCAACGACTGCGACTACGGGCTGGCGTCATCGGTGTGGACCGGTGACGTCGGCCGGGCGATGCGGTTCAGCCGAGATCTGCACTTCGGTGCGGTGTGGGTGAACGACCACATTCCGATCGTGTCGGAGATGCCCCACGGCGGCTACAAGCAGTCGGGGTACGGCAAGGACATGTCGATCTACGCGGTCGAGCACTACACCGAGTTGAAGCACGTCATGATCCGCCACTGAACCGGCGTCGACCCGTCGGCGAGAACGCCAGGCAAACGAGGCTCCGCTCGGCGGAACCACGGCGATACGCTGACGCGATGAGCTTCGACCCGAACGCATCCGGAACCCCGACGCCCCCTGGGTGGTACCCCGACAGCACCGGAAGTCAGCGCTATTGGGACGGGACGCAGTGGACCGAACACCTCGCGCCGGGGGCACCGCAGCACGGCGGCATGCAGCCCTACGGCGGTGGAGGCGACGACACGACGTTCGCGACGCTCGTTCACATCCTGGCGCTGTTCACGTCGTTCATCGGCCCGCTGATCATCTACCTGGTCAAGGGTGAGGAATCACCGTTCGTGAAGCACCACGCCGCGGAGGCGTTGAACTTCGGTATCACCGTGTTCATCGCGTACGCCGTGTCGGCCGTGCTGATGATCGTGCTGATCGGATTCGTGCTGTTCCCGCTGGTGGCCATCTGGAGCATCGTGATGCCGATCATCGCAGCGCTCGCCGCGAACAAGGGCGAGTGGTACCGCTACCCGCTGACGTTGAGGCTCGTCCCGGGCGGCCGCTAGGCCGGTAGGCCAGCCCCGACGGGCCGACCCCGACGCTCAGCCGCCGAAGCGACGGGTGAGCCAGTCGATCAGCACGGCGTTCACCTCGTCCGGCGATTCCTGTTGCACCCAGTGGCCGGCCTTGGCGATGGTTGCCATCTCGAGGTCGGAGCACACGGACGGCATGTTCTTGGCCAGCGCCGGAGGCAGCGCCGGATCCCACTCGGCCAGGATCATGAGCGTCGGCACGTCGATGACGGTCTTGCCGATCTCGGGGAAGGCCTCGCCGTTGGCGTCGATGTTGCGGTACCAGTTGATACCGCCGCGAAAGCCGGTCCGTTCGAACTCGGCGACGTAGCGGTCGATCTCCTCGGCCGTCGCGATCGGCTTGCCTCCGGGGTCGATGGTCTCGATGTTGATGAACGGGTTCATCGCCGGTCGTTTCGCCTCGCCGCCGCCGGTCGCGGCCGACTTCAGGAAATTCGTCGGGTCCACGCCGCCGCGCATGAGCTTTTCGAACACGAGCCGGCCCCGCGGGTCGAGCACCCGCTCGGCGACGCCGGGCTTTTGGAACCACAACATGTACTGCTTTTCGACGTCGTCGCCGAAGACCATCTTGAGAAACTCGGTGCCAGGAAACGGCGTGTAGGGCGTGCACACCCCGACGATCCCGGCGACGCGTTGTGGATGCAACACCCCCATCGCCCACACCACAAAGCCGCCCCAATCGTGGCCGACGAACACGGCGCGTTCGATGTCGAGCGCGTCGAGTAGGCCGACGAGATCCCCCGTCAGTTGACCCAACCCGTAGGCGCGGATCTCCTCGGGGGCACTCGAGGCCCCATAGCCGCGTTGGTCGGGGGCAATGGCGTGGAACCCGGCGGCGGCGACGGCGGGGAGTTGGTGGCGCCACGAGTACGCCAACTCAGGAAATCCGTGGCTGAACACCACGGCGGGCCCGTCTCCCTGTTCGTGAACCGACAGGGTGATGGAGCCATATGTCGGGTCTTTCACCGTGATGGGGCGTGCTGTGACAAAGGTCATCTTCGATATTTGAGCAGGTCTGAACCCTGGCCGCGGACAAATCGGTGTCGGCGAAGCGGCCGCGGCGCCACCGGCGGCACTCCCAAGCTGATAGAAGAGAGCCATGGCTGCGTCACGATTCGGGCAATCCACCTCCATCGCGGGCGAACGTTGGGCCTTGTCGCTCGGGGTCACCGACGAGGTGCTCAACCTTGCGGCGGCGTTCTACATCGGCGACGGCATCGCGGCGGGCGAATTGAACCGTCGCTTCACCCTGCCCCTGATGGGCGAGGTCGACCTGTCGTTGGCGCTGACGATCACCGGAGTCGAGTTCACCTCCTCGCCCGATCACGACGGCCGCTTGCACGCGTCGATTCGTGCCGCCGGAAGCGTCGATTTCGGAGCGGGCGCGGCCATGCCGGCGCTGCCGGGTAGAGCGCTCGTGCGAGCCGATGTGCTCGTGTCCCCGCGGGTCGAATTGCGTCCCGACGGTCGGTTCGTGGCGGCGCTCGACCTCGAAGGCGCCGAGCTGTTGCGCACGGTGATGGAGGGGATCGAGGGATCTGAGGTCGACCCGGGCACCGCCGCGGTCATGGGCGACATGTTGTTCGCCAGCATCGGCGGCGACATCTTCAGCGGACTTGCGGCACAGATGGGGCGCATCGGCATCGAACTCGAGCCCCATCAGGCCCAACCGCTCGTCGATCTCGGAGTGCGCGCCGCTCCCGGCGATGTGGTGATCGACGAGGGCCACATGACCGTCGGGCTCATCGCGGTCGACAGCGTTGAAGGCCACGCCATCGCACCCCTTCGGCCCGGCCAGGACGTCGTGGTCGGTCTGGCGTCGGGGTCGCTGACCCAGTTGGCCCTTCGCCTGGCCGAGGATTCGCTCGGGGTTCCGCTCCCCTTCGAGGTCGACCTGCAGACCCACAGCTCCGAGGTCGCAGCACGCATCCGTAACCGCCGGCTCACGAGTCTCGGGTTCCTGCCCGACCTGCGCACCGGGGTGCGGGCCTCGGTCGCGGCGCGGCTGCTCGACGACCGCATCGAGCTCAGCCCGCGCGAGGCCTGGGTGGAACTGCCGCTCGTTCCGTCGTTTGTGAACCGGTTCAACCAGGCGCTCGGATCGCTTGCCTCCCTGACGCCGTTTCAGGTGTCGCTGCCGGCGAAGGTGTCGGTGCCGATCGACGACTCGACGACCGTCGCCGTGCGGGCCACCGAGTTGGCGATGCGTCCCGACGGAGTGGTGTGCGTGTTGGAGGCGGACCTGTGAGCAACCCGGAGCCGCAGACACCTTCCGACCTCGACCCCGAGGCGCCGTCGGCGGGCGAAACCAATCAGCCGATCCCTGCCATCCCCGGGGCGTTCAACCTGCGGGAGTTCGGCGGCTATCGGGTCGCCGGGGGAGCGATCCGGCCGGGGTTGCTGTACCGAAGTGACCTCTTGAACCGTGTCGATCCACGTCGGGCGCACGACTGGCTGGGGGTGGCGGGCGTCGCCACGCTGGTCGATCTGCGCACCGAGGCGGAACGCGGCGCGGACGGATTCGTCGAATCGAACAACGACATGGAGTCGATCCACCGGTCGTTGCTCGACGAGGTGTGGAGCTGGCGCGACGAGGACGAGTCCGACTCGGAGTGGTTCCTGCGAGACCGCACCATCTCAATGTACGAGCAGCATTCCGATCGCATCGTCGTCGTGCTTGAGGACCTGGTCGCCCGAGACGGGGCGGCGCTGTTCCACTGCACCGCTGGCAAGGACAGAACCGGGGTCGTCGCCAGCGCGTTGCTGGGGGTACTGGGTGCCTCCGACGAGGTGATCATCGCCGACTATTCCAAGAGCACCGAGGCGATGGTCGGCATCGTGGGCTGGTACCGGGACCGGATGATCGAACAAGCGCGGGCCCAGGGCCTCGATGCGGCGCCGCCCGGGCGCCTCGATGAGGAGGAGATCATTCGCCGAGCCGCCGCTCCGGCGACCATGCGCGGCGTGATCGATGCGTTGAAAGCCCGCCACGGCTCCTTCGAGGGGTGGGCCGTCGATATCGGCGTCGACCGTCGGCTCATCGATGCGCTGCGGGCCAAGTTCGTTCACTGAGGACGATTCGCCATGCCGCTCGCTGCGGCGTCACACCAAGAGGACCCGATGACCGAAACGCTTCCACAGATCGACCTGTTGAACGGATACCTCTATGCAGCCGACCCGACCCCGACGTATCGATGGTTGCGGCATCACGCCCCGGTGTATCGCGACGACATCAACCGCCTGTGGGGGATCAGCCGGTACCACGACATCGTGGAGGTCGAGAAGCGGCCTCGCCGATATTCGAACCGCAACAGCTATCGGCCGATCCCGGTGGGAACCTACGACGACCGTTCGATGATCGGTCTTGACGACCCCGACCATCAGGCTCAACGTCGGCTCGTCGCTCGACGTTTCACGCCCCGGGCCGTGGTCGACCACGACGCGGAGATCACCGAGGTGATCGACGGCCTGATCGACGAAGCGCTCGCCGCCGGGACGGTGGACGCGGTCGAGGCGCTCGCCGCGCCCCTGCCGGCGATGATGATCGCGAAGTACCTCGGCTTCGGCATCGATCGGTGGCGCGAGATCAAGCGATGGTCGACCGACACGATTCAAAACGGCGGCGGGCTCCGGTACATGACCGAACCCGGCATCATCGCGGCGATGGAGTTCGCCGGCGCGTGCGCAGAGCTCATCGCCGACAAACGGGCGAACCCGACCGACGACATGGTCTCGGTGTGGTGCCACACCGAGATCGACGGGGAGCCGATGAGCGACGAGCAGATCATCGCCGAGTGCCTGCTCCTGGTCGACGGCGGCGCCGAAACCACGCGAACGGTGATCGCCCAGACGCTGTGGGACCTGATCGAACACCCCGACCAACTGCTGCGGCTCCGACAGAATCCCGACATGATCGCCGAGACCGCGGTCGAGGAGTTCATCAGGTGGGTCACCCCGATTCTGAATATGGCCCGAGTCGTCACCGAGGACCACGAACTCCACGGACAACAGCTCCGTGAAGGTGATCAGGTGCTGTTGATGTACAGCTCGGCGAACCGCGACGAGGCGGCCTTCGACTCACCCGATGTCTACGACGTCGGCCGCGTCCGCAACCAGCACGTCGCGTTCGGATTCGGCACCCACTTCTGCCTGGGCTCCAGCCTCGCTCGGCTGGAGATCCGCCGGTTCTTCGAGCGGTTCCTCGCTCGGGTGGCGTCGTTCGAAATCGCGGCCGGGACCGCTCCGAACCACATCCCGGGCGCGTTCGTGCGCGGCGTGGACGGCCTCGTGTTGGATCTGCGCTGAACGCCATGGGTCTGGCCGGGCTTCAACCGTGGGCGACCCCAGAGGTCACCGCCGTCAACCGTCTCCCGATGCGTCCGCCGCTCGATCCCCACGACGATCGTGCGGCGGCGTTGAGCGGAGCGGCATCGCCGTGGATCATGTCCCTTGACGGTACCTGGGGATTCCAGCTGCTGGATTCTCCCGACTGGGTGGAAGGGGCCCTCGCTGCACTGGAGACGGGCGAGCCGATGCGCGGCGGCGAACAGATCGAGGTCCCGGGCACCTGGGTCCTGCAGGGCGGAGACGACTTTCGTTTCGGGCGTCCCGCCTACACCAACGTCGTCATGCCGTTCGACGCCGAGCCGCCCCATGTCGCGACCCAGAACCCGACCGGGGTCCACCATCGCAGGTTCCGACTTCCTCGAGGTTGGTCGAAGCGGCGCATCGTGTTCGAGGTCGGCAGCGCCGACAGCTCGCTGCTCGTGTGGGTGAACGGTTCGGTGGTCGCGGCGAGCACCGACAGTCGCCTCAGCGCCTGTTTCGACCTCACCGATCACGTCCGGGCCGGGTACAACGACCTGGCGCTGGTGGTGACGCAGTGGTCGGCGGCCACCTGGATCGAGGACCAGGACCAATGGTGGCTGCCCGGGCTGCATCGCTCGGTGCGCCTGGTCGCCTTTGCCCCGAGGTCGCTCGGCGCGGTGCGTCTGGTGCCGGGATTGCGCGACGACCTGTGCACCGGCACGCTGGCGGTGGACATCGAACTCGACGCCGGCAACGACGTGCCCGACGGCTGGACCGTGGAGGTCGAGGTGTTGGGGGCCCGCCGGCGACGCATCGCCCGCCTGGGACCGCAGACGGTTGCGACCTTCACCCATGGGCACCCCCTCGAGGAGGTCATCTCGGCGATGTTCTGGGAGGGGCCCAGGGTGGTGGGCCTCGTCGAGGTCCCCGACATCGAGCCGTGGTCACACGAATCACCGAGGCTCTATGACGTCGTGGTGACGCTGCGCGACGCCGGCGGCGAGGTGGTCGACCTGCGCCGGCAACGAACCGGGTTTCGATCGGTCGTGGTGGCCGACAACGAGTTGCGAATCAATGGCGCGCCCGTGGTGATCAACGGCGTGAACCGTCACGAGTTCGACCCGACCCGGGGTCGCAGCGTCGACGAGGCCTCCATGCGGCGGGATCTCGAGTTGATGAAGCAGCACCACATCAACGCCGTTCGTTGCGCCCATGCCCCCACCGATCCGCGCTTTGTCGACCTCTGCGACGAGTACGGGGTCTACGTGATCGATGAGGCGAACATCGAATCCCATGGACGTCAGGCCTCGCTGTGCCACGACGACCGCTACACCAACGCCATCGTCGAGCGGGTCCGGCGATTGGTGCAACGCGATCTGAATCATCCGAGTGTGATCGCCTGGTCGCTCGGTAACGAATCGGGTTACGGGGCCGCCCACGACGCGGCGGCTGCCTGGGTTCGTCGCGTCGATCCCAGTCGCCCGCTTCACTACGAGGGCCCGTTGATGCACGACCTGTATGCCGACGCGCCCGTCACCGACATCGTGTGTCCGATGTACACCCCGGTCGAGGACCTCATCGCCTGGGCGAAAACGACCACCGACCGGCGCCGACCGCTGATCCTGTGCGAGTACGGCCACGCGATGGGTGCCGCAGGTGGACACGCCGCATATCAGGAGGCCTTTGAGGCACACCATGGATTGCAGGGCGGGTTCATCTGGGAGTGGTGCGACCACGCGCTGACCCTGCCCGACGGCGGCCCGGGCTATGGCGGTGACTTCGGCGAAGCGGTCCACGACGGCAACTTCTGCTGCGACGGCATCGTCGGTGCCGATCGTCGCGTGCGGCCGCTGCTCACCCACCTTGGACGCCTGTTCGCGCCACTGGCGCTCAAGCGCGGGGGTTCGAGCGGGGCGGACCTGGTGTTGACGAACCGGCGGTGGTTCAGCGACCTCGGCGACGTTCGGGTGCGTTGGTACGTCCTGGGCGATGGTGAGGCGGTGGCCGCGGGTGAATTCGATCCGATCGAATGTGCGCCGCGGGCCTCGGTCGACCTCGATCTGCCGGCGGCCGCGCTTGAGGCGTTCGGAGCACTCGAACCATCCGTCGAGGCGCACCTGCGGGTCGTGGTCGTTCCGAGGAAACGCCCGGCGTGGGCTCCGAGCGGATGGGTCGTGGCGACCTTGCAGGTGCCGCTGCGAAGCGAGTCGGGTGCCGAGTCGGGTGCAGAGTCAGCGGCCGCGTCGGGGGCCGCGTCGGGGGCGGAGTTGTCGTCGGTGTCGCGGTTGCCGTCGCGCCGGTCGGCCGCCGTCGCCGCCGACGCGAAAGCACAGATCGTCGGTGGTCAGGTCGAATTAGTCATCGGCGGTGGCACCTTGATGGCCCCGGAACTGTCGTTGTGGCGTCCGCCGAGCGACAACGACGGCCTGACCGTGGGATGGATGGACGGCTCGGGGGTGCTCGGGCGGTGGCGCGGCTGGGGACTCGACCGGCTCCGAATCATCGAACACTCGGTCGCGGCGCGGCGCGGGTCGATCGTGCGCACGACCCGGTGGCAGGCCGCAGAAGAACTCCAGGCGATCGTCCATCGGCAGGTGATCACCATCGGCGACGGCGCGGTGGCCTTCGCCGAGACCGTCACCGTTCCCAAGGCGATCGAGGAACTCCCGAGGGTGGGAGTCTGCTTCCGACTTCCCGGGGAATTCACCGACCTCACCTGGGTCGGTCCGGGCCCCGAGGAGACCTATCCCGACCGCACGAACGACCTCGTCGGCCGCTGGTCCGGGTCCATCGCCCGCGAGTTCGTGCCCTATGTGTTGCCCCAGGAGTACGGCCATCACCACGACGTGCGGTGGGCGGCGCTGTCGCGACCCGACGGGTCCGGGCTTGCACTGAGCGCTCCGGGCCGGTTCGGCCTCAACGTGTCGCAGTTCTCGGCGCAGGCCGTGACCGCGGCGTTTCACCTTGGCGATCTCGAACCCGATGGCGACGTGTACGTGTATCTCGACGCCCGGCATCGCGGTCTGGGCACCGCGGCGTGCGGCCCCGACACCGCCGAGCGGTTCCGGATCGGACCGGGTACGTTTCGGTGGACCTGGAACATGATGCCGACCGCGCTCGAAGCGGCGCGGCCAACGGAGGGGCGATGACCGTGTCGAGTGAACGAGAACTGACCGAACCCGTCGACCTGTGCGATTCGGCCGGGCACCTCAACCCCGAGGCCATCGGCTGGTCGCGGGTGCCGTTGCACCGAGCGAATCTCCGCGGTGCCTACGGGCGCAAGAAGCGCTGGGACTACTGGTGTTTCATCAACTCCGACCTCTACGTGGCGGTGACCTACGCGGACGTCGACTATCTCGGCATCACGGCGGTGTGGATCCATCAACCCTCCACGGGGTTCACCGCGTCGATCGAGCCCCCGGCGCCGTTCGCCCGCGGATTCGTGCACACCGAACGGAGCGGCGTCGGCACCATGTCGGTGCGCAACGCAGTGCGGCTGGGTAACGGACCGGTCGGCCTGCGCATCGAGGACCGACCGGATGCGACGCTCATCAAGGTGACCGCCGAACGCACGGCGTGGGGGCCACTCGACCTCGACGTCGCGGTCGAGCGACCCGAGGGGCACGAGTCGCTCAACGTCGTCATCCCGTGGTCGCTGCGCCGGTTTCAGTACACCGCGAAGGACAACTCCCGCCGCGTGCGGGGTCACATCTCGATCGGCGATCGTCGATTCGATCTCGGAGCCGAGGGCGACGAGACGACCTGGGGCATCCTCGACGTCGGCCGGGGGTTGTGGCGTTACAACAACCGCTGGAACTGGGCGAGCGGTTCGGGAATCGCGAGCGGGGGAGCGGTGGTCGGACTCCAGTTCGGCGGCAAGTGGACCGAGGGCACCGGGTACAACGAGAACGCCCTGTGCGTGGACGGCCGCCTCCACAAGATCCACAACGAGTTGTCCTGGGACTACGACTGGGACCACCCACTGCGACCGTGGCGGGTGATCGACCCGGTGGGCGGGTTGGTCGAGGCGACCCTCAGCCCCACCCACGACCGGCACAGCAAGGTGTCGATCGGAGTGTTGTCGATGGAGGTCCATCAGGTCTTCGGCACCTGGGCGGGCACGATTACCTCCGAGTCCGGCGACCTCGTTACTTTTGACGCCGTCGTCGGTTTTGCGGAAGAAGCGCGCAACCGGTGGTGACGAAGCGCTGAACGGAGCAGACATGGAAACGGGGTCGAACGGGTGGAACATCGCCGATATCTGGGAGTCGCACGCAGCGGTCGTGCCGAACGCCCCTGCGATTTTCTTCGGCGACGTTGAACTGAGCTGGGCCGACTTCGAGGATCGCGCGGCCCGACTCGCCACCGTGTTCAGCGACGCCGGACTCGCCCGGGACTCGAAGGTCGCGCTGTACCTCTACAACGGCCCCGCCTACCTCGACGCCACCTTCGCTGCATTCAAGCAGCGAATGGTTCCGGTGAACGTGAACTACCGCTACACCGACGCCGAACTGCGGTACCTGCTCGACAACTCCGATGCCGAGGCGATCATGGTCGACACCCGATTCGTCGACAACGTCGCCCGCCTGTTGCCGGAGTTGCCGAAGGTGAAGGTCGTCGTCGAGGTGGACGAGACCGGCCTCGGACCCAACCCCGCCGGCGCGCAGATCCCCAGTCTCATCGCCCACGCCGACGCGGTGACGACCCCGCCCCGGGCGCCACGAATCGAACGCAGTCTCGAGGACCTGTGGTTCCTCTACACCGGTGGCACCACCGGAATGCCCAAGGGCGTCATGTGGCCGCACCGGTCGATCATCGGGGCCGGCGCCACAAACTTTCGGCCCTACGCCACGGGAACCCCCGACTCGATCGAGTTTTTCGCCGAGGTCGCCCGAGCGGCCCATGATGGCGAGCGCGCGCCGCTGCGCCTGTTGCCTGCCGCACCGCTGATGCACGGCACCTCGGCGCTGACCAGCTGGGGAACGCTCAACGCCAGCGGGGCCATCGTGATGCTCACGGGCCACAGCTTCGACGCCGAGGAACTGATCACCACGATCGAACGTCGCGGTGTCACCAACCTCACCATCGTCGGCGACGCGTTCGCCCGGCCCATGCTCGCCGCGCTCGACACCGCCGACGAACGCGGGGAGCCGGTCGACCTGTCGAGCCTGCGACTCGTGGTCAGCTCGGGGGTGATGTGGAGCCAACAGACCAAGGACGCGCTCCTCGCCAGAGCAGACGTCTCATGTGCCGACTTGCTCGGCAGTTCCGAGGGGGTCGGTTTCGCCAATTCGGTCGCCAAACGCAATCGCTCGGCCCCGACCGCCCGTTTCAAGCTCGGCCCCGACGCCCAGGTGTTCGGCGATTCCGGTGCCCCGGTCGTGCCGGGGTCGGGGGAACGGGGCGTGCTGGCGGTCGGCGGGCCGATTCCCGTCGGCTACTACAAGGACGAGGCCAAGACCGCGGAGACGTTTCGCACCTTCGAGGGCCGCGTCTGGTCGGTGCCCGGCGACTTCGCCACGGTCGAAGCCGACGGCACCATCACCCTGCTCGGACGCGGCTCGGTGTGCATCAACACCGCTGGCGAGAAGGTGTTTGTCGAGGAGGTCGAGGAGACCCTGAAACGCCACGAAGCGGTGCTCGACGCCAACGTCATCGGCGTGCCGGACGACAAGTGGGGCAACGCCGTCTGTGCGGTGGTCAGCCTCGGCGACGGAACCGACGGTGACGACGAGACGGCACAAGCGCTCATGGACCACTGCCGTGAAACCCTCGCGGGTTACAAGGTGCCCAAACGCATCGTGTTCGTGCCGACGGTGCAACGCGGCCCCAACGGCAAGGCCGACTACCGCTGGGCGGCATCCGCGGTCTCGGGGTGAAGATTCGTCCGTGGCACGGCGTCTTCGCGATCGTGCTCGCCGCGAGCGCGTTCGCGATCGGCGCCTGTTCCGAGGGTGAACCCGGCGGCGACGGTGGCGCTGGTGGAGGTGGTGAGGCCGGCGGTGTCGCCGACGAGGCCGAGTTTCCCGAATGGATCGATGTCGCCCCGGACTTTCTCGTCGAACGACTCGGCGGCCCGACCTCGGCTCGCGAGTTTCGCGGCCGGCCGTTCAACCAGTCGGCGAGGTCGTTGTCGAACGAGGAGTTTCGTCGCTTCGGTAGCGGGGCGCTGGTCTTCGACCGGCATTTCGTCGCCGAAGATGGGCTCGGCCCGGTGTTCAACGCGGATTCCTGTCTGAGCTGCCACCTCGACGGCGTGGACGACTCCGACGCGGCGACCGTGGACGACGAGGGCGAAACCGTCCAGCGCGAGCAGGGGGGTGCCGGTCGCGGAGGCGATCCGGGACCCGGCCTGTTGTTGCGCCTGTCGGTTCCCGGGGCGTCGGCCGACGGCTCGCCGAACCCGGAGCCGACCTACGGCCTGCAACTCCAGGACCAGGCGGTCGGGCCGGCGAGCGCGGAGGGGACCGTGAAGGTGACCTGGTCCACCGAGACCGTCACCTACCCCGACGGGACCACGGTGGAGTTGCGCCGCCCGAGGTTCGACATCGACGAGTTGTCCTCGGGGCCGCTGGCCGCCGATGCGATGACCTCGCCACGGATCGCCCCCACGATGACCGGCATGGGCCTGCTCGAGGCGATACCCGAGGCCGCCCTGCGCGCGGCTGGCGACCCCGACGACGCCGATGGCGACGGGATCTCCGGACGTGTCAACGAGGTGTGGGACCGCAGCACCGCGACGACGACCGTCGGCCGGTTCGGGTGGAAGGCCGGCCAACCCACGGTGCTGCAACAGAGCGCCGCCGCCCTGCACGACGACATGGGCATGACCAACCGGGTGTTTCCCGCGACGTGTGACAACCAGGGCAGCGCATGCGATCCGACGTCACACGACGACGCGGCGGTCGACCTCGACGACGAACGGCTCGATCTGCAGGTGTTCTACAACCGCACCCTCGCCGTGCCGATCGCCCGCAACCTCGACGACCCAGCGGTGATTCGTGGCGCGAACACCTTCGTCGAGATCGGGTGTTCCTCGTGTCACACGACGACCCAGCGGAGCGGGCCCGACGAGGTGGCCGGCCTCGCGAACGTCGAGTTTCATCCGTTCACCGATCTGTTGTTGCACGACATGGGACCCGGGCTCGCCGACGGCCGACCCGAATTCGGCGCGAGCGGATCGGAGTGGCGCACACCGCCGTTGTGGACCGTCGGCAGACGCGGCGAGGTGACCGGTTTCGAGAATTTCCTGCACGACGGACGGGCCCGGACGATCGAGGAGGCGATCCTGTGGCACGGGGGCGAGGCCGAGGCGGTCCGTGGGCGGTTCATGGCGTTGGCACAACGTCGTCGGCACGACCTGATCGAGTTCATCGGCGCGCTGTGAGCGGTGATCGAGGCTGCAGCGCACCGGTGCTGTGACCCGCTCAGCCGAGCCGCGAGACTGTGGCCATGTTTCCCGATGACTGGTCCGACGACCTGACCAATGCGGTATCGACCGGGCTGCGCCTCGTGGTCATCCTCGTGATCGCCGCCATCGCACGCTGGGTTGCCCACCGCGCCATTTCCAGGGTCACGCGGCGAATGCACGTCAGTCTCGCCGGCGATGGTCTCACCTCGACGTTGGCGGGGACGCTGAGTGGTCCGGCATCGGTCGGGCGCTCCGAGGCTCGTGCCGCCACCATCGAAGCGATGTCGCAGTCCCTCGTCACCTGGGTCCTCGCATCGATCGTCACCCTGTTGGTGTTGGGGGAGTTGGGGATCAACCTGGCTCCGCTGCTCGCGGGCGCAGGAATCGTCGGAATCGCGCTCGGCTTCGGGGCCCAGTCGCTGGTTCGCGACGTGCTGGCCGGATTCTTCATCCTCGTGGAGGACCAGTTCGGGGTCGGCGATGTGATCGACGTCGGAACCGCGAACGGCACGGTCGAGCGCATCTCGCTGAGAAGTACCCAGTTGCGCGATCTCAACGGCACGGTGTGGCACGTCCCCAACGGCACGATCCTCACCGTCGGAAACAAGAGCCAGGGGTGGGCCCGAGCGGTGGTCGAGGTCACCATCGCACTGTCGGCCGATATCGCCGCGGCGCGACGGATCATGATCGAGGTGGCCGAGACGATGGCGCAGGAGGAACGCTGGCGCGATGCCATGGCGCTCGACGCCGGCCCCGACGATCAGGGGGTGTCCGCACTGACCCCGGTGGGCGCGACGTTGCGGATCGTGGTGACCACCGAGCCCAAGTCGCAATGGGCCGTCGAGCGCGAGCTGCGCCAACGCATCAAAGAGGCCTTCGACGCCGCCGGCATCAGCCTGGAGGTCCCCCACATCGCGCCGCCGGTTCTTTAGGCTCGCGAGGTGGCCCAGGTCCGCATTGGACGCGTCGTGGGCAGCCGATGATGCGAGGAGGTGACCGATGCAGAAGCAACTGGGCGGAGCGGGGCTGTTGGCGCTGCTCATCGTCGGTTACCTCATCTGGAAGGACCCGACGGGCACCGCGAATGCCATCTCGGGGTTCTTCGGTGCGGTCGGCGATTTCGCGTCGACGCTGTGGGACAAGCTCGGAGAATTCATCACCAGCCTGGTGGGCTGATGGATGACCGCTGGCATCGCCCGTGGTTGATGCGGCTCCTGCCGGATCGTCGCATCGAGCAATTTCTCAGCGAGGGCGAGCACGTGCTGCGAGACACGCGACCGTCGTTCAAGGTGTGGTTCCTGGGCGTGTTCGATGTGATCGTCGCCGGGGTGCTGATGCTCGCGGTCGTCGTGGCGGCGGCCGACGTCGCGGTCACCAAGATGGCGCTGGTGCTGTGGGCCGTGTTGGCGGTTCACCTCGTCGTCGAATTCGTCCGGTTCGCCTTCACCCGCTACGTCGTCACCGACCATCGAGCGATCAGTTGGTCCGGGGTGTACCACGACCGCTTCGAGTGGATCTCCTGGCGCAAGGTCACCGATGTTTCGGTGCACTCGTCGCTCGGCGAGCGCCTGCTCAAGACGGCCACGATCCGCGTCCACAGTGCCAATGAGGCCACCGGGTTCAAGACGATGAAGGGCGTGCCGAACCCGTTGGAGTACGCCCAGCTGATCGCCGATCTGGTCAACGCGTCGCAGGGACCGGTGACGTTGAGGCCGGACGGCGCACAACCGTCGCTTCGCGACTGACACACTCGACCCGTCCGGCGGACCATCGCTAAGGAGGAACCCCCATGGCCCACCCACGACGTTTCCGATTCGGAGCCGAACTGCACCGACCGTTTCCCGACATGACCTGGGCTGAGACCGCCCGCGAGGTGGAGTCGCTCGGATACTCAACGCTGTTTGTTCCCGATCACTTTCAGGACCAGTTCGCACCGATCGCCGCGCTGGCGTCGGCGGCCACGGCCACCAGCGACCTGAAGGTCGGCACCCTCGTGTTGGACAACGACTACCGCCATCCGGTCATCACCGCGATGGAGATGGCGACGATCGACGCGATCAGCGAGGGTCGGCTCGAACTCGGCCTCGGCGCCGGTTGGAAGCGCCTCGATTATGACCAGGGCGGCATCGCGTATGACGAACCCCGCGTTCGCGTCGAGCGGTTCATGGAGGCGGTCGAGGTCGTTCGGGCGCTGTTCGGCGACGACCCCGTCAACTTCTCGGGCGACTACTACACGATCACCGACATGGTGGGTGCGCCGCGGCCTCACACGGTCGGTGGGCCTCCGTTGTTGCTCGCGGGCGGCGCCCGGCGCATGTTGCGCTTCGCTGGGCAGCACGCGGCGATCGTGGGGGTGAATCCGTCGATCCACTCGGGTGAGGTCGATGCGGCAGCGGCTCGCGACGCGCTCTCGGATCGCATCGATGAGAAGTTCTCCTGGGTGCGCGAGGGGGCGGGGGAGCGCTTCGACGACATCGAGTTCAACGCCTGGTGCAGCGTCGCGACCATCACCGACGATCCGCTCGGGTTCGCAGAGATGGTGGCGCCGGGCTTCGGCATCGCTGCAGAGGATGCGCACACCGCGCTCGACTCGCCCATCACGATGATCGGCACGCTGGCGAGTCTCGGCGAGCAACTGCACCGTCGACGTGAGCGCTGGGGCTACAGCTACCACGTGTTCGCCGACGACGCCGTGCGGCCGATGGCTCCACTCGTCGCCGCCTACCGCGACGCCTGAGCCGCCATCTCGCCTGAGCCACCATCTGGCTGGTCAGTGCGAGGGGTGCTCGCCGAGCTGCTCGCTCAGGTAGTTCTGCACGCCGATCTGTTCGATCGTGGTGAGCTGGGTTTCGAGCCAGTCGATGTGTTCTTCCTCGGCGACGAGGATCTTTTCGAAGAGTTGGCGCGTGCCGTGGTCGGCGACCTCGTTGCACAACGCGATGCCGCGTCGCAGGCGGTCGACCGCCTCGCGCTCGACGGCCAGATCGTTGTTGAACTGCTCGACGACGTCCTCGCCGACGCGCAACGCATACAGCCGCTGAAGGTTCGGCACACCGTCGAGATACAGGACCCGGTCGATGAGTTCCTCGGCGTGGCGCATCTCGTCGATGGACTCGTCGCGGATGTGGTGAGCCAAACGGTTGTACCCCCAGTTGGAGCACATCTTGGCGTGGACGAAGTACTGGTTGATCGCCGTGAGTTCGGCGGTGAGTACCTCGTTGAGAACGTCGATGACCTCGGCATTGCCCTGCATGGGGACCTCCATCGTTGAGCGCAGCGGTGCGCGGCATCACCGTAGCGCCCCAAGGTAATGAAATGAGAACCACTCGCGCGACGTGTGGAGGGCCTTACGGCCTTGTTTTTCGGGGCTTTACGCCGCCTGGATTGAAACCCGAACCTCGGTGTTCACCTCGTCGATGATCTCTTCGATGTGGTCGATACACGAGCCACAATCGGTGCCGGCACCGCACATGGTGCTGACCTCATCGACGCACGCAGCGCCCCCCGAGACCGCCTTGCGAACGGCTCCCTCAAATACTGCGTTGCATGAGCACACGAGCATGTTGTTCAGCATACCTAACGTTGCGGTGCAGGACCACCTATTTTTTTCCGAAAGGTTCGATCGACGTGCCCGGCCGCATTCGCGGGTAGGCGCAGAGGCTCTGCCAGACTGAGGCCGATGGCTCTATCGGGTCCGAACTTCACCAGCGCATTCGGTCGTCACTGGCACGGGATCGGAGTCAGCGTCGACGCGATCGTCGGTGCCGTGAGCCGCCCGCTCGAACCGACGATGGAGCGCTGGCGTGCATCGACGGGACTGCGCCGGCGAGCCCCACTGGTTGTCGTTGCGGTCGTCGTGGCGGTCTACACGCTGCTCTTCGCGGTGCTGCAATGGAAGCGACACGAGTACTTCGGCACCTTCGACTACGACCTCGGCATGTACGACAACGGCATCTGGCAGACCGCCCATGGCCGCAACTTCATGACGACGCGGGGCATGAACCTGTTCGGGCACCACGCAAACCTTGGATTCCTGTTGTTCGTCCCCTTCTATTGGATCGGAGTCGGCGGCCCCCACTTCCTGAACGTGATGAACCTGCTGGGGATCGTCGCCACGTCGGTGCCCATCTTCCTGTTGGCCCGCACACACCTGCGCTCGAACTGGGCGGGGGCGTGGCTGGTCGTGGTGTATCTGGCTCACTTCTCGCCGCAGTGGATGATCCAGGAGACGTTCCACGCCGAAAGCCTGGCGTTACCGTTCGTGGTCGGGGCGTTCTACACAGCCTCGGTGAGACGGTGGCGCTGGTACTGGGTGTGCATCTTCGGCGCCGTGATCTGGAAGGAGGACATCGCTCTAGCGACGGCGATGATCGGACTCGCCGTCGGGCTCATGCTTCGCGAGCGTCGAGTCGCGTTGGCGACGATCGGGGTGTCGATGCTGTGGTTCGTCCTCGCGACGCGCCTGATCATGCCGGCGTTCGATCAGCACTCGGTGTTCGACGGATTGTTCGGCCCCCTCGGCAACAATTCGACCGAGGTGGTGGTCGGCGCGGTGACCGATCCCGGGCCCTTCGCCGACACCGTGCTGTGTCACGGATTCTGGGACGGGTCGCTTCACGAAGCAGACCCTGGTCGCACCGACATCGTGTGCCCGTCCGGCCAGATCCTCGAGGAGGTGTACCCTCCGCCTCGAGGATTCGCGACGCTCATGCAGCCGTTCGGATACGTCGGGCTACTCAGTCCCATCCTGTTGCTGGTCGGGCTGCCCCAGCACCTCGTCAACTCGGCCACGATGCAGCCATTCACCTGGGACCTTCGCTGGCACTACGCGCTCATGCCCTTTGCCGGGGTGCTGTTGGCCACCGTGTGGAGCGTGGTGAAACGCAAACGCGCGATCGTCGCTTGGGCGCTGATCTCGATGCTGGTGGTCGGCGTCGTCACGACCCATGACCGGGGTATCGGCCCGTGGGGGGCCGACTTTTCGCGGGGGTACTGGCGGGTTGTCGACGATCCGACCAATCAGGTGTACCGCGAGGTCATGGCCGAAATCGACGGCGACGACGTCGTGTCGACCAACTATTTCTTCGTGCCACACCTGTCTCATCGCGAGTACATCTACACGTTTCCGAACCCGTGGCGGCTGTCGAACTACGGAGCTGCAGGCTCGACCGTCGAGCCCCCCGACCCGGCGACCGTGGACGTGGTGCTGATCGACCGTGCGCGCTTGAACGCCACAGATCAGATGTTGTTCGACGAAGTGCGCAACAGCGGCGATTTCGAGGTGGTGACCCACCGGGTGGCCACGCCGCCCGATCGCGTTGCCGATCTCTACCTGTTGAGGCGTCGCGCCCCCTGACGCGCTATTCGGCGGGCGGCGGCGCGAGGGTGACGTCGATCGAGTAGCTGGCCCCGGGTGTGGTATCGAGCGTTGCGATGCGCAACGCTTCGCGCAGGTCGGCGGCGACGAGTTCGAGCGCGGCAAGGTGCGCCGAGTCGTCGCTCACCACGACGCGTTCGACGTCGGCTTTCATGCCGACCTTGGCCTCGGACTTCGCGCGCCGCACGTCGCGAAGGACGTTCTCGACGACCGCGAGGACGGGAAGGTCGGTGGCGGCTGCCTCGACATCGAGTTCGGCGACGGTCGGCCACGGGGCGCCGTGCACCGAACCCTGCATCCACCACGACCACGCCTCCTCGGTGGCGAATGGGAGGAACGGGGCGAACAGCCGTTGCAACACGCTGACGGCTCGCGCCAACGCGTTCGCCGCCGAGGCGGATGCGTCGCTGTCGCCGTAGGCCCGGATCTTCACGAGTTCGAGATAGTTGTCGCAGAAGCTCCAAAAGAACGTTTCGGTGCGTTCGAGCGCACGGGCATAGTCGAAGCGTTCGAACGCGGAGGTGGCCTCAGCGACGAGCGCGGACAGTTCGGCGAGGAGTGCGACGTCGACGGGTTCGTTCACTGCCCCGAGCGGGTCGCCACCGAAGCTGAGCGCGAACCGGCTGGCGTTGAGCAACTTGATGGCCAGGCGACGGCCGACCTTCATTTCCTTTTCGTCGAAGGCCGTGTCGGTGCCGGGCCGACCCGATGCCGCCCAGTACCGAACCCCGTCGGAGCCGTAGCTGTCGAGCAGGTGCGCCGGGGTGACGACGTTGCCCTTCGACTTCGACATCTTCTTGCGGTCGGGGTCGAGGATCCACCCCGACAACGATGCGTTCGACCACGGGGCGCGACCCTGCTGGGCATTCGAACGCACCATCGTGGAAAACAGCCACGTCCGGATGATGTCGTGGCCCTGCGGGCGAAGATCCATCGGAAACGTGCGAGCGAACAGGTCGTCGTCGGTTCCCCAGCCACATGCGATCTGCGGGGTGAGCGAGGAGGTCGCCCACGTGTCGAGGATGTCGGGATCGGCCCGGAACCCGCCCGGTTGGTTGCGTTGGGATTCGCTGTAGCCGGCCGGCACGTCGATTTGCGGATCGACCGGCAGTTGAGCGGCGGTCGGCACGAGCGGGTGGTCGTAGTCGGCCTCGCCCTCGGCGTCGAGGCGGTACCACACGGGGATCGGCACGCCGAAGTACCGCTGGCGGCTCACCAGCCAGTCGCCGTTGAGCCCGTTCACCCAGTCGGTGTAGCGGGCCTGCATGTAGGGCGGATGCCAGTCGAGTTCGTCGCCGCGGCGGATCAGCAGGTCGCGCAGGTCGGAATCTCGACCGCCGTTGCGCAGGTACCACTGCCGCGACTGGACGATCTCGAGTGGTTTGTCGCCCTTTTCGTAGAACTTGACCGGGTGGGTGATCTGTCGGATCTCGCCGACGAGCGCGCCGGCGTCGCGCAACAACTCGACCACCACGTTGCGCGCCCCGCCCGAGGCCTTTCGCGCGAACTGTCCGTACGCCGCTCGTCCGGACTCGGAGGTGACCCACTCGGGCGCGTCCGCCGCGAAACGGCCGTCGCGCTCGATGACGGCCCGCGCCGGAAGGTTCAACTCGCGCCACCAGATGACGTCGGTGTTGTCGCCGAACGTGCAGATCATCGCCGCGCCGGTGCCCTTGTCGGGGTCGGCGAGACGGTGAGCAACTATCGGCACCTCGACGTCGAACAGCGGGGTGGTCACGTTCGTTCCGATGAGGCTCGCATAGCGTTCGTCGTCGGGGTGACACACGATCGCCACACAACTCACCAGCAGTTCGGGTCGAGTCGTCGAGATCTTCACGCCCCGACGGTCGCCGTGGGTGAACTCGGCGGAGGCTTCGGTCGTCTCGTCGCTGAACGGGAACACGATGTCGTGATACGCGCCGGGGCGTTCATGGTCCTCCACCTCGGCCTGACTCACCGCCATCTGGAACGTCACGTCCCACATCGAGGGAGCATCCTGGCTGTAGGCATCGCCGCGGCCGAGGTCGTCGAGGAAGGCCTTCTGGCTGACGAGGCGGGCCTTGGCCCCGATCGTCTCATAGGTCATGGTCCAGTCGACCGACAGACCGAGCTTTCGCCACAGGTCCTCGAAGACCTTCTCGTCGTCGTGGGTGAGCCGCTCGCACAGTTCGATGAAGTTGCGTCGGCTGACCTCCACGAAGTCCTTGCGGTCCTTGGCGGGCTTGTCCGGTGGGGTGAAGGTGGGGTCATAGGCGAGGGTCGCATTGCAGCGGACCCCGAAGAAGTTCTCGACCCGTCGCTCGGTGGGCACCCCGTTGTCGTCCCAGCCCATCGGATAGAACACCTGCTTGCCGCACATGCGGTGGAAGCGGGCGATGGTGTCGGTGTGGGTGTAGGAAAACACGTGGCCGACGTGCAGGGAGCCCGACACGGTCGGCGGCGGGGTGTCGACGGAAAAGACGTCGTCACGGGTCGCGGAGCGATCGAAACGGTAGGTGCCCTGTTCCTCCCACAGCGCACCCCACTTGGCCTCGAGCCCCTCGAGCCCCGGTTTTTCGGGGACGCTGCGTTCGGGGCGGGGCTGTGGTGCGGTACTCATAGATGCGCCAATCGTACCGTGTGTCGCCAGGTGGGCCGGAGGGGTTGCGGGCCCGGGCCGACCCACGTGTCGGCTCCGTCGATGGGGTAGAACGGTGCGATGGTCAACAGCGAGGACGGCCCGACGATCGCCGAGGTCCGTCGGTTGGCGGGCGAGGCATTGCGGGCAACGGAGTTCTCCGACAAGGAGACGGTGCTCGAGCGTTTGGCCACCGCGGCGTCTGAGCTCGGCGATCCCGCCGGGGCCGCCGGGGCCCGTGACATGGGCGGTCCCGAGCTCGCGGACGCTGTCGATCTGGTGGATGTCCGTCGTCCGGGGCGGCCGGCGGCGGTGAGGCTCGTCGCCCCGCGGGAGTTGGCGAGGCGGACCTGGGGGACCGAGTCGGGGCGGGTTGCCACGCTGCACGCGTTGGCCCACATCGAGGCCAATGCCGTGAATCTCGCGCTCGATGCGGCGCATCGTTTCGCGGCGATGCCGGCGAAGTACTACGTCGACTGGACACGGGTCGTGCTCGAGGAGTTCGGTCACTTCCGGATGCTCGAATCCAGGTTGGCGGAACACGAGATCGCCTACGGCGACCTCGGATGCCACGACGGCCTGTGGGACATGGCGGTGAGCACCGCCACCGACGCGCGTTCGCGTATGGCCCTGGTTCCGATGGTGTTTGAGGCACGGGGTCTCGACGTCACTCCCGGGCTCATCGAGCGGTTCCGTCGCCACGGTGACGACGAGAGCGCGGACGTCCTCGAGGTGGTCCTGGCCGACGAGGTCGGCCATGTGGCGGTCGGGGTGGAGTGGTTCCGGTTCCTGTGTGATCGAGATGGCGTCGACCGGTCGATCGAATTCGAGCGTCTCGTGGCCGAGGCCTCGCTGAAACTGGTGCCGCCGTTCAACCACGATGCCCGGCGTCGGGCGGGCTTCGACATGGACGACTTGCGGCGTTGGGAGATGGTATTCACCGGAACGCAGCGAAATGCTTGACGCGGCGCGAACGGTGGACTGTAGTAGCGGGTGTCCTGACAACTACAGGGGGGGGAAACAATTATGCGTCGTACCAGCAGGGTCATCCTTGCCTCAATGATCATGGCGATACCGTTCGCCGCGAGCGCGTGCAAGATTCCGGTCGGCCCGTGCATCGTCACGATCCTTGAAGGCCCACTCAACGTCAACTGCACCTTCAAGTAGTTGACCTGACACAACGAGTCGGGCGTATCGTCCGACGCGAAAGGGGCCGAGTCATCCGACTCGGCCCCTTTCGCGTACGCGTGCACCTGTGGCTCGCCAGGCCGTGCGGCCAGGCCGCGCAGCGCGAGCGCCTAGCGGCGCTCGCGTCGAACTCGCTCGGCGGCGGACACCACGGCGAGCAGCGAGGCCGTGCTGATGTTGGGGTGTCGGCCGATTCCCCAACGGATCGTGTTGTCGTCGGCGACGGTCTCGACGTACGCGACCGCGGTGGCATCGGCTCCGCGTCCGGTCGAATGCTCCTGGTAGTCGACGACGTCGAGTTCGATGCCGAGCGCGTGATTGAGCCCGTCGACGAACGCGGCGATCGGACCGTTGCCGCTGCCCTTCCACGTCTGCGGTTCACCATCCACGACGACCTGGGCGGTCACCGTGGTGAGATCATCGGCGTCGCTGGTCAGTTCGTGGCTGCGCAACACGATCGTCGGCTCATCCGGGAGATACATCTCCTGGAACTGCTGCCACATGGCGTTCGGGGTGATCTCGGTTCCGGTGTCCTCGGCGACCGACTGAATGGTCTTGGAGAACTCGACCTGCAGCCGTCGCGGCAACGCGAATCCGTGTTCGGCTTCCATGATGTAGGCGACGCCGCCCTTGCCGGACTGGCTGTTCACCCGGATGACCGCCTCGTAGTTGCGCCCGACGTGGGCCGGGTCGATCGGCAGATACGGCACGGCCCACTTGCGGTAGGTGTTGGGCGAGTCGCCGCGGGTTTCCTCGGCGGTGTAGAGCTGGGCGAACCCTTTCTTGATGGCGTCCTGGTGCGAGCCCGAAAACGCGGTGTACACCAGATCGCCGACGTAGGGGTGGCGTTCGTGGACCGGCAGGCGGTTGCAGTATTCGGCGGTGCGGCGCAACGCATCGATGTCGGAGATGTCGAGTTCGGGGTCGACCCCCTGACTGAACAGATTGAGCGCCAAGGTCACGACGTCGACGTTGCCGGTTCGTTCGCCATTGCCGAACAGGCACCCCTCCACGCGGTCGGCACCCGCCAGGACGCCGAGTTCGGCCGCCGCCACCGCACAGCCGCGGTCGTTGTGGGGATGCAGGGACAACACGATGGAGTCGCGGTTGTTGACGTGACGCAGGAACCACTCGATCGTGTCGGCGTAGATGTTCGGCGAGTACATCTCGACCGTCGCCGGCAGGTTCATGATGAGCGGGTGCTCGGGGGTCGGTTCGATCACCTCGGCCACCGCGTTGCAGATCTCGACCGCGTACTCGACCTCGGTTCCCGTGTAGGACTCCGGCGAGTACTCGTAGCGAAACACCGTGTCGGGGTATTCGCGCTCGAGCTTTTTGCAGTAACGAGCGGCATCGGTGGCGATCGCGGTGATGCCTTCGCGATCCATGCCGAACACGACGCGGCGCTGCAGAATCGAGGTGGAGTTGTAGAAGTGCACAATCGCCCTGGGCGCGCCCTCGAGCGACTCGTAGGTGCGGTCGATCAGTTCCTCTCGGCACTGGACCAGCACCTGAATCCAAACGTCGTCGGGGATCAGGTCCTCTTCGACGAGCTGGCGTACGAAATCGAAATCGGTCTGGCTCGCCGCCGGGAATCCGACCTCGATCTCTTTGAAGCCCATGTCGACCAGCGTCTGGAACATGCGCAGCTTGCGGGCGGGGTCCATCGGGTCGATCAAGGCCTGATTGCCGTCGCGCAGGTCGACCGCGCACCAACGAGGCGCCTTGGTGAGCGAGCGATCCGGCCAGGTCCGATCCGGGAGCGCGAGCGGCACGAACGCGTCGTATTTCTCGAACGGCATGGGCTTCGGCGTGACGGGAGTGGGAGACATGGTGTGCTCGCTTGCTCGACGACTTGATGGGGTCGCGGTGGATGGTTGGGACGACGGCTCGAGGATCGGTACCGAAAAAGAACAAAGCCCCCGAGCCGATTCGGCGCAGGAGCTTTGGCGAGTACCGATCTGGGGGTACTCGCCTACCGGAGAAGAAGGAGGGCCTGGATCGATGCCGTCATCACGGCCACTATAGCGCGGCATTCGGTCGATGGGCGCGGCGGTATCGTGGCACCGATGTTGTTGCACGAGGCGGTCGAGTTCGCGGCCCGTTACGACGGTGACGCGGTGGCCCTCATCACCGAAGACGGCGTCCTGACCTACGCGGATCTGTGGGCCGAGGTGGTTCGAATCGGCGCCTGGGTGGCGTCGCTGGTGGCGCCGGGGGAGCGGATCGCCGTCGTGTCGGACAACCGGGCCGAGGTGGTGGCGCTGATGTACGGCGCCCCGATGGTGGGGGTGACGGTGATGTTCGCCAACACCCGTCTCGTATCGGCCGAGATCGACGCGCTCATCGACGACGTCGATCCGCAGTTGGTCGTGGGCGAGTCACGGTTGCTCGATGGGCTCAAGGCCGGGCGCGCCACGGTCGCCTTCGACTCGCCGGAATTCGGGCGACTCGATGGCGCCGCTGGTGTCTCGTCGCGGCCGGTCGACGTCGGCGACCCGGCGTGGATCATTCACACCTCGGGCACGACGGGGCGACCGAAGGGCGCGGTGCTCACACATCGCAGTCTGATGGCGGGGGTCCTGGCGACGGCGTTGGCCCGACCACTCGGCGACGGCGACTCGTATCTCTTCCCGTTCCCGCTGTTTCACGTCGCGGCCTACAACGTGATTCATGCGCATCTGAAGCGGCGACCGGTCGTGTTGGTGTCGAAGTTCGACGCCGAGGTGGTCATGACGCTCATCGAGGCACACCGGGTCACGACCCTTTCGCTGGCGCCGACGATGATCTCGATGCTGCTCGACCACCCGAGCCTGCGCAGCTACGACCTGTCGAGCCTCCGCCACATCTTCTACGGGGCCTCGGCGATTCCGCTCGATGTGTTGCGTCGGGCGGTGGCGGTGTTCGGATGCGGGTTCGGTCAGGGCTATGGCATGACGGAGTTGTCGGGCAACGCGGTGTTTCTCGACGCGCAGGCGCACGCTCGAGCGATCGACGGCGAAGAGCACCTGCTGGCCGCCTGCGGGAAGCCGTCACCGTTGGTGTCGATTCGGCTCGACGATGCGGGGGAAATCCTGGTCCGCGGCGATCAGGTGATCGACGGCTACTGGAACCGACCGGACGCGGACGACGACGCCTATGCGGACGGGTGGTTCCGCACCGGCGACATCGGGCGATTCGACGAGGAGGGCTACCTCTACATCGTCGATCGCAAGAAGGACATCATCGTTTCGGGGGGTGAGAACGTGGCGTCGCTCGAGGTCGAAGACGTCATGAGCGAACACCCGGCGATCGGTGCGGTCGCGGTGGTCGGGGTGCCGGACGAACGGTGGGGTGAGCGGGTGGTTGCGGTGGTCGTGGAGCGTGACGGGCACCAACTCGACGAGGCCGAGGCGGTGGCGTGGGCGAAGGGGCGGCTCGCCGGCTACAAGCGACCCAGGCAGGTCCTGGTCGTGGAGGCGTTGCCGATGAACGCGTCGGGCAAGGTGCTCAAGCGCGAGGTCCGCGACCTCGCAACCCGTCGCCTCGCCCGCCCCAACAGCCCCACCTGACCGTTCTCCGATAACCAGTGGTCGTGATCACGACCACTGGTTATCGGAGAACAGGTGGGCGCTGGTACGGG
This sequence comes from Microthrixaceae bacterium, assembly GCA_023957975.1. NCBI lineage: Bacteria > Bacillati > Actinomycetota > Acidimicrobiia > Acidimicrobiales > Microthrixaceae > Microthrixaceae bacterium. The sequence continues at coordinate 156,025 of JAMLGM010000007.1, read as the reverse complement.
TGGGTACCGGTGGGTCAGCGGTTGGTGTCGGCGACCGCGGCGATCGCCGCGCAGATGGCCGCGACCTCCTCGGTGGTCGAGATGTACGGCGGCATCGTGTAGACGAGTCGGCCGAACGGACGCAGCCACACGCCCGAGTCGAGCGCGGCGCGGGTGGCGGCGGCCATGTCGACCGGCTCGCGCAACTCACACACGCCGATCGCCCCCAGCACCCGCACGTCGGCCACGACCGGGTGGTCGCGCAACCCCTCGAGTCCCTCGACCAACTCGCGCTCGATGCGCGGCACCCAGGTCCGCCACGGCGTGGAGTCGAGCAGACCGATCGACGCGTTCGCCACCGCTGCGGCGAGTGGGTTGCCCATGAATGTCGGCCCGTGGGCGAGCACCGGCAGGTCGCCCTGGGCGATCGTGGCGGACACCCGCGGCGTGCACATCGCGGCGGCCATGGTGAGATAGCCGCCCGTCATCGCCTTGCCGACACACATGATGTCGGGCGTCACCCCGGCGTGATCGGCGGCGAAAATCTCCCCCGTGCGCCCGAATCCGGTGGCGATCTCGTCGAAGATCAACAACAGGTCGTACTCATCCGCGAGCCCGCGCCACACACGGAGGTACTCGGGGGAGTGAAAGGTCATTCCGCCGGCACCCTGAACGACCGGTTCGATGATGATCGCCGCCAACTCCTTGAGGTGCGATTCGATCACCGAACGCAGGTGGGCGACGTAGGTCTCCTCGAGCGGCGCCGCGAAACCTGGCGGTGGGGCATCCGCAAACACCTGCTCGGGCAGGGTCCCCGTCCACGTCGCGTGCATGCCCCCGTCGGGGTCGCACACCGACATCGGGTGCAGCGTGTCGCCGTGATATCCGCCGCGCCAGGTGAGCAGGCGTCGCTTCAGCGGTTGTCCGAGCCCGTGCCAGTACTGCAATGCCATCTTGGTGGCGACCTCGACGGCGACCGATCCGGAGTCGGCGAGGAACACGTGCTCGATGCCGGCCGGCGCCAGAGCGACGAGTCGTTCGACGAGTTCGATCGCCGGCCGGTGGGTGAGGCCGCCGAACATGACGTGGCTCATCGAGTCGATCTGTGCGTGCGCGGCGGCGTCGAGTACCGGATGGCGGTAGCCCCAACACGCAGCCCACCACGAACTCATGGCGTCGATCACCTCGCTGGTCGACGCCGGGTCCGATCCGGCCTGGGGGGAAGCGATGCGTAGGCGCACGCCGCTTGCCGAGTTCACCAATGCGGCGGGCACCGTGGCGGGCATGGCCGCGTACGGATGCCAGACGTGGGCCTGGTCGAGCGCCAGGAGTTGGTCCGCCGACCGCTCGGCGGCCACGTTCAGACGACCTTGGTGAGCACGCCGACGGGCATCGAGAGCCGATCGAGCATGTCGAGATCCTGATCCGGCGTCCGGCCGAGGGTGGTGAGGTAGTTGCCGACGATGAGTGCGTTGATGCCCGCCGTCATGCCAGCCTCCTGCATGTCGCCGAGGGTGATCTCGCGCCCACCCGCGTAGCGCAGGATGACCTCGGGAAGCGCCAAACGAAACAGCGCCACCCACTTGAGCGCGTCCTTTGCCGGAGTGATCGGGCGAAGCTCCAACGGCGTGCCGGGCCGCGGGTTCAAGAAGTTGACCGGCACCTCGGTCGGCTGCAGGTCCTGGAGGTGTCCGATCAGTTCGAGCCGTTGCTCGTCGGTTTCGCCCATGCCGAGCAGCACCCCACAGCACAGTTCCATGTTGTTGTGCTTGACGAGTTCGCAGGTCTCCCATCGCTCGTCGAAATCGTGGGTCGTGACGACGTTGGGGAAATACGACCGCGAGGTTTCGAGGTTGTGGTTGTAGCGATGCACGCCACCCTCGGCGAGCCGTCGCGCCTGGTCCTCGGTGAGGATGCCGGCCGACACGGCGACCTGGAGGCCGGTTTCGTCACCGATGATCGGCACGAGCTCGAGGATGCGTTGCAGGGTCTTTTCGTCGGGGCCACGCACGGCCAACACGATGCAGAATTCGCTCGCCCCGAGCGCTGCGGTTTCGCGGGCCGCCTCGAGCACCTCTTCGGTGTCGAGGAACGGGGTCGCCGCGACCGGCGTGTCGAACTTCGAACTCTGGCTGCAGAAATGGCAGTCCTCGGGACACCCGCCCGTCTTCACCGACAGGATCCCCTCGACCTCGACCATGTCGCCGCATCGGGCGAGACGCACCTCGTGGGCGAGTTCCATCAGCTCGCCGAGCTTGGAGGTCGGAAGGCCGGACAACGCGCGAACCTCGTCGAGGCTCAGGTGGCCCCCGCGGTCGATCAGCCGAACGCGCGCCGCCTGGATCAGCTCGTCGGGCGCCGATTCGATGGACGCGGTCTGGGTCGGTGTCTCCGCGGTGTTGCTCACGTCGCTGTCTCCGTGGATGGGGGAATCGATTCTTCGATATCGATGCCGGTACGTTCGTCGCCAAGGAGTGCCGACGACGTCGAAAGGGTACCCCTCTGCGCCATGGAACCCGAAAAGCGAGCACAACCTCACCACCCGATTGCCGCAGCCTCGACCAGTCGGTGGAGCGACTTGGCCAGGGAGGCCGCGGAGCAGTTGCGGGCACAGGATCGCTGGCGGGTTATTCGCACCCTCGCCGACACCGGAGTGCGCTCGAGGCTGGCCGACGGCCGTGCGGTGGTGCAGTTCGCGTCGAATGACTACTTCGGGTTGAGCGAGCATCCCGCGGTGATCGAGGCGGCGATAGCGGCGACGCGCCGGTGGGGGACCGGGGCGGGGGCATCGCGGCTCGTCGTCGGGTCGCGGCCGATCCACGACGACCTCGAAGCGGCGCTCGCCGATTGGAAACACGCCGAAGCGGCGTTGCTGTTCGCTACGGGGTATGCCGCGAATGTCGGCGTGTTGGTGGCGTTGGCCAGGCTCGGCGCGGCGCTGGGCGCCCCGATCGGAATCGTGTCCGACGAGTTGAACCACGCCTCGATCATCGACGGCATCCGGCTGAGCGCAGCGCCGTTCAACATCTATGCGCACGCCGACGCTGAGGCCGCCAGGCAGCGGGTTGTCGAGCACCTCGATGCCGGCCGACGCCCGGTGATCGTGACCGACTCGGTGTTTTCGATGGATGGGGATCTGGCCCCGCTGGGCGACCTGGCGCAGTTGGCGGCTGAGACGTCCGCCTTGTTGGTGATCGATGACGCCCACGCGGTGTTCGCCGGCTGCGGAGCCGACCTTGTCGCCAGCGCACCGTCTCGGGGCGGTGCCGAGGTCGTGGTGGTCGGCACGCTGTCGAAATCGCTCGGGAGCCTCGGCGGGTTCGTCGCCGGGCCGACCGCGCTGGTCGACTGGTGTCGCAACACCTCGCGCTCGTTCATCTTCAGCACCGCCACCCCACCCGGGGTCGCCGCAGCGGCGCTGGCGGCACTCGAGGTGTTGCAGGGGGCCGAGGGTGTCGAGCTGACGGCCAAGCTGCGGCGCAACGTCGACGTGTTGGCGCCGGCGCAGGCCAGCGCGGTCGTTCCGGTGGTCGTCGGGACGGCCGAACGCGCCTTGGAGTGGAGCGACAAGCTGCTGGAACGGTCGATGTTCGTCCCCGCGATTCGGCCCCCGACCGTACCCGAGGGGTCATCGCGGTTGCGGGTGGCGGTCTCGGCTCGGCACGCTACAGGGGACCTCGAGGCGCTGCGCGAAGCGTTAGCGGACCTGCGACGCCTCGACCCGACCACCTGAGCGGAGATTCCCCATGAGCGCACGCCCCCGACGCCTGCTCGCCGTCGCCGGCACCTCGACCGAGGTCGGAAAGACCTTTGTCTCGGCCGCCGTTATCGACCGCCTGGTCGCCGACGGATGGAACGTCGAGGTTCGAAAGCCGGCACAATCGGCCAACCCCGGCGAACCGACCGATTCCGAGGTGCTCGCTGCGGCGAGCGGCGAACCCCACGAGCGGATCTGCCCGCCGAACCGCACCTACAGCGTCGCGATGGCCCCGCCGATGGCGGCGGCGGTGTTGGGCCTGACGGCGCCGACCACCGACGAGTTGGTCGACGAGGTCGAGGGGTCGTGGGGCGCCCTGTCAGCCGATGTTGGCATCGTCGAGCTCGCGGGAGGGGTTGCCTCCCCGATGGCCGTGGACGGCGATGGGGCCGACCTGGCCGCGACCTTTCGACCCGACGCCGTGCTGTTGGTCGCGGACGCCGGCCTCGGCACGATCAACGCCGTACGACTGTGTCTGGCGCGTCTCGACGAGGCGCTCTCGCTCAGTTCCGCCGCCGCCGGTGCGTCCGATGGGGTGGTCGACACTCCGGTGCTGGTCTTCATGAATCGCTACGACGACGCGAACGATCTGCACCACCGAAATGCCCAGTGGCTCGCGCACCAGGATCACGTCGTGTTGGCGACCGGCCTCGAGGAACTCGTCGACTGGGTGTTGAGCCTTGCGCCGAGATTGTGTGGCTACTGCGCGAAGGCGGTTCCCGATGATTGCGACGGGGCCTGTGGTCCCGAGTTCGATCTCGACCGGTACTGCGTGCGGTGCGGCCGCCGGCTGGTGGTGTCGATGAACCCCGTCAAAGCGATCGGACGCTGCAAGGTCCACGGCCTCGAGTGCGCTTGAGTCCGCCCGCTTGATTCAGCGCGCCCGCACGCCCCCAGCCACCGTTCTCCGATAATGAGTGGTCGTGATCACGACCACTCATTATCGGAGAACGGGCTGGCGGTTGGTGACGGGCTGGCGGCGGGCGAAGGGCTGGACACCGACGGCGGGGTGACCCCGGACACGACGACGCGGTTGCCGCCGTTCGCCTTGGCGAGGTCGATCGCCATCTCGGCGAGTTCGAGGAGCGCTTCGGGGGTCGTGGCCTCTTCGGAGCCGACGATTCCCACCGACGCACGAAACGGTGCGACCTCGCCCAACGCAAGGTGAAGGACCAACGATTCCCGCACCCGTTCCATCGCCGCGACCGCGTGTTGCGCGGAGGTTGACGGAAAGAGACACACGAAACGGTCGTCGTCGTAGCGAGCGATGATGTCGCTCGGGCGAAGGGTGCGGGTCAGCACCTCGGCGAACGTCCGAAGCGCCCGGTCGCCGAGGTCCGCGCCGTGGCAATCGTTGTAGTGACGGAATTCGTCGAGGTCGCACAGCGCGAGGGCAAACCCGGTGTCGGTGGACCGCAGGCGGTGAAGGTCGCCGGACAGTCGCTCGGATTTCGGCAGATGCGTGACCTCGTCGCGGGGGGAGGCATCGTGCAGCGTGCGGGCGGAACGCATCGCGGAGATGTGGTGGCCGACCCGTCGACAGACCACCTCGATCAGGCGAATCGCCTCGTCGTCGGGAAGGTCGCCTGCCGGGCCGCCGGAATGTGCCACGCCGAGGTGCCGGGCGCCGACGAGGATGGGCACGCACAGCGAGGAGACCTCCCAGCCGTGGCTGATGAGGTGGGCGCACGCGTCGGGGTTGTCGCTCGACGACGCTCGAACCGAGACCCGGTTCGCGAGGGCGCCGCAGGCGTGCGGTTCGTCGAAGATCACCGGCACGTCGAGGCCGTCTTCGAGGGCAGCGATCGACCAGGTGACACGGGATCCGGTCGGCGGCGCCAACAGCACCGCGTTGTCGCGTTCGGGCAGGAACGAACTCAGCGCCCGACCGATGACTTCGACGGCCTCGTCTTCGGTTTCGGCCCGGTCGATCGCCAGGTCGAGCTGTTCGAGAAAGGCGCGTCGTGTCGTCGCCACCTCAAGGCGCTGCTGGGTGCCCTGATGCGCGGTTCGAGAGGAAGCGAGGTCGGTGACCAACGGACGCACGAGGCCGAAGTGGGTGACAGCGCTCACCGAAGCACCCAGCGCGGAGGCAAACAGAAGGACGATCGCCAGCGGTGCGGAGGTGCCGAATCCGAGCACGGCCACCGCGACGGTGCAGGCGCTGACGGCACCGAGGGCGACCACGGCGGTGCGTGTGGGGTTCAGTGGTTCACCGAGCACCTCGAAGGTATCGGCGCCGTGGTGGCGACCTTGAACAATTCGGCGCCGCTAGCGCCGCTAGCTCCGCTAGCGCCGTGGCCGTCGCAACGTGCAAGCATTCGCAGGCATGGCACTAGCCTCGTGTCGATGATCGAGGTCGACGAATTCGATGGCGGACCGTGGGCGCAGGCCTCATTGCGTATCGCTTCGGACACCTTGTCGGTGGAGGAGATCTCCGATCTGTTGGGTTTGCGGGCCTCTCACGCCCGTACGTCGGAGGGGGAGCCGGCCTTCACGGTGTGGATGTACGAACCCGGGCTCGCACCGAGCGAGAACGCGGTCGATCACCTGATGATCCTGCTCGAGCGATTGCGCGATTGCCGCGAAGCCCTCGCCCGGCTGACCGCGACCGCCGCGGTGGAGATCTGGGTGTCGTTTTCGCCAGGGCATCGGCAGCGGAGCGTGGTGCTCGACGCCGGGGCACTCGAGCTGATCTCCTCATTCGGCATCGACCTGGTGACGGACACCTACCCGAGCCCGAAGCACTCCTGACGCTGCGCCTCGAACTCCGCCGGCGCCCAACATGGGCTCCGCTACCGTTGGCGACATGTTGTCTTTGTTCGACACCGCGTCCGGAACCGTGCGTCCCTTCGAACCCGCCCATCGCGGCAGGGTGACGATGTACGTGTGCGGACCGACGGTGTACGGGCCTCCCCATCTCGGCCACGGACGGTTCAGCCTCGTGTTCGACGTTTTGCGTCGCTACCTCGAATGGTCGGGCAACGAGGTCGTCTATGTGTCGAACATCACCGACATCGACGACAAGATCATCAACCGGGCCAACGCCGAGGCGCGGCCGTGGCAGGAGATCACCGCCGAGTGTGAGGACATCTGGTGGGAGGCGATGGATGCCATCGGGGTCAAGCGGCCGACCCATGTTCCCCACGCCACCGAATACGTCGCCGAGATGGTCGAGATGATCGAGCGACTGCTCGCCAACGGGTCCGCCTATGAGACCTCCGATGGCGTGTATTTCAGGCCCTCGACCGTCGACGACTACGGGCTGTTGGCGCGACAGGACATCGAATCACTCCAGGTGGGTGCACGCGTCAGCGTGGACGATGAAAAGGAATCGCCGATCGACTTCGCGTTGTGGAAGAAGGCGAAGCCGGGGGAGCCGGCGTGGCCGGCGCCTTGGGGAGATGGGCGTCCTGGCTGGCACACCGAATGCGTGGTCATGTCCCTCGACCTGCTCGGCGAGGGCTTCGACCTGCACGGCGGTGGTCAGGACCTGTGCTTTCCCCACCATGAGAACGAACGGGCCCAGGCGATCGCGGATGGAACGGTGTTCGCACGTCACTGGATGCACAACGGGTTCGTCGAGGTCGCCGGCGAGAAGATGTCGAAATCCCTCGGCAACTTCACCAACCTGATCGACCTCATCGAACGATTCGACCCGCGCGCGTATCGGATGCTGTGCCTTCAGGCGCACTATCGCAGCCCCATCGACGTCAACGAGAAGACCTCGACGCAGGCGAGCGCAGCGCTCGAACGACTCGATGCGCTCGCTCGGCGCATCCGCGACCTCGACACCGACGTTGCCGCGGACAACGCGACCTTGGAGGAGTTTCGCCGTCACATGGACGACGACCTCAACACGCCGCGTGCGCTCGCCGTGGTCGCCGAGACCGTTACCGCCATCAACAAGGCCCTCGACGCGGGCGACGGCGCCACCGCAGCACCGTTGGCCTCGGCGTTTCGCACGATGCTGGACGCAGTCGGTCTGGTGGTGAGCGATGCGCAGGGCGACGTCGGAGATGATGCCGAGGCGCTGTGTCGTGCACGCGACGAGGCGCGGGCGGCCAAGGACTGGGCGCGCGCTGATGAGTTACGCGACGAACTGGTGGGGCTGGGTTACGTGGTGGAGGACACCGCCCAGGGCACCCGGGTGCGCACGGCCTGAGAAGTCCGCCTGTTTGCCGGTTCCTGGCCGCAGCGACGGATCAGCGGCGGATCAGCGGCGGGCCTGGCGGTCCGACTCCCACACGATCACTTCGGCGCGTTCGAGTGCGGTGAGCGCCGCAGCCTGTTCGCCGGTCAGGCGCAACGCGTCGCCTTGGTTCAGCGTCGTGCCGTTCCACTGGTCGCCGGCCAGGTCCTCGAGATCGACCGCGACGGTGCCGGTTGCCACGAAGACGTGCACGTAGGGGGCGCGCGGCACGTCGAGGCGTTCGCGTTCGCCCATCCTCGCAACCCACATCACGGCGCCGGGCTGGTGGATGGTGACGGCGCCCTCGTGGCCTTGACCGCTGGCGATCGCGACCCAGCCGCCGGCGTCGAGTCGATCGGTGACATCGACCTGTTCGTAGCCGGGGGTGATGCCGGTTTGCGACGGGACGACCCACATCTGCACCAACCGTGCGGGAGCGGTGCTCGACGCGTTGAACTCGGAGTGGACGATGCCGGTTCCAGCGCTCATGCGTTGGGCCAGCCCGGGGCCGATGACGCCGTGGTTGCCCTCGGAGTCGCGGTGTTCGAGTTCGCCGTCGAGCACCCATGTCACGATTTCCATATCGGCGTGGGGGTGGGAGCCGAATCCTCCGCCGGGTGCGACGACGTCGTCGTTGGAGACGATCAGCAGCCCGTGGCCGAGTTCGTTGGGGTTGAAGTGGTGGCCGAAACTGAACGAGTGCCACGATTCGAGCCAGCCGATATCGGTGTGAAACCGTTGGCGTGCACGACGTATGTCGGCTCGGGTCGAGGTTGTCGTCGTCATGGTGGTTACGCTCCTTGCACGCTCTGCTTGCAGGTTCCATCGGTACAAACTATTTGCAGATGCAAATAATTCCCGGACCGCAGCCGCGAGGGTTCGCAGCGCGTCAGGCGCTCGGGAGACTGGTGCTGTACACCCACGCGTCGAAGAACGCACCGAGGTCGCGCCCCGCGATTTTCGATGCATATGCGACGAAGTCGGAGGTCGTGACCGAGGCGTCGGCGAATTCTGCGGGCCACCCTGCGATGATCGTTGAAAAAGCCTCCTCGCCAACCTCTGCGCGAAGCGCGTGGAGGGCGAGCGCCCCACCTTCGTAGCGCAGCGGCCCCCACAGATCGTGCGGGTCCGGGTCGGCGATGGCATCCATGGAGACCCCGGACGAGTCGAAGCCGGCGCGGATGGCGTCGGCCTGCGACTGCACCGAGGCGCCTCCACTCGCAGCGGACCACATCCACGACAGATACGTCGCCCAACCCTCGCTCAACCACAGGTCCGACCAGGAGCCGAGGTTGACCAGGTTGCCGAACCATTGATGCGCGAGTTCGTGCGCGGTCACCTCCGCGACGAGTTCAGTGGATCCGGAGGTGAACCAGTCGAGCGGGATCATCGACAGGGTGTGGGTCTCGAGCGCGAACGCGAGCGGCGTGTCGGGAACGAACACGCCGTAGATGCCCTCCGGCACCGGGCCGACGGTCGCATCGAACCAGCGGAGCTGTGCCTCGGTGAGCCCGAGTTGCTCCGTCACCGCAGCGGGTGCGCTGCGGGGCACGGCGTGGCGGATGGTCACCGTCGACTGCGAGAGCGCCACGTCGTGGGTGGTCACCTCGTAGTCGCCCACCGCCATCTGCAGCGCGTACAGCGGAATGTCGTCGCTCACCGTGAACTGCGAGGTGGTCGAGCCGTCGGGGTGGGTGATGACCTCGCCGGAGCGTCCGGAGGCCACCGCAGTTTCCCCCGCTGCGGCGTGAATCGTGATGTGGAACTGCGCGGGATCGCTCGGGTGGTCGTTGCACGGGATGATGCCGTGCATGCCGTTGGGTTCGGCGGCGGTGAACGACCCGGTCGGCGACCGCAGCCACCCGATGGAACCAGGGGACGTGACGTCGTCGATCGTCGCCGGGGTGCCGGAATAGGTGATGGTCACGACGTGGTCCCCGGAGATCGGCGACGGCGGGGTGATCGTCAACTCGTCATCGTCGCGAGCCACCACTGCGGCGGAGCCGTCGACGAGCACCTCATCGATGTCGAATCCGGCGAAGTCGAGGTTGAAGCTGGCCAGCGGGGCGTCGGCGGTCGTCGAGAGTTCGATGCCGACGGTGGCGGCCACCGTGCCGCCGCGGTTGGCGTCGGTCGCGTCGAGGTCGATCACATATCGGGTGACGTCGTAGCCGCCGTTGCCGGAGCCCGCCACGATCGGATCATTGAGCGACGCTGAGCCGTTCATCGTCGCAACGCTCGTGGTGGTCGCGGTCGTCGTAGTCGTCGGGGCGGCGTCGTCGACGACGGCGGTGGCCTCGCCGGACCCGCCGGCGCTACACGATGAGACCGCAGCGACCAAGGAGATGGCGGCCACCGTGCCCGCCACCGTGGAGAGTCTGGCGAAGGTTCGCGGAGCACTCATCGAAGGGACAACGTACACGTGACATCGCCCGCACCGGTCGGCAGCGTCGACGCCGGTCCGCTGGCAAGCGATGGTTGGAAACCGAGGTTACCCACCGGTAACTTATAGGCCAGCGGCGAGCTCGCCGTGGTGTTCCCGTGTGGCCCGAATGGCCATTCGACGCAGAGAAGGTGACCGACACATGAGCAACTTTTCGCTCGCACTCAACGACGACCAACTGCAGCTCCAAGAGTGGGTCCACGGTTTCGCCAAGGACGTGATTCGTCCCGCCGGCGAGGAATGGGACGAAAAAGAGGAGTTCCCCTGGCCCATCGTGCAGGAGGCGGCGAAGATCGGCCTGTACGGGATGGACTTCATGGCGAACGCCCTGTTCGATCCCACCGGGTTGTCGATGGTGCTCGCCGTCGAGGAGCTGTTCTGGGGCGACGCCGGCATTGCGCTGTCGATCATGGGATCGGGCCTTGCCGCCGCGGCGATCTCGGCCAACGGAACCCAGGAACAGACCCTTGAATGGGTTCCGCAGTGCTACGGAACCGCCGAAAAGGTGCAGCTCGGTGCGCTGTGTGCTTCCGAACCCGACGCAGGCTCGGACGTCGGCGGATACCGCACCCGCGCCGTCTACGACGAAAAGACCGATACCTGGACCTTGAACGGCACCAAGGCGTGGATCACCAACGGCGGCATCGCCGACATTCACGTCATCGTGGCGGTCGTCGAGCCGGGCATCGGTTCGCGGGGCCATGCCAGCTTCATCATCCCTCCCGGCACCCCGGGGCTCAGCCAAGGTCAGAAATACAAGAAGCACGGAATCCGCGCCTCGCACACCTCCGAGGTCGTGCTTGAGGACGTGAAGATTCCCGGTTCGTGTCTGCTCGGTTCGAAGGAACGCCTCGACGCCAAGATCGCCAAGGCGAAGGAGAACGAGAGCACCGGCGAAAAGCAGCCGGCGATGGCGACCTTCGAGGCGACACGGCCCACGGTGGGTGCGATGGCGGTGGGCATCGCCCGCGCCGCGTACGAGTACTCCTTGGAGTACGCCAAGGAGCGTCAGGCGTTCGGCGAACCGATCATCATGAAGCAGGGCGTGGCCTTCAAGCTCGCCGATATGGCGACCGAGATCGATGCCGCCCGCCTCCTGGTCTGGCGCGCCGCCTGGATGGCCGCCACCCGCACGCCGTTCAAGCAGGGCGAAGGTTCGATGTCGAAGCTGAAGGCCTCCGAGGTGGCGGTGAGGGCAACCGAAGAAGCGATCCAGATTCTCGGCGGCTACGGCTACACCCGCGAATATCCGGTTGAGCGTTGGCACCGCGACTCCAAGATCATGACGATCTTTGAGGGCACCTCCGAGATCCAGCGCCTCGTCATCGCCCGTTCGGCGTCGGGAGTTCGCGTTCCGTAACGCGCGATCGCGGCGGTTTCGTGCCGCGGCACCGGAACTCGGCGGGCGCGCCTGCGGGCCGTCGAAACCAGACGAAAACGTTGTCTGGAAATTCCGCGGATCTGCCCGGCAATGGTCGGTAGGCTGACCGCCATGCCACTCATCGAGGCCAGTGGGCTCGTCAAAAACTACGGGGAAACCTAGGCCCTTGCCGGCCTCGACCTTGAGGTCGAGGCCGGAATGGTGCTGGGGATGCTCGGTCCGAACGGGGCGGGCAAGACCACGACCGTGCGGATCCTCACCACCCTGCTCAAGCCCGACGCCGGCACGGCGTTCATCGACGGGATCGACGTGGTCGCCGAACCGCGACGGATCCGTTCACGGATCGGTCTCACCGGCCAGTACGCGGCGGTCGATGAACGCCTCACCGCCCGCGAGAACCTCGACCTCATCGGCCGCTTTTTCCGCCTCTCGTCCTCCGAGGCCGCCGGCCGGGCCAATGAACTGCTCGATCGGTTCCGCCTCGACGAGGCCGGAGATCGGTTGGTCAAGGGCTTCTCCGGTGGAATGCGTCGGCGACTCGACATCGCGATGAGTCTGGTCGCCCGCCCAAAGGTGCTGTTTCTCGACGAGCCGACCACCGGCCTCGACCCCCGCAGCCGACTCGACATGTGGGATCTGATCGACGAGTTACAGCGCGAAGGCATGACGACGCTGCTCACGACCCAGTACCTCGAAGAGGCCGACCGTCTCGCCGATGAGATCGTCGTCATCGATCATGGGCTCGTCATCGCACGCGGTACCGCTGCGGAACTGAAGGCACTCATCGGCGGATCGAAGGCGGTGATCGAGCCGTCGGGGGCGACCACGTTGACCGAGGTGGCGGACGCGTTGGCGTCGGTGCGCGGCGGGGCCGAGCCGACCAGCGAGGGGGGAGCGATCATGGTGCCGGTACGGCTGGGCACGACGACCCCCGACGTCGTGCGGCTCCTCGACGCCGCCGCGCTCGCCGTCGTGGACGTGGCCATCACGTCGCCCACCCTCGACGACGTATTCCTGGCACTGACTGGACACGCGAGCGACGCGGAGGTGTCGGCATGAACCCGCGAGGCAAGGTTGCATCCGACGAAAGGTCGGCGACGGCGCCCTCCGCCGGAGTCGATGCGCCCAACAGCGTGATGTGGGCCATTCGCGACAGCTGGAACGAGGCGACGCGACACCTGCGATCCATTCCCCGCAGCCCGGAGCTGTTGATGTTCACCGTGTTGCAGCCGGTGATGTTCGTGCTGTTGTTCTATTACGTGTTCGGCGGGGCGATTCAGGTTCCCGGCTCCTACGCGCAGTTCCTCGTTCCCGGCATCCTGGCGCAGACGGTCGTATTCGGTTCGTCCTTCACCGGAGTCGGGTTGGCCGAGGACATGTCGAAGGGCTTCGTTGATCGCCTTCGGTCGTTGCCGATCAACCAATCGGCGGTGCTGGTCGGCCGTACCTTGTCGGACCTGGCCCGCAACAGCCTCGGAGCGGTGATCATCATCGTCATCGGATTCGCCCTCGGGTTCCGTTTCAACGGCGGTGTCGTCGATGGCGTCGTGGCCACGTTGTTGTTCCTCGCGTTCGCCTACGCGTTCAGTTGGATTCAAGCGCTCGTCGGGTTGTCGGTGTCATCGGTGGAAGCGGCGAACTCGGCGGGGTTCATCTGGATGTTCCCCCTGACCTTCGTGTCGTCGGCGTTCGTTCCGACCGAGTCGATGCCGGGCTGGTTACGTCAGATCGCCGACGCCAACCCGTTCACCCAGGTCACCAACGCCGGGCGCGCACTGTACGCGGGCACCGACCCCGGCAACAGCGTGTGGATCGCGGCGTTGTGGGCGCTCGGAATCACGGTGGTCTTCGCCTATCTGGCCACGTCGAAGTTCAAACGCACGAGCCACTGAGGTCGCAACGCACTCGGGCACCGCTCGGCATCACCGTCTCGGTGCTGCCGCTCTGCGGTGGTCGGACGGATGGGCTCAGAAGATCTTGAGTCCGTCACCCACCATTTTCAGCCCGAGGATCACCAGCACCGTCATCATGATCGCCGTGTTGTTGCGGGTCATGAAATGGCGAAGGTCCTCGAGTGCGACGGCGGCGCGCTGCGGAGCGACGATGCTTGCGGCAATCGGAATGAGCACGCTCAGCGATCCCAGCGCGACGAACACGACGATGGCCTCCACCGCTGGGGTTGCGCCGCCGGTTTGTTCGACGATCGCGGCCGCCGCTGCGCCGACGAGTGCGAGGTTCTTCGGATTCGCAGCGGACAACAGCAGCCCGAACCCGGCGGCCTTCGAACCAGAGATGTCGGAGGTGTTGTCCATCCACGCCGGAAGTTTCGGTTCCTCCCCGTCGCGAGGGTGAGTGCGCCATTTGTGGACCGCGAGGGCCAAGAACGCCCCGCCGACCAGCAGCTTGGCCCACCCGATCCCGGTCGTAGCTGCATTCGCCGGGTCGGTGAGATCACCCTCGCCTTCGGCGGCGGACATGGCAGCAACGAACGCAACGGTGATCGTCGACAGCCCCACCACCCATGCCACCCCGAACGCCGGGCCGGTCACCCGTGAACGGTCGGCACTGAGCATCAGAATCACGCCGATGATCGGGATCGGACTGAGCGCAACCCCGGCGGCGAACGGGAGGACATCTCCGAGCGAGTCGATCATGGCGATGCTCCTGTTGAGCGGCTTTCATGCCGAGGTGGCTCCGATGCGGAGCCACCTCAGTATTGTCGCTCAGGAGACGTTGCCGAGCTTGTCGTAGAGGTCGGGGAACAATCCGGTCGGGTCGAGTTCGACCTTGGCCTTCTCATACGCCGGCCGGTCGTAGATCTGCCAGAACCGCTCTCGGCTGTAGTGGTTCCGGCCGATCAGGGTCTTGATCCCGCCGAGGTCGAAGGTGGCGGCCTCCAGGAGTTCGGAGTAGTCCCGGTGGCGTTCGGTATTGCGTTTCCCATAGACGGCGAAGTCGATGAACAGATCCCCTTCGGCGAAGCCCTCGCGGACATGGGGGCCGATCCAGGGATACAGCGTCGCCGGACGGTAGGGGACGACCCACAGTGGCCAGAAGTCGAACACTCGGCAGTACCACTCCCAGAAGCGTTCGAAGTTCGATTTGGGCAGGAAGATGTCGCACACCACCTCGGGGCGTCGCAGCAAGCGCCGCGACACCGGTGCCACTCGGTTCGACCAGGCGATCAGGTTCGTCGAGCCGAGGAACCAGCGGCCGACAGCACGGCGCAGTGGTTTGAACTGCAGCGGCGGAACGGTTGCGGTCATCCAGTGGCAGTCGCGGTCGTAGCGGAAGAAGTACTCCTCGGCGGTCATCACATCGCGTGAGCGGCGAGCGGCCTCGCGAAAGAACATCTGCTCGCCCGAATAGGTCGCCAGGTCGCCCTCGCCGGGCGCCTCGGTGAACCTGCCGACCACCAGCGTCAACTGGTCGGGGGCGTGGATGATCCCGTCGACGAAATCGTTGTCGGGGTTGCCGTCGAGGTCACAGTGCGCCGACATGTCGGCGCGGAACTTCGCGAGGTCGGTGTGGTGACGGTACTCGACGGCGACGAAGGGTTTCGCCGGCACAAGCCGAAAGGTCAGCCGGGTGAGGATGGCGAGGGTGCCGTAGGAACCGTGAAGGTGATGGAACAACTCCGGGCGATGGGTGGTGGACAGTTCGTGCACCTCCCCGTCGCCGCCGATCACCTCGTAGGACAGGCACGAGTCGTGGAATCCTCCGTAGCGAAACGACATCGACTCGACCGAACATCCGGCGACCGCACCGCCGAGGGTGATGCCGCGCAGTTCGGGCACCACGGTCGGTGCGAGCCCGAGGGGAAGGGTGGCGCGGACCAAGTCCTCGAAGGTGACTCCGGGCTCGGCGGTACAGGTCAGGGCATCGGTGTCGATGTCGATGATGTTGGTGAGTGCTGAGGTGTCGATCGACCGGGAGGCGAACCGGCGGTCACCGGGCAGCGGAACGACGTGGTGCACCCCGCCTTTGTCGATGTGGGTTGGCCCCGGGGTGGCATTGGCAGCGCGCACCTGCGCCACGATGCTTCGTACTCGTTCGTCGTGGGTCACCACACCATGGTCGCGCGTCGACGCCCGGATGCGCGAAGGTGGAGCCGTGAGCGAGTCCGCAGATATTTCCTACACCTGCCCCCGATGCAGCGCCGAGGTGGCTGAGGCGTATTACGGACCATGCCGTTCGTGTCGCCAACTGCTGCGCGATCAGTACGCGGGGCTCGAACAGGACATTGAGGCCGAGGAGTACGCACCGAAGATGAACGTGACGCCCAACGCGGTCGCGCTCAAGGAGTAGCGCTCAGCGGGTTGGCGACGGGGTCCCGACTTCGCTGCGAATGCCGCGAAGGCCGGCCCAGGCCAACCAACTGACCTCGGTGGCGAGCGTCGTGGCGTCGACCTCGACCGCGTTGGCGAGCCAGTAACGACAGGCCCCCTCGGCGAGCCCGACGATCCCGTTGCCGAGCAGCCGACGCCGTTCCAGGCTGAGGCCGTCGACGTCGATGAGTTCGGCTGCGAGTTCCGCGATCGAATCCTCGACCTGCTGCACTGCCTCGGCGAACTCCTCGTCGCGGCGGGTGCCCGCGCCGAAGAGCACCCGAAAGGCATTGGCATTGCCCTCGACATAGGTGAAGTAGGCGACGAACCCGTATTCGATCTGTTGGCGTGGCCCCGGAGCGTCGGCGGTTGCCTTGGCGATCGTCTGACGCAGTTCGTCGCCGAGTTCGGCCAACAACGCGAGGTAGAGCGCCCGTTTCGAGGCGAAATGCTGGTAGAGCACCGGCTTGGTGACCCCGGCCGCCTCGGCGATGACATTCATCGAAGTGTCGTGGAACCCGTTGGCCGCGAAGACGTCGACGGCGGTCTTCAACAGTTGCGCACGGCGTTCGGCGGCGGGTAGGCGCATGACCCGTAAGTTACCATGCGGTAACTACGGATCCCGCTGAGCCGTACGTCACGTTTCTCGCCGGGCTGATGGGGCGTTCGTCAGCCGTGGCGGTTCAGTAGTGGAACTTCTCGCCTCGTTCGTCCTGTTCGGCGTATTTGACGCCGTACCCGAAGATCATCGCCGGGACTAACAGCAGCCCGGACAGCACCAACAACACCAGGATCGTCGTGGTGACCCAGAGCGAGAACGACGTGATGAAGCCGATGACGAACACGACCATCGCCAACAGGATCGCCAGATAGCCGTATCGGTTCGCCTTCGCTGACAACGCTTTGATGCGGGCTCGTTTGGCCTCGATCCCGTCGTCCGCGGAAACTTCGGCATCGGCTGGATTCGTCGGCGGTTCGCTCACGGGCTCCACTCTGGCACGTGGGCGATGACGACGAGAAACAGTCGATCAATCGAACACGAACGGCCGACCGGCGCTCAGGCGTGGCGACGCGACAGGCCTCGAGGGCCTCGAGGCAGCGTGATCTGATCGAGACGCAACGGTGATGACTCCGCCGGCAGAACCCGGGCTCGGAGCACCGCCATGATGACGAGCACGACTCCGACGAGGGTCAACACATCGCCGATCGAGATGACCTGGTGGGTCGGCAGGGCGATGACTTCGCCGAGAAAGCTGAGGCGGTCGCCGTCGGCAACGTGCCGGGCGCCGGTGAGGTGCACCGTGCCGGTCGTTCCCGGGTCGATCAGGCCGGCGCGTTCGAGCGCGGCGCGACTCGTCGGCATCCCCCAGTTGAGGATGGTCACCAACCAGTTCAGCGAGAGCCCTGCGGCGAGGACCACCATGCCGCCGATTCGCAGGTTGAACACGGCGAATGCGATCAGCGCGCCCTTCGACACCAGGTCGACGAACACCGCCCATCCACCGGAGAGTCCGATGACTTGAGCGAGGATCTGCACTGCCAACGCGACCGCTGCGGTTCGGGCGAGGTCGGGGCGAATGCTTCGCGCTCGTTCCACCGAACCGCCCAGCCAGAGGCCGAGCCCGACTCCCAACGCGAGAGCGACGATGGTGGGGATGATCGCCATGGGTTGAATCTATCGGCGGTTTGCGGGTTCGCGGTGGACGCCTCATCGCCAACGTTTCCAGCCACGGAACTAGCCTGTGCGCCCATGTCCGATGATCAACTTCTCACCTCGCTCAGCGGGTCCGGGGTGCTGACCCTCACGATCAACCGGCCCGAGCGGCGCAACGCGCTGTCGTGGGATCTCGTCGCACGAATGCGCTCGGCGGTGCAGGCAGCCCGCGACGATTCGGGGGTGAGGGTGATCGTGTTGACCGGCGCCGGCGACAAGGCGTTCTGCGCCGGTGCCGACCTCGACACGATGGCCGCCGGAGCCGGTGCGTTTGCCCTGCACGAACAGCGCGGACAGCTCGCTGGGCTGTTCCTCGATCTGTACGAGGTGGGCAAGCCGACGATCGCCAAGGTCCGCGGATTCTGCCTCGCGGGTGGGTTCGGGCTTGCCACGGCCTGCGACCTCGTCGTCGCCGCGGAGGACGCCACATTCGCCACCCCGGAGATCAACGTCGGGTTGTGGCCGTTCATGATCACCGTCCCATTGACGCGGTCGATCTCCCCGAAGAAGGCGCTGGAGCTGATGATGACCGGCCGCCGGATCTCCGCGGCCGAGGCGGATTCGTTGGGACTGTTGACGAGGGTGGTGGAGGCGGCCGAACTCGACGATGAGGTTCGGCGTCTCGCCGATGAGTTGGCGTCGAAATCCTCCGCGGTCATGAAGCTCGGTCGCGACTCGTTCTATTCGGTGTACGGACGAAACGCGGCCGACGCCCTCGCCCAGTTGCATCCGTTGCTGTCGCTCAACAACACCCTTGCGGACGCTGCCGAAGGCATCGCCGCGTTTCGCGACAAGCGCGAACCCGAGTGGACCGACGGCTGACGGGTCGGTCACGCTGAGCACGGCTCGTGCCCGGTGTGACCACCGATCCCAGCAGTCCTCGAGTCCCGCAGTTTCTCCCGAAAGGCATCACGATGAGCGAGTCCGCCCCGGTTATCTCCTCCAACGTCATCGATCGTGTGGCGACCATCACGATCGATCGTCAGGATCGGCGAAACGCACTCAATTTCGCGGCGCTCGAGGCGCTCGATTCGGCGGTGGCCGACGCGCTCGACGCGAACGTGGCGGCGATCGTGTTCACGGGGGCCGGCGGTCATTTCTGTGCAGGCGCCGACCTCAAGGAGTTGGAGGATCAGGCCTTCGACACCCGGCTGCGCACCATGCTCTCCAACGTTGCCGACGCCTCGGTGGTGACGATCGCCGCGATCGGCGGGGCCTGCATGGGTCTGGGCATGCAGCTGGCCCTCGCCTGCGACATCCGCATCGCGACCGAGGACGCCTACTTCGGTATCCCCGCCGCGAAGTTGGGCATCGTGGTGAACCACTGGACCCTCAACCGACTGACCTGGGCAGTCGGGCCGGGGGCCGCACGCCATATGTTGCTGAGCGCCGAGGTCTACCGGTTCGACGATGCCATGCGCTGTGGTCTGGTGCAGTCATCGGGGGACTTGGCGGCAGCGCTCGAACTGGCGGCCCGGGTCACGACCCTCGCACCGTTGGCGATCGCGGGGACGAAACTCGGGCTCGACCTGGTGGAACAAGACATCGCCAGTCCCGCATTCGACGCGGCCTTCGACCGGGCCTGGGCGAGCGAGGACCTCGAAGAGGGGCGGCGGGCCTTCGCCGAGCGTCGCCCGCCGGTGTTCACCGGGCGTTGACCAGACCCCGCCTGCCGCCGCCCAGCCTGCCGCGGCCCAGCCTGCCGCGGCCCAGCCTGTTCTCCGATAACCAGTGGTCGTGATCACGACCACTGGTTATCGGAGAACGAGCGGGGTGCGGGGTGCGGGGCGCTGGTCAGCGGCGGCTGTTTCGTGCGCTGCCGACGGTCATGGCGGAATCGGATCCGGCGGTGACCCGAAAGACCCCGCACAGAATCGACCGGTCATTGGTCGTCGTCCACGACTCTGCCGAGGGCCACCACGCCTGCACGTCGTACTCGCTGCTTTCCCACGCCAGTCCCACAAACGACGCGAACCCGGTCAGGCACTGCGCCTCGGCGGCGTTGGCCACCGTGAGGTCACCGGGATAGGGCGTGCCGGGTGGGGTGGGCTCGCCGAGCTCGAGTTGTGTCGTGGAGTAGGCCTCGAACTCGTGGGGATCATCGCACGCGACGACGAACACGGCGTAGGGCTGCTGGGTCGGGTCGGGCACCGGGTTGAAACACTGTCCCGACAAGATGTCCATCGTGGCGGTCAACAGGCCCGCCGGCGTGGTCGTGGTCGTGGTCGACTCGGACGATTCCTCGCCCGCCGAGTCGTCCGTGGCATCGTTCGATGAGCAACCACCGGCGCCCAGCACGATGCACAACATGACCGCCGCAGCGGTCGCCGCGGCGCGAGCGGACGGGGCGAAGCGATTCAAAGGGCGGGGGAGCACCCCAAAACGATACGAGACCGGCGTGCCGCGGACGCGAACCGGCCTGAGAACGGCGCTCGGTGCTCGGTGTTCGGCGCTCGGCGCTCGGCGCTCGGTGTTCGGTGCGACCGGAGGGGCCGGCGCTCAGAACGACGGGAGGAACTTGTCGACGTGGGTGAACGAGAGCCACAGCGGCCAGGCGCTGAGCGCGACGGTGAACAGGTAGATCCACCAGGCGCGGCGCTGGCGTCGGCGCAGGAACGCGGCGAATGCCATCGACGCGAGCCAGATGGCGACCACCGCCGCGAACCAGGCGATCGCAGGTGCCAGTTCGTCGGGATCCCCGGCGATCATGGCTGCCTCTTCATCGCCCGAATCGGAGCCCACCGTTTCTGAATTCTCGGGCTTGACCGTGGACGTGCTCGGATCGAGGTCCTCGTCGGGTGCGGGCGCCGGATCGGCGATGAGTGTGGCCTGGACGATGATGCGATACCTGGCGGAGCGCTTCGGGTGACAGGCGGTGAGGGTCAACATGTTCTCGTCCGACTGGTCCAACACGCTGACGTCGGACGGGCGCACCGCAAACCAACCGGGCCCCCACAGCCGGTTCTCCTCGCCGCTTCGCCGTTCGTCGGGCGACGGCCGAACCTCGTAGGTGAACTTGCCCTGGTTGGTGTACACGATGATGTGGTCGCCCGGGACGAGTTCGTCGATGCGGTTGAACGGCGCGCTGTAGGTGGTGCGGTGCCCGGCGATGCCAGCGTTGCCCTCGTTGCCGGGAAACGGCGTACCGGTGTAGTGGCCGGGCCCCTTGCGCAGGTCCGCCTTGGACACCCCCTGAACGAACACGGTCGGACCAAGGTCGATCTTCGGAATCTCGATGAATCCCGCCCCCTCGCCCTCTGCGGGAGCTTCGAGCGGCTCGGCGGTGCGCGGCTCGATCTTGGAGAGTCGTTCGACGATGCTGCGCAGTGCCTCGTCCTTCGGCTTGTCGGGATCCACCCCCACGGTCTCGCCGAACTCCCGGGTGAGATCTCGTTGATGGCCCTGGGTGTCGAGGCTCGTGCCCCAGAGTTGGTAGCCGACGAACAACAACAGCACCGTGCCGCTGAAGATCAGGGAACGCCCGACACCACCGAAGATCCGAGAAATCACGCCGTCAAGCTACCGGCACTCTTGGCGATTCCCGCGGGCACCCGGGTAGCGTTGGCCTGCGACCGACCACCACGAGACCTGCGTGAACAGCGAGCCCGGCATCATCGACCCCGTCATCTCACTGCGTAACGTCGTGGCCCGAGCGGGTCGTTTTCCGGTGTTGGCCGGGATCGATCTCGACGTGAACCCGCGAGAACGCGTCTTGGTTCAGGGGCCGAACGGGGCCGGCAAAACGTCGTTGCTGCGGGTCGTCGCGGGGCTGTTGCCGGTGAGTTCGGGAGTGGCCACGGTGCTGGGTCACGACCTCGGCGCCGGTCCGGGCTCCGCTTCGAGTGCCGGTCCGGGCTCCGAGCCACGAGGTGGGGTCAACCAGCGGGCACAACGCCGTGCGGTTCGGGCCTCGATCGGGTACCTGGCGCACAGTACCGGCCTGTACGACGACCTCACCGCGGCCGACAACGTGCGATTCTGGGCCCAAGCGTGTCGCGTGCCCGCATCCGACGCGGAGGCCGCGATGGACCGGGTGGAGTTGGCCCAACGTCTGAGGTCCGTCCCCGTGAAACGCCTCTCGACGGGGCAGCGCAGACGCGTTTCGTTGGCGGCGACGATCGTGCGGCGTCCACGGCTGTGGTTGTTGGACGAACCCCACGCCGGCCTCGATACCGCCGGTAGGGATCTTGTCGATGGCTTGATCGTCGCGGCGAGCGAGGCCGGAGCGACGGTGATGTTCGCGTCCCACGATCTCGATCGCGCCGTCGCGGTGTCGACGCGCATCGTGTCGTTGAGCGGAGGCACGGTGGTCGCCGATGCTGCGTGACGCGGTGCTGGTGTGTCGCAAGGACCTGCTCGTCGAATGGCGCAGTCGCGTCACCACGCGATTCGTGGGGCCGTTCGTGCTGTCGGTGGTGATGCTGTTCGCGTTCGCGTTCGATGCCGACACGACCATGTTGCGCGCCGGCGCCGGTGGACTGTTCTGGGTGACGGTGCTGTTCGCATCCAACACGATCGCCCAGCGCAACGCCGTCATCGACCGCTCCGACGGCGTCCACGAGGCGTTGCGGATGAGTTCGTTGTCGCCAGCGGGGGTATTCGCTGGCAAGACCGCGTCGGTATTCGTGCAGTTGAGCGCACTCGAGGTGGTGCTCGCGGTCGCGATGATCCTCATGTACGACGTGCGCCTCGGCGGCATCGGCCTGCTCGCCGCGTCCATCCCGCTGGCGACGATTTCCGTGTCGGCGATCGGCGCGCTCTATGGCTCGCTGTCGGCCGGGATGGACGGCCGCGAGGCGCTGTTGCCGCTGCTGAGCCTGCCGGCGCTCGCTCCGGTGCTGTTGGCGGCGACGAAGTGTTTCGCCGTGGCATTGGGCACGGGGGTCGGCCCCGGCTGGCGATGGGTGGCGATGTTGGGCATGCTGATGGCCATCCATGTGGTGGCCGGAATGGCCACAGCTGTGGCCCTGCTCGAAGAGTCCTGACCGGGGAGTCCGACGAGCGCATCGGCCCAGAAGTGAACGGAACGCTTTCGATGAACGATTCTCCCCAGTCCACCTCGTCGCGCGGGTCCCGAATTCTTGGGATTCTCGCGGCGATCAGTGCGCTGTTCCTGGTCCTGTACGCGTTCTGGTTCTCCAAGGCCGACGTCGAGTTGGGCAACACGGTTCGCATCTTGTACCTGCACGTTCCGACCGTGATCGTCGCGTACCTGTGCATGGTCGCGAACCTCGTCGCGTCGGTGTTCTACCTGTGGAAACGCTCAGAGTTCGCCGATCAACTGGCGGCGGCAACGGGCGAGATCGGCATGGTGTTCCTGGGTGTCACGGTGATCACCGGCATGTTCTGGGGTAAACCGACCTGGGGGACCTACTGGTCGTGGGGCGACGCCCGCCTGACCTCGACCCTGCTGTTGTTCCTCCTCTACGTCGGCTACGTCGTCGTTCGGAACATCCCCGCGGAGCTCGGGCAGCGCAACGTGCGTTCCGCCGTGGTGGGCATCGTCGCGGCGCTCATGATCTATCCCGTACGCATGTCGACCGAGTGGTTCTCGACATTGCACCAGGGCCGCACGGTGGGTGCCCCGGGAGCGTCGAAAATCTCGGGGAACCAGGAATTCGCGCTGTATCTGGGATTCCTCACGTTCGCGCTGTTTGCCGTATGGCTCACGATGCATCGGTTCCGGGTGGGTTGGCTGGCCGATCGGGCGGCCGAATCCGACCTGGAGTCGGCCATCGAGGCGCGGCGGGCGGAAGGCCGCGCTGAATTCGGAAAGGTGAACCCATGATCGCAACCGCCATCGACAACACGACGGCCTGGGTTTCGGTGGGAATCTCGTGGGCCGTCACCGTCGGGGTGATCGGCGGGTACGCGCTGATGGTCAT
Organism: Microthrixaceae bacterium; assembly: GCA_023957975.1. NCBI lineage: Bacteria > Bacillati > Actinomycetota > Acidimicrobiia > Acidimicrobiales > Microthrixaceae > Microthrixaceae bacterium. The sequence continues at coordinate 132,346 of JAMLGM010000007.1, read as the reverse complement.
CCGCAAGGGTAGGCACCTGTCCAAGCGTGTTCCCGAGGACGAGCGGCGGTGGATGTGACCACGTCGGGAGGGATGAACGGTGGCGGCATCGGCGAAGAGTCGATCGACGCCCGAACCACCGATGACGCGTTCGAACTCACGCCGCGCGACGTGTCCGCCACCGGTTCCGGTGGAGGCGGAGGCGGGGCGCGAAAATGGGGCATGTGGGGAGTGCTCGTCGCGGTCGTGGCCGCACTGGTGTTCGTGGGGTACAGCCTGATCGGCGCGTCGACGTACTTCTACAACGTGGACGAGGCCGTCGAGCGGCGCACCGAAATCGGTGACAAGCGGATCCGACTTCAGGGCAACGTCATCGAGGGGTCGGTCGAGGACGGCGACCGCGTGCGATTCCTGTTGTCGTTCCACGGGGTATCGGTGCAGGTCGAACACACCGGTGAGGTGCCCGACCTGTTCGGCGAGTCGATCCCGCTCGTGGTGGAGGGCCGCTTCGTCGGCGAGGAGTTCCACAGCAACCGGGTTCTGGTGAAACACGACGAGAGCTACGAAGAAGATCACGACGATCGGATCACCGAAGCCGAAATCGATGCCGAGGCGACCGCCACCAAGTCGGGGTCGTGACCGGGACCGATGGCAGTTTCACTCGGTAACGCCGCACTCGTCCTCACGCTGCTCGCGTGCGTGGCGGGAGCCGTGGTCGTGGCGACCGGGGTGATTCGCGGTCGCGCCGATCTCGTGTTGTGGTCGCGCCCCATGGCCTCGCTGTCGTTGGTCGGCGCGGTCATCGCAGTGTTGGTGATGCAGGTGTCGCTGATCACCAACGACACGTCGGTCGCGTACGTGGCCGAGACGGGCAGCTCGAAAACCCCGTTCCCGTTCAACGTCGCCACGATGTGGTCGGCGCTCGAGGGGTCGGTGCTGTTGTGGGGCCTGCTGCTCAGCATCTTCACCGTCATGGTGGGTGCGAAGTTCAAAGGCCGGATCGGAGACGCCCTGTTGGGGTGGGCGATGGTGATCATGTTCATCGTCACCGCCTTCTTCTTCACGCTGATGCTGACCGCGGCGCCGGTGTTTCGTGGCTCGGGTCAGCCCCCCGGTTTCGACGGGCCGGGTCCGAACCCGTTGTTGCAGAACCACATCCTCGTGGCGTTTCACCCGCCGATGCTCTACATCGGATTCGTCGGGTTCACCGTCCCCTTCGCGTTCGCCATGGCTGCGCTCATCACCGGCCGCCTGGGTGAAGGGTGGCTGGCGGAAACCCGACGCTGGACGGTCATCTCGTGGGGGTTCCTCACGGCCGGGATCGTGCTCGGCGCCTGGTGGAGCTACGAGGTGTCGGGTTGGGGTGGCTACTGGGCGTGGGACCCGGTGGAGAACGCCTCGTTTCTCCCGTGGCTGACCGGCACCGCGTACCTGCATTCGGTGATGGTCCAGGAACGACGCGGCATGTTGCGGGTCTGGAACCTGTCGCTGGTGATCGCGACCTTCGCCTTGACGATCCTCGGCACGTTCCTGTCGCGGTCGGGGGTCGTGCAGTCGGTGCACGCGTTCAGCGACGGCGCGGTCGGCCCGACCCTGTTGGGGTTCTTCGCCGTCGTGGTGATCGTCGCGCTCGTGCTGATCGGCTGGCGGGGGGAACGGCTGCGCTCACCCGGCGCGATCGATTCGCCGTTGAGCCGCGAAGGCGCGTTTCTCGCCAACAACGTGTTGTTTGCCGCCTTTGCTTTCGTGGTGTTGCTGGGCACCGTGTTCCCGCTCGTCGTCGAAGCGCTCAACGACGACACGCTCAGCGTCGGGGCTCCGTTCTTCGACACGATGTCGACGCCGATCGGTCTCGTCATGTTGTTCCTCATGGCGGTCGCTCCGGTCTTGCCGTGGCGCGCCGCGTCGGCGGAACTGCTGAGCAAGCGACTCTGGTGGCCGATGTGGACCTCGGTGCTGGTGCTGGGCCTCGCGGTCGCGGTCGGCGCTCGTGGCGTGGCGCCGCTGTTGGGATTCTGGCTGTGTGGATTCGCTGCCGGTTCGGTGCTGCGCCAACTCGTGCTGGCCACCCGACGACAGGGTTGGCGGGGCTTTGTCGGGCGGGCGAACGGTGGCATGGTGGTGCACCTCGGGGTGCTGTTGATCGCGGTGGCCTTCACCGCCTCGTCGAGTTTCAGTCGTCAGGGCGAGTTCACGATGACGATCGGTGATCGGGTGTCGGTGGGCGGTCACACGTTTGAGTACGTGTCGAACCGGGTCGTCACCGAATCCAACCGAAACGAGATTCGTGCGGGCATCCGGGTCAACGATGGGCGGACCTTCGAACCGGCGATCAACCAGTACCTCATGACGGGAATGGAGGTGTCGAGGCCCTCGGTGCGGGTGTCGTTCACCGAGGACCTCTACATGAACCTGCTTCGCAAGCCGACCACCTCGGATCCGACGATTCGGCTGCTCGTCGTCGTCGAGCCACTCATTCAATGGTTGTGGATCGGCGGGTTGGTCATGGTGCTGGGCACCGTTCTTGCTGCGTTTCCCGGGCGCCGCAGAGACCCGCTCGCACCTGTGTCGGAGTCGACCGAGGTCACGTCCGACGACCCGCCATCGCACCCAGCCCAGATCGCCGAAGGAGCGGTGAATTGAAGAATCGGCCAGCGGTGATCGCGTCGATCGTCGGGATCGTGATGGCAGCACTGATCGCGGTGTTCGTCATCGCCAGCGTGCGCGACGACGAGGCGACCGACACCAACAGCATCGTCGGGCGCGAGATGCCCGAACTGCAGGCGACCGACCTGCAAGGCCGTCCGTTTCGCAGCGACGACTACCTCGGGCAGTTCCTGCTCGTGAACTTCTTTGCCACGTGGTGCCCTCCGTGCGTGGCCGAGCACCCGGAGCTCAAGTTGTTCTCCGAGCGTCATGGTCAAAGTGGCGATGCGGCCGTGGTGAGCATTGCCTATGACGAACCGGCTCCCACCGTGCAGCAGTTCTTCGACGACCACGGTGGCGAGTTTCCCGTCCTGGTGGGGCTGGGGGTGGACATCAACGTGCAATTCGGGGTCATCGGGCTGCCCGAGTCCTATCTGGTGGCTCCGGATGGCATCGTGATCAAGAAGTTCATCGGCGGCATCACCGCGGCTCAAGTGGAGGCCGAGATGCAGCGCTGGAACGACGAGGGCGGTCGCTGATGGGTGCTGGCGCAACGGGGCGCAGCACGCGTGGGAACCTGAACGGCCCGCAGTCGCGCACCCTTCGCCGGGCCGGTTGGGCGCTCGGGTTGGTCGCGGTGGTGGTGCTGCTCGCGCTCGGGGCGAGGCCCGCGCCGGTGGAGGGAACCTCGCAGGATCGGCTGCACCGCATCGCCGAGCAACTCAAGTGCCTGAAGTGTTCGGGTGAATCGGTTGCCAGTTCTCAGTCGGGTTTCGCCCAGACGATGCGCGCCGCGATCGAGGAACAGATGAGGGCCGGAAAGTCCGACGACGAGATCTTCACCGCGATGGCCCAGGCCTACGGAGAACGTGTTCTACTGAACCCCCGCGGCACCGGTATCGGCGCATTGGTGTGGGTGTTGCCGGTGGTAGTTGCCTTCGGTGGAGTCGCCGGGATGGGGGTGGCCTTCATGAGCGCGCGTTCCCGCCGTGACTCCTCGGCGTCGTTGCGGGTCGACGCCGCCGGCGCGGCGAAGGTCGAGGCGGCGTTGCGGGCCGGCGTCTCCGGCGTCTCGGCGGATGCCGGCGGCGCGGCGAGTGCCGGCGGCGCGGCGAGTGCCGGCGGCGCTGCGGATGACCCGGGGTCCACCTGATGGCCCGAAGGATCGACCTCGACGCGATCGCCCGTCTCGAGGAGGAACGCGACTACCTGCTCGACTCGATTCGTGATCTCGATCGAGAACGCGACGCCGGCGATGTCGATGAGGAGGATTACGAGGAACTGCGCCGCGGCTACGTCGCGCGGGCGGCGGCGGCGATCGAGGCCCTCGAGGAACACACCGACGAACTCGCACAGCGCCAGGCCGCGGCGCGCCCAGCGCTGTCGCGACGCCTGGCGTGGATCGGCGGGTGTCTCGTGTTCGGGGTGGTCGCCGCGGTGCTGTTGATCAACGCTTCAGCCAGTCGGGTCGGCGACGAGAGCCTCACCGGCAACACGGCCTCGCCCGGTGCCGGCGCGAGACGTTGCATGACGCTGTCGATGTCGGAACCGCAGGAGGGCATTGCGTGCTACGACGAATTGTTGGCCGATGCTCCCGACAATGTCACCTACCTCACCTACCAGGGCTGGGCCTTCGCCCGAACCGACCGTCCAGAGGAGGCCATGGAACGCTTTGATCGCGTCGTCGAACTCGATCCGACCTTTCCCGACGTCTGGGTGTTCATCGCCTCGGTCCGTGCCGACACCGGGGACTTTGCCGGTGCACAGGAGGCGATCGACGCACTCATGGCGCTCGACCCCTCGCCGGCGGTGCGCAACACGCTCGCCAGCCAGGGCCTCGAACGAAAGATCGCGCTGGGCCTGCTGGGACCGGACGCCGCGGCGTGTTGGGAACAGACCGAAACGGCCGGCACCCAGCTCGGCGAGGCGACCTCGTCGGCCGGAGACGGTTCGGCCGGTGACTCACCCGATGGCGACGCGCTGGCGAAGGCTGCGACGACGTTGGCCGACGCGGTGAAGTGCTTCGAGGGCGAACTCGACGCTCACCGCGACAACGCGCAGTTCCTGACCCTGCGGTCCTTCACCCTGGGGCTCTTGGCCACCATCGACAACGAACTCGCCGCGGCGACCCTGCCCACGGCCCTCGCCAGCGCCGACGAGGCGCTCGTGATCGACCCACAGGACCCGACCGCGCTGCTGTTGCGGGCAACCTGGAACATGTGGCTGGGCGATTACGACGCGTCGTTGGCCGACCTCGATGCGCTCGGGGATCGCGAGATCTCCCCGCTGGTGTCGCCCTACGTCGGCGCCGCTGAGATCCGCGCCGAGGTGACCCGGCAGGCATCCGCGTCGGGGGGTTGATCGCGCGCCTCGGGGTGGGCCGCGGCGCGGAGATCATTCGCCGCGCCGAGCTTTTCGCGACGCTTCAGTGCGACGCTCCCGTAGAGTCGCGCCATGAAAATCCTCGTGATCGGTTCCGGCGGTGTCGGTTCCGCGTTCGCAACGATCGTGTCCCGGCGGGGGTTCTTCGAGACGTTGGTCCTCGCCGACATCGATCTTGCGCGAGCGCAACGCGCTGCGACCCGCACGGGCGATGCCAGGGTGAGTGCCATGGCGGTCGACGCGTCCGACTCGGCGGCGGTCGCCGCGGCCATTGCCAACGCGGGGGCCACGTTGGTCCTGAACGCCGCGGATCCTCGCTTCGTCATGCCGATCTTCGAGGGCTGCTTTGCGGCGGGTGTGACCTACATCGACATGGCGATGTCGCTGTCGAGCCCCCATCCGGGCGACCCCCACGCCGTGTGCGGGGTGAAGCTGGGTGACGAACAGTTCGCGCGCCACGATGCCTGGGCAGAACGCGGGCTGCTCGCCTTGTGCGGGATGGGTGTGGAGCCGGGTCTCGCCGATGTGTTCGCCCGGTACGCGTCGGATCACCTCTTCAGCTCCATCGATGAGATCGGCGTGCGCGACGGGGCCAACCTCGAGGTCGCCGGCTACGACTTCGCGCCGACATTTTCCATCTGGACCACGATCGAGGAGTGCCTCAACCCGCCGGTGATCTGGGAGCGCGAGCGCGGGTGGTACACCACCGAGCCGTTCAGCGAGCCGGAGACCTTCGTGTTTCCCGAGGGCATCGGTCCGGTCGAATGCGTCAACGTTGAACACGAGGAGGTGCTGTTGGTGCCCCGTTGGATCGACTGCAACCGCGTGACGTTCAAATACGGGCTCGGCGACGAGTTCATCGACGTGCTCAAGACCCTTCACAAGCTCGGGTTGGATCGGGTCGATCCGGTCGAGGTACGCGGCCAGCGGGTGTCGCCGCGCGACGTCGTGGCCGCAGTCCTACCGAACCCGGCCGACCTCACCGATGAGATCTCGGGTAAGACATGTGCCGGCACCTGGGTCAGCGGAACCGGCACCGACGGCGAGCACAAAGAGGTGTACCTGTACCACGTCGTCGACAACGCCGAGTCGCTGGCGCGCGACGGCGCACAGGCGGTCGTGTGGCAGACGGCGCTGTTCCCGGCCGTTGCCGCTGAACTCATCGCCGAGGGAGTGTGGCACGGTGCCGGGGTGCTCGGTCCGGAGGCCTTCGATGCCGTGCCGTTTCTGGACATGGTGTCCGGCGAGCATCGCTCGCCGTGGGGGATTGAGGATCGCACCGCTACGGCGAGCTGAGCAGCCCGTCCCGGTCCAGGTGGGCAGCGTTGTCGCGCGGCCGGCGGTCGGTGGTCGGTGGTCAGCGGGTCGTTGCGTACGAGCCGCTGATGAAGCGATCCCCGTCCCACGACAGCGCCCACACCGAGCCTTTCGAACATCCCGACTTCGTCGGAACCAGCATCCCGCGCAGCCGGGCGCGTCGGATGAGTTCGGGGATCATGTCGCCGTGGGAACACATCACCGAGTCGCCCGACTCGCGGGCGAGCGATTCGATCAGTTCCCACGCTCCGTCGATGTCGGCGCCTTCCAACAGGTGGGGCGAGGTGGACAACGACACACCGAGGCGGCTCGCGGTCGGTTCGATGGTTTCCACGCAGCGTGCCGCTGGAGAGGACCACACCCGCTCGACGGCCGGGACCCCGAGGTCGCCGAGTCCGGTCAGTTGCTCCGCACCGGAAAAGACTGCGGCCAATCGCTCAGCCTGAACCAGCCCCGTCGAGTCGAGATGGCGGTCGAGGTCGTTGGGATCGGAATCATTGCGGTGGCCCGCCGAGCCGTGGCGAACGAGGAAAATCGTCACCGACGCAGACTAGGCAACCCGCGAACGTAATGTGGAAGCGTGAGCGGCCGTGCGCGATTTCGAACCCACCCGGGCAGCGTGTTGATGTGGGGTGTGGCCCACGGGGCGTTGTGGGCGCTGCTGGCACTCGTCTTGGGGTTCGTCGAGTTCGTCGATGTCTGGAAGGCCGTGGCGTTCGGCGCGGTCATCGGAATCGGCCACTCGGTGTTGCAATGGTCGACCACCAGCTTGTCGGTCGAGGACGGAACCCTCGTGAGTCGGAATTTCACGTGGGTTCGTCGCGTGCCGATTTCCGAGATCGAACTCGTCCAGCGGGCGCGTCATCGGCGATGGTCGGGGGTGGTGGTGCGGCTGCGCGACGGCGATGAAATCGTGTTGGCCGCGCCGGTGAGTTCGGTAATGAACCCCAATCCCGAGTTCGACGAGGAGTTGCGGCGGCTGTGCGCCAGCATCGTGCTCGGCGAATCCGAACACGACGCCGAACACGACCCCGACCGCCGTTGGGACGACTGAGTCCGGCGCTCCGCCTACGCCACGCCCCCCGGTTGTGGGCGCTACCGTTGCACTGACGCCACGAGGTACACGCGAGGTTGGCGTTCGTAACAAGGCACGACGTGAGGAGCGGCTGTGGGTATTCGTGTGATGATTGCAACCGACGGTACCGACGAATCGGTCGAGGCCGCCCAGCGGGCGTTGGACTACATCCCGGTCGATGCCGAGGTGTATCTCGTGTCCATCATCGAAGGGAAATACGACCCGGCGCTCGACGCTGGCGGTTTCGCCGGTCCGCTGATGGACGAGGACGAGGCCGAGGAACGATTTCAGGAGGCGAAGGAAGAGGGACGCGAGGCCATCGAGCGCACCGAACGAATGCTGGGCGCACGAAGTGTCGTGGAGCGGATCGTGCCATCGTCGGCTTCGGTCCCCGACGCGATCGCCTCGGTCGCTCGAGAGGACGACGTCGACCTCATCGTCGTCGGCTCCACCCAGACCGGATGGTTCGAACGTCACCTGCTCGGCGGCACCGATGAGCGACTGTTGCGCAAGGCCCCGTGCCCGGTGCTGGTGATGACCGGCGACGACTGATCGGTTCCGCCGTCCTGCTTGGGCGGGCCGGGCGGCTTTTCCGGCAGGAGGCCGGGCCTGGACGAGTTCTGGGCGCGCTCGCGGGTCACATCCGACTCGCTAGCGCGCCCAGAACTGTTTCGGCGCAGTGTTCGGTGCAGCGGAGTGGCTCAGCGGCGCAGTGCCCAGAGCTGCTCGAGTACCCGTGGAAGTTCGGCGAGCAGCCGATCGATATCCTCGTCGGTCGTGAGGTGACCCATCGAAATCCGAAGCGAGTGCTGGGCGTCGGCTCCCATCGCCGCGAGCACCGGGGACGGCTCGAGTGCTTCGGAACTGCACGAGTTGCCCGAGTGCACGGCGATTCCGACACGATCGAGCCCGATCAGGATCGGCTGAGGTTCGATTCCGTCGATCTCGAGACACACGAGTTGTGCCAAGCGTTCGTCGGGGTGGCCGAGCACGCCGACCCCCGCGGCATCGCGGGCCCAGTCGACGATGCGGGACCGCAGCGTCTCGAGCCGCTCGGTCTCCGCTGCGAGTGTCGCCGTCGCAGCGTTGAGCGCGGCGGCGAACCCGGCGATGGCCACGACGTTTTCGATTCCGGCGCGCCGCGCTCGTTCCTGGTCGCCCCCGGTGATGAGCGGGTCGAGCCGTACGCCGCGCCGCACGAGCAGCGCGCCCACACCGGTGGGTCCTCCGAGTTTGTGGCCCGACACCGACAGCAGGTCGGCACCGCTGCGCTTGAACGAGATCGCGGTGCGCCCGGCGGCCTGGGCGGCGTCGACGTGAAACAACACGTCGTCGAGCTCGGCGACGCGTGCTGCAACCTCGGCGACCGGCTGGATCGTGCCGACTTCGTGGTTCGCCCACTGCAGGTGCACCACGGCGGTGTCGCTGCGCACCGCGTCGAGCAGCTCGTCGGGCGACACCCGGCCGTAGCGGTCGGCCCCCACGCTGGTGTGCGGACCGCGCTCGGCACAGGTCCGCACCGCCGCGTGTTCGACGGCGCTGAGCACGCTGTGGGGGCGTGTCGGGTCGGCACGGACGGCGCCGTGCGACGCGGCCGCGATCGCCTCGGTCGCCCCCGAACAGAACACGACCTCGCGTGAACGGGCCCCGAGTGCGGCGGCCACGACGTCGCGGCAGTCCTCCACAAGTCGGCGGGCGTCAAGACCTTCGGAGTGGCTTCGGCTCGGGTCGCCGATCTCGCCGTTCCCGGACGCCTCGAGGAGCGCGATCATCGCTGTGCCCGCCTCGGGACGAAGCGGGGTGGTCGACGCATAGTCGAGGTAGGTGCGAGCCATGGTCAGAACCTACTGCCGTGGCCGGTGGTCGCTGGTGTGGTTCGGCCCGTGAACCCTTCCCGTAGCATGGCGCCGTGGCGACACTCGAGATCCCGTTCGGCGGGCTGGACGGCGACGAGGCGTTGGAACGTTTCACCGGGTGGGTCGAGGCACAGGGGCTCTCGCTGTACCCGGCCCAGGAGGAGGCCACCCTGTCGTTGTTCGCCGACGAGCACGCGGTGATCACGACGCCCACGGGGTCGGGCAAGTCGCTCGTCGCCACCGCCGGCCACGCCGAGGCACTGGCCGCCGGAGGCTTCTCGGTCTACACGGCCCCGATCAAGGCGCTCGTGTCGGAGAAGTTCTTCGATTTCCGGGCGATCTTCGGCGCCGACAACGTCGGGATGGTCACCGGCGATACGCAGATCAACCCGACCGCGCCGATCCTGTGTTGCACCGCCGAGATCCTCGCGCACGCCGTCTTGCAGTCGGGTCGCGAGCTGCCGTTGCGTCACGTCACGATGGACGAGTTCCACTACTTCGCCGAACGGGGGCGGGGTTGGGCGTGGGAACTGCCGCTGCTCGAACTGCACCACACCCGCTTTCTGCTGATGTCGGCGACCCTCGGAGACACGGGCTGGCTCGTCGAACACCTCGACTCGACGACCTCGCGATCCGCGGCGGTCGTCGGGGGAGGCGAGCGCCCGGTGCCGCTGTCGTTTCGCTATGCCGTCACGCCCATTCACGAGACGATCAACGAACTCATTGGCGACGACCTCGCTCCGGTCTACGTCGTGTACTTCACCCAGAAGGCGGCGAGTGAGGCCGCCCAGGCGTTCATGAGCCTCAACGTGTTGACAAAGGAGGAGAAGCAGCGTGCGGCCGAGATGATGGCGGGCTTCCGGTTCGACACCCCCTTCGGCAAGGACCTGCGGCGACATCTCGCCGCGGGCATCGGCGTCCATCACGCGGGGCTGTTGCCGCGGTATCGACTGCTGGTCGAGCGGATGGCCCGCGAGGGGCTGTTGAAGCTCATCTGCGGCACCGACACCCTGGGCGTGGGGGTGAACATCCCGATCCGATCGGTGCTCATCACGCAGCTGTGCAAATACGACGGGGCGCGCACCCGCATCCTCAGCGTGCGCGAGTTCCAACAGATTGCCGGCCGGGCCGGACGACGTGGCTACGACACCTCCGGGACCGTCGTCGTGCAGGCGCCGGCATACTGGATCGAGAACCGTCGCGACGAGGCCAAGGCGGCGAATGCGGGAAAGCGGCTCAAGCACCGCAAGAAGGCGCCCGAGCATGGGTTCAAGGACTGGAACTCCGACACGTTCGATCGGCTCGTCGGCGGGGTTCCCGAGACGTTGGTCTCACGGTTCGAGGTGGATGGCGGCGCGGTGCTGCGGGTGCTCGACCGTCCCGGTGACGGCGTGGCGCAACTGCGCGACATCGTGTCGCGCAGCTTCGCCAAGGAATCGGCCCGCGACGAGATGCTCACCCAGATCGACGACATGTTGGCCTCGCTGGTCGCCGCGGATCTGGTGGAGGAACTCGACGAGCCCGATGCCGAGGGTCGTCCGTACCGGCCGCATCCACAGCTGCAGGAGCGCTTTTCGCTCGATCGACCGCTGTCGCCGTTCGTCGTCGACATGCTCACGGCGATCGCCGAGGCCGACGCCGATGGCTCGCCTGGCGATGATGTGCCGTCCGACGATGTGCCTGCTGAGAGCGAGCAGGCGGTGCCCGCAACGTCCCCCTACGCGGTGGCGCTCGACATGGTGAGTGTGGTCGAGGCCAGTCTCGAGGACCCCTCCGCGATCCTGCAGGCGCAGCGGCGGGTGTTGCGCGACGAGGAATGGGCGAAGCTCACCGCCGAGGGCGTCGAGTTCTCGGAGCGCCAGGACCGTGTCGCAGAGGTCGACTGGCCCCGGCCGCTGCGCGACGAGTTGGTGGCGGCGTGGCGGATCCACCTCGAGGCCAACCCGTGGCTGGCGGGGGAGTGGGTGCGGCCGAAGTCGATCGCCCGCGACATGTTCGAGCAGGGCGAGACGCTCACCGGGTACGTGCATCGCTTCGGGTTGCGTCGTTCGGAAGGCGTGTTGGTCCGGTACCTCGCGGATTGCTTCCGGGCGTTGGAACGAAACGTTCCTGACCACCTGCGCACACCGGAGCTCGCGGAGATCGGCGACTGGTTGGCGGCGGTGGTTCGAAGCGTCGATTCCTCGTTGCTCGCCGAGTGGGAGCGACTCGAACGAATCGCGCACGGCGAAGAGGTGGACGATGTGGTGGCGAACGAACTCGACGCTGACGCGCCCACCGATATCACCCGCAACCGCCGCGAGTTCCGTGCGCTCGTGCGAACCGAGATGTTTCGTTGGGTGCAGGCCGCTGCCCGCCGGGCGCTGGCCGAAGCGGTGTCGGAGCTCGATCAGGTCGACAGCGAAGGTGCCGCGGCGCAGCGCGACGCCGGCGCGATCGATGAGTCGCTGGCTCCGTATTGGTCGGAGCACGCATGGATCGACATCTCCCCCGATGCCCGCGCCGCGCAGTGGTTCGTGTTCGACGAGCCGCCGGTCTCCGCTGGGCCGGCGACGGGCCGTCACGGCGCGACACAGATTCTCGTCGATCCTGAGGGTTCGGGCGAGTGGCGATTGCGGGGGATTGTCGACGTCGATCGCAGTCGGGCCGACGGGGCGTTGGTCATGGCATTTTCCGGGGTCGAACATCTGACCTGAGTGCTTGTATTGAGCGCCTGGGCCTGTTGCTGGCGCCGTCCGCCGCCGGTTCATTGGCGTATCGGTGGTTGGGGTGGTTTGGTCGGGGTGAGTGAGAGTTGCCCGGCGGTGGCTCGCCTGGCCCTCGTCGCTCCGCCGGTTCGTCCGGTCCTGCCCGAGTTTCGGCCTGTGTTTGACCGGCGGGCGTCGTGGGGTCGGTGGATGCGGGTGTTGGGGGTGGCGGCCATGCGGTCGTAGCGGTTCCGGATGGTGGCGATCGCGTCGGCCAGGTCGACGGTTCCGCCGCGGACTTTAACTTTGGGTCGGGCCGGGGGTTCGGGTTGGGTGGCGAGTTCTTCGGGGATGGGGCCTTGGCGTTGTACCCCGTGTTGTTGCCCCCAGATGGTGATGCCACAGGGGTGGGTGTAGAGGGTCCAGCCGTCGGTGGTGATGTGCATGGCCCAGCCGACGCGGTGCACCAGGCCGTGGTGGTGTCGGCACAGGCACGCCAGGTTGTTCACCGCGGTTGCGCCGCCGTTGCGGTGATGGCGAACATGGTGGGCTTCGGTGTGGTGGACCGGTGCTTCGCAGCCGGGGAAACAACACCCCCCCGTCGCGTGCGGCGAGTGCGGCGCGTTGAGCGTCGGTCGCGAGCCGTACGGAGTGGCCGACATCGAGCGGTTGGCCGAGCGAGTCCAACAGCACGGCACGTAGTTCTGGGTCACACATCATCCGTTCGATCACATCGGCGGTGAGCGGATCGCCTGTGGGGTTGTACGCCTTCGGGGTGCCGTGTTCGTCGGCCTGCAGAATCACTGACACTTCGGCGGTTCCTGGCCGGTAGTTACCCGACAGGGTGAACTGGGTGCCGAACCGGCACAGGTCCATCAACGCTTTCGCGCGTAGTTGCGATTCTGATGTTGTCGGTGACCCGCCGAACTGTTCAGCGTCGTTGCGGACAGCTTTGCGGTGACGGTTGGTGGCGTCGTTGATGGCTTGACGTACAACTTCGGCGTAGTCGCCGAAGAACTCTCCGACGATTTCCACACCGATGACACCGTCGGGGCCGTGGATGTCGCGTAGGTCGAGCCAGGACTCTTCTGCTGGTGGGGCGGGTTCGGTGCCGTCGGTGTCGACGAGGCGTGCCAACGCGGCGATGACCTTTTCCCATTTCGCGAACGTCAAATGTTCCGCGAGGTCCAGCATTGGTCCGGCGTTGTCGGACCAGGTGGGTTCGATCCGCGGGTTCGACCAGCGGCCGATCACGACCAGATGATCAAACCCCGCAACACCGGAACGGAGCCGGTCCAACACGTCGGGCCGATACCGGCGCCGCACCGCCCGAGCCACCGATACCCGTCGGGCCGCGGTCACCCCCGAACAACGAGCGGTCTTCGATACCCACGCTTTGGTGGACAGGCCTTCGACGATGTCGGTCATCCCAACAGCATCCAGCTCGCCCACCACGTCGATCATGTGCAGATCCAAACGGCGTTGCAGCTCGAACAACACCGCAACATCGTCGATCCCGGAACCCAGGCTATTCAGTTCGCTGTCGAAGCCCTCGAACATGCGTTTGACACTAAATCGAACCCCTGACATTGAGATCAGGGTGGTTGTGTCCTCGACCGCCCTGGGTCGCTGAACAACTGCGTCGTCGGGCACCAAAAGGTCGGTGCCCTCCGGTGAGCAGCTACGGGTCGGGTCGGTACTGCCCGGGTATCACGGGTGCCGACATCGGCGAACGGTACGCTTCATCCGTCGCAAGGAGCACACAACGTGGACGTTCAACAGCGGATCAACAGCGTCGCAGCTTGGCGTCATCGCATCGAGGTTGCACCGGGTGTCGTCACGCCCGGCCATGAGGATACGGCTGAGGAATGGCGTCGGCTGCGGGTGCCTTCGGACCTTTCCGGCAAGCGAGTGCTCGACGTTGGTTGCTCGGACGGGTTCTATTCGTTCGCCTGCGAGCAACTCGGAGCGGAGGTCACGGCAATCGATGACGAGAGCTCCTTGTTGGCCGGGGGCCTCAACGGGTTCCAGGTCGCGCAGGAGCTTCTGGGTTCACGAGTCGAGTACCGCACAGCGGATGTGCATGCCCTGCCCGAATCGCTCGGCACCTTCGACCTGATCTTGTTCATCAACGTCCTCTACCACCTTCGAAACCCGCTGCTCGCGCTTGACGAACTGGCCGCTGCGGCCAAGCCAGGCGCTCGGCTGATTCTCAAGACCTACTTCCGTCAGGACGTGCGGTTCTGGGTCAAGGGCCGACCGGTGGCGTTCGACATCTCGCGGAGCCCGAAGTGGTGGTTCTTCCCGAATAGCGAACTCGCTGGCGACCCGACGAACTGGTTCGCACCGAACAAGGCGGCCCTACTCGGCGCGCTTGAGGTCTGTGGGTGGGAACCTCAAGGCGCCCCGCAGATTCACGGCGACCGCCTGTACATCCACGCACTTCGCCGTTGACGCCGCCGTCTCGGTGTCTCGGGTCTGCGAGGTGCTGCAATGCCGATTTCCTCCAGTGCGAGACAGTGCAGGTCGGCGCTGGGTGTAATCCAACCATGTACGTATACTACGTACATGGCCAACAAGACTATTAGTCTTCCCGACGACGTCGTGCGGATCATCGAGACGCTCGATGTTCCGTTCTCCACCTGGGTAGCCGAACAGTTGCGTCGCCATGCGCGGGAAAGTTCAGTTCCCTTTGTCGATCAGTTGATGGCTGATGCGGAGTTGGCTGGACGGTCGCGTCCGACACCATCTGATGCCCGATCGATCGGCAGGCGAATTGGGCGCGCAGCGCCGTGGTAGCGAGAGGCGACGTCTACTGGGTCGAACTCGACAAGCGGCGTCCGTGCGTCATCGTGTCGTCGAACGATGTGCTCAGCGCAGATGTCTGGCAAACCCACGTGGTACCGCTCACCTCGAACCTCGATCGGGCGGGCCTGGCGGGCAATGTCATGTTGCCGGCGACTGTGACGGGGCTGGCGTTGGATTCCGTCGCAGTGCCACTCGGTCTCGAACTGGTCGATCGGGTATGGCTTGGTGATCGATCGGGACACCTGTCTCTAGCACTCATTGCGGCGATCGATGACGGGGTGCGGATAGTGCTCGGGGTGTAGCCCGTTGGGGGCGGCAGTGCGGTCGTCTCATGACCGGGAACGAGGACGTCCGGTTCGGCGATGGGTCGACGTGCGCGTGGCCTTCGGTGTGGGTGTGCCTTACGCCTCGTCGAGCGACGCCTCGTCGAGCGGTGCTGAACCGAGCGGTGCCGAGTCGACGGAGGTGACGCAGCGGTCGTCGCCACGGGGGATGGTCGAAAGCAGATCGACCGGCGTCTCGCCGTAGAGGGCCTCCAACATGCCCGACACGATGCCGCGGTCGACGGCGCAGATCACCGGATGCTCGGCCGGCGCGTCGCCGAAGGGACAGTGATCGCTGACGATGCGCAACTCGTCACCGTGGTGCTCGGCCTTGGTGGCGAACCCGTGGGCGGCGAGGGAGTCGGCGACCGCGTGTAACGCTGCCCGAACCGAACGCTGGCCGGCCGCGGCGTCTCCGAGTGACGCCGCCAGCGAACGCCCATAGGAGACGCCCACCTCCTCGGCGATGGCGCTGGCCCGCTCCTCGCCCAATTCCGACAGTGCCCGGCCCAACAGGTTGATCACGATGTCGTCGTGGCGCACCGGCATGACGAAGGGCATGTGGTCATCCGATGCCCGGTACCGCTTCGATGGGCGCCCGGCGCCGCTCGCTCGAACCGTCGCCACATCGAGGTACCCGCCGGCAGCCAACTTGTCGAGGTGGTGGCGGGCGACATTCGCATGCAACTCGAAGTGTTGGGCCACCTCCGACGCCGTCACCCCGGCCGTCGAATCGTGAGCGAACAGGTAGATCTCGCGCCGGGTGGGGTCGCCGAACGCAGAGGTGATGGCCGACACCGCGGAGGAGAAGTCGGTCGGGCTGAGGCGCTCTCGTTCCTCTAGGCCATCGGGCGCAGACATGTTTCCAGGCTACATCGGCCCGGGGTATCGGCCGCTGCAGACCCCACCGACGGGTTCGGACCAGATTTGGGTGCCGCACACCCATGGGAAAGAATGGCCACATGTCGTCTTCCGAAGCAGCGCTCACCGAATCAGCGGTCCTCGATGTTCTCTCGACCGTCGTCGACCCCGAGTTGCGTCGTTCCATCGTCGAACTCGGCCAAGTCGACGAGGTTGCGGTCGCTGGCGACGCGGTTCGTCTCCTGATCCTGACCACGACGCCGAACTGCCCGCTTCAGGCCGGCTTCGACGCCGAGATCCGCGAGAAGCTCGCCGCGATCGGTGCCGTCGATATCCAGCTCGAATTCCATCCGATGGATGATGAGGAACAGCGCGAGTTGCGCCTCAAGCTCATCGGCGATCCGGCCTCGACCGCCGGTTCGCAACAGGCACACGGCCACGCCGAGGGGCGCTCGATCCCGTTCTCCAACCCGGCGGTGAAAACCCGGGTCCTGCTCATCGCGTCGGGCAAGGGCGGCGTCGGCAAGTCGTCGGTCACCACGAACCTCGCGGTGGCCATGGCCCGCCGCGGCAAGCGGGTAGCGATCGTCGACGCGGACGTGTGGGGATTTTCGATTCCGAAGATGATCGGGGTGACACGCCCACCTCGGCTCATCGATCAGATGATCGTGCCACCGGTGGCCAACGGCGTGTCGGTCATGTCGATGGGGTTCTTCGCCGAGGAGAATCAGGCCGTCATCTGGCGTGGCCCCATGTTGCACAAGGCCCTCGAACAGTTCCTCACCGACGTGTTCTGGGACGAGCCCGACTACCTCCTCATCGACCTTCCGCCCGGCACCGGCGACATCTCGATCTCCCTTGCACAGTTCCTGCCCCGAGCCGAGATGTACGTCGTCACCACCCCGAACTCGGCATCGCAGCGCGTCGCGCAGCGGGCTGCCGCCATGGGTCACAAGGTCAACCTGCCGGTGCGCGGCGTCATCGAGAACATGAGCTGGTTCACCGGCGACGACGGCAAGCGGTATGAACTCTTCGGCGAAGGGGGCGGCAAGCGTCTCGCGGAGGACATCGAGGTGCCGCTCCTCGGCCAGATCCCACTCGTCCCGCTCGTGCGAGAGGGAGGCGACAAGGGCCACCCGATCGTCACCGTCGAGCCCGAGGGCGAGGCTGCCGAGGCCTTCGCCGCACTCGCCGAACGAATCGATGTCGAGCTGGCCCCGACCCGACGTTTCAACCCGGAATTGCGCATCAATTGAGTTCGACGACCGCGGCCGCCTCACGCCATGCCTACGATTGGCGGCCGCGCACCACAACACTGAGGAGTTCGTGTGGACATTCGTATCGGCATCATCCAATCGGCCCGTGAGCTCGAGCTCGACCTCGGCGACGATGCAACCGTGGAGGCCGTCAAGACCGGTCTCGAAGCAGCACTCGGCACCGAGGGCGGTGTCTGGTGGATCGCCGACAAAAAGGGCCGCGAGATCGCAGTGCCGGTGGCCCGTATCGCGTACGTCGAGATCGGCGGCGACAAGGCGGCGCCGCGGATCGGGTTCGGCGCGTAAGCGGCAACCCGAGTGGTGACGCGAACCTGAGCGAGGCGCTGCGATTCATGGCTCCACCCACGCAACGACCGCACCTGCTCGATCGGCGCCTGCTTTTCGTCACGGGCAAGGGCGGCGTCGGCAAGACCACCGTGGCGGCCGCACTCTCGCTGCTGGCCGCCGCGCAGGGCAAGCGCACGCTGGTGTGCGAGATCGATGCAAAGGGCAACCTTGCCGAGTTCTACGGCATGCAGTCGCTGCGCTACGAGCCGACCGAGGTGCAGCGCCACCTCTCCGCGATGACCATGAACACCGAGGACTCCCTCAAGGAGTACCTCAAGTTGCACCTGCGCATCCCGCTCGTGAGCCGCCTCGGCCCGCTCGCAAAGACCTTCGATTTCGTGGCGAGCGCCGCGCCGGGGGTCAAGGAGATCCTCACGGTCGGCAAGCTCGCCTGGGAGGTCCGAGCCGAGAACTACGACCTGGTCGTCGTCGACGCGTCGGCGAGCGGACACGTGGTCGGGCAACTCGCCTCGCCGGTCGCGCTCGGCGAACTCATCTCGGTGGGCATGGTGCGCCAGCAGACCGAGTGGATGATCGACATCCTCACCGACCCGCACCAGACCGGCGTGGTCATCACGGCGACCCCCGAGGAGATGCCGGTGAACGAGACGCTGGAACTCATCGAGCGGCTCGACTCCGAGACCGACATCGACGTCGCAGCCGTGATCGTGAACCGGGTGTTGCCGGAGCTGTTCAACCGCGACGAGGAGGCGGCCTTCGACCTGCTCGACACGCCCGCCGGCCGTGCCGCGCTCAGCGGTGTCGTCGGTTCGGGGGCCGAGGCGGTGATCGACGCAGCTCGCCTCGCCGCCGATCTTCGTCGCAGCCGCGCCGTGCACCTCGAACGCCTCGCCGGCGAGTTACCGAACACGATTCCGCTCGTCATGGTTCCGTATCTGTTCACCCGGATGCACGGCATCCGCGTCACCCGGCAGGTGGCCGACCTGCTGGGGGAGGAGATCCTGTGACCAACAGCGTGACCCTCGAACAACTCTGCTCGGCCAAGGAGATCGTTATCTCGACCGGTTCGGGTGGAGTGGGCAAGACGACCACCGCGGCCTCGCTCGCGGCGACCGCAGCGGCGGAGATGAATGCCAAGGTGCTGGTGCTGACCGTCGATCCGGCCAAGCGGCTCGCGAATGCGATGGGCCTGCAGTCGTTCGGCAACGTCGAGACCCGCGTCGACCCGGCCGGGTTCGCCGAGGCTGGCGTCACCCCCAAGGGGGAGCTGTGGGCGGCGATGCTCGACACCAAGCAGAGCTGGGACGACCTCATCCGCCGACACGCGCCCGACCCGAAGACCCGCGACGAGATCCTCAAGAACCCGCTGTATCAGAACATCACCGGGAAGTTCGTCCAGAGCCACGATTACATCGCCATGGAGCGGCTCTACGAACTCCACACCTCGGGCACCTATGACCTGATCGTCGTCGACACCCCACCCACCCGAAACGCCGTCGACTTTCTCAATGCGCCGGATCGCATGGCCGACTTCTTCAGTTCGAGGCTGTTGCGATGGCTGATCGCGCCGTATCGCAGTCGGGTCGTGTCGATGGCCTCGAAGCCCTTCTATTCGATCGCCGACCGCGTCCTCGGAAGCCAGTTCCTCCAAGACGTCGCCGAGTTCTTCATCCTGTTCCAGACGATGTATCCCGGTTTCGTCTCGCGAGCCGAGGCCGTGACCCACCTGCTCGAGGGTTCACAGACCACCTTCGTCGTGGTGTCGACCCTCGAGGCGGCGCCGGTGCGCGAGGCACAGTTCTTCCTCGACCTGTTGAACGAACGCAAGCTTCACGTCGGCGCGATCGTGCTCAACAAGGTGTTGCCCGAGTATCTGCTACGCGCCGACGGCGCCGCTGCGGCCAAGGAGATCGCGGCGAATCCCGACGAGGTGATCGCACAACTCGCCGGCGCGTGGGATCACGAAGGACACGGCCCACGGGTGCTCGCAGAGATCGGCACGAGCTTCAACAACTACCGCCTCGTCGCCCAACGCGAGGCCGAATTGCGCGCCGAGTTGTCGCGCCACGCCGATTCGGTGGCGGCCCTCGACTACATGAGCGAGGACATCACCGATCTCCGTGGGTTGTTGCGCCTCGGCGCGATGATGTGGAGGAACTGAGGTGGAGGCCGATTCGTCGGCGTCGCGCCGCCTCCCGGCCCACCTCGGCAGCGAGGCGATCGGGCACCTCACCCGGCTGTTGTCCGAATGGTCGATGCTCGCTGACTTCTGCTTCAGCGACCTCGTCCTGTACGTGCGCGATGACGACCGCTTCCGCATGGTCCGCCACGTGCGCCCCGCCACGAGCCAGACCATCTACCTGACCGACATCGTCGGTCAGACGCGAACCCCGATGCAGCGCCCGCTGATCGCTGCGGCCTTCGGCACGGGCGCCATCCACCGCGGCACCATCGACTCGGCGTGGCTGGGCGAAACGATTCGCGTCGAGGCCATCCCGGTGAACCTCAACGGCTCGCCCATCGCGGTGCTGGCCCGCGAGTTCGTCTCGGCATATCGCCCCCATCCTGGTGAGTTGGAACAAACCTACGAGACGGTATTCGGCAGATTCACCGAGATGATCGCCGACGGGACCTTTCCGTTCCCCCCGGAGGACGTCGAACATGCGACGGTGCCACGTGTGGGCGATGGGGTGATCGTGGTCGACGCGGATGGCCTCGTGGAGTATTCCTCCCCGAACGCCAACTCGACGCTCAACCGAAGCGGGGTCGAGGTCATCAGTCGTGGCTCGTCGTTACGCGACCTCGGCTTTTTCAACGTCTCGATGAGAGCGGCGCTGGCCACCGGACGGCCCAGCGCCGAGGAACGCGAGTTTCCCGGAGACGTCACCGTCGCCTTGCGAGTGCTGCCATTCATTCGAAACGGCGTTGCCGAGGGCGCCGTCATGTTGGTGCGCGACGTCACCGAGGTGCGCCACCGCGACCGGTTGTTGCTCAGCAAGGACGCCACGATCGCGGAGATTCACCATCGGGTGAAGAACAACCTGCAGACGATCTCGTCGTTGCTGCGGCTTCAGGGCCGGCGCCTCAGCGAGCCGACAGCGCGAGACGCGGTCGAGGAGTCGGTGCGACGGATCCATTCGATCGCGCTCGTTCATGAGACGCTGTCTCGCGAGCCCGGCGACGACGTCGAGTTTCGCTCGTTGCTGGGCCCCCTGGTGCGCATGGTGAACGAGGGCCTCGTCAGCAGCGAGCACCCGATCGAGTTTCGGATCTCCGGAGACGGGGGAGTGGTGGCCTCAGAAGTGGCGACGTCGTTGTCGCTGGTCGTCACCGAACTCCTGCAGAACGCCGTCGAACACGCCTTTGTCCCCGAGCGTCAGCCGTGGCACGAGCCGTTGGTCGAAATCGAACTGGCCCGAGACGACGACGACATCGTCGTGACGGTGATCGACAACGGGGTGGGCTGGATTCCCGCTGCGGTGCGCCCGGCGCGCAGTTCTGAGTCGCTCGGGCAGAGCATCATCGCCGCGCTGGTGATCGATGAGTTGCGCGGCACGATCGACTACAGATGCGGAGACGATGGATCGGGGACGAAGGTTGTCATCTCGGTCTCGGCGACCAAGCGTTGGGAGTGACTCGCCTACGACGAGGCCATGGGCCCGGACGCGACGATGGGTCGACACGGGTCGACCCATCGTCGGCACTGAGCGCTCAGGCGCTCAGCGGTTCAATTGTTGCGCCACCCGGGTCTCGGGTGTTCGGTGCAGACGTGTTCGGTGCTGCAGCGTTCGGTGCTCAGGCGGACTTGCGCTGGGCGGCGAGCCATGCGCGGCGGAGCTTGCGGCGCTCCTCTTCGGAGGTTCCGCCCCAGACACCGGAGTCCTGGTTCGTCATCATCGCGAACTCGAGGCACGGGTCTTTTGCCTCACAGGTCGAACAGACGCGCTTGGCGTTGTCGATCTGTTCGATGGCCGGGCCGGTGGTGCCGACGGGGAAGAAGAGGTCCGGATCGGTGTCCTGGCAGGCGGCGTTGGTGCGCCAGTCGTCGTTGGCCAGGGTGAGAGAGCGGCTCGAGGTCAGTGCCACGATTCCTCCGATATGCGTGCGGGGACGTAGATTTGAATGCGAATTCTCGGTGTGCCACCGCTCCAAGGCCGGCATCAGGTGATGGCCGGATCGTGGATCCCAAGCTGCCCGCCATGTCGGTCGGACTCTTGTGAAAAGTGGAACAAGGGAAAGTTACCGCCCGATTTCCGGGCTGTAAAGGAAAAGTTTCGAGGTGATTTGCGTTGACGCTCGTGATCGGCCATAGGGGTGCCTCCCACGATTATCCGGAGAACACCCTGGAGGCGTTTCGTGGCGCCGCGGCCCAAGGTGCTGATTGGGTGGAATTGGACGTGCGTCGGACTCGGGACGGACTCCTGGTCGTTCATCACGACCCCCACCTGAGCGACGGCCGAACGATTGCAGAGATGACGTCACGAGAGATTCCCGACTCGGTACCTTCGCTCGCGGCGGCCTTGGAGACATGCGCTCCGATGGGCGTAAACGTCGAGATCAAGAACACCGAAGGGGAACCCGGCCATGACGCTACCGCCGGAATCGCCCGCGAGGTCGTCAAAACGATTCGGGCCACCGTGAAAAGCGTCACCGACATCCTCATCAGCAGCTTCGACCTCCCAACCCTGGACGCAGCGCGGCACGCCGACGGCGATATCGCCACGGGGTTTCTCGTGTTGTCGACCGAGGAACCCGCCGATGCGGTCGCGCTGTGTGTCGAGCGCGGCCACCAGGCGGCGAATCCCTACGACCTGTTCGTGTCGGCCGAGTCGGTCGCCCGAGCCCACCAATCCGGTGTCGCCGTCAACGTCTGGACCGTCGATGACCCCGGCCGCATCGCGCAGCTCGCCTCCTGGGGCGTCGACGCCGTGATCACGAATCGTCCGGACGTGGCGCTCGGGGCGCTTGGTCGGCCTCGGAGTCGTGGCCTCGACCCCGTCCTCGGCGAAGGGTCGTGCGGCGAGCCTGAATCAACGTGAACATCACGGTCAGGGCGGCGACGATCGCCAACGCCCACCATCGCGAGGCCCCTGCACTCGCGCCGCAGCCGTTCTCTCCGCAGGACTCCACAACCGCGGCGATCATCGTCACCATGGGTACTCCTCGGGAATCACGACCCGCAGCGAGTCGGGGTGGTGGCGGAATTCGATGAAGTTGGCGTCGCCGAGGTCGTCGCCATCCGCCTGATACGCGACCGGATCGACCGCAGTGATGGTGAATCCGTTGGTCTTGGCCACGTGATCGACGATCGGATGGGTGGCGAGCGCGTCCCGTGAGCGCAACGTGGCGAACATCAATCCGAGAAACGAGCGGGCCCGCAACTCGGTGAGGGTCGTCACCGCGAGCGGGTCGACGAGGGTGAGGTGCGGCGAGACGTTGAACGGGCGATGCCCGACGTAGGTGTAGGGGTTGGAGTTCTGTGCGACGGTGAAATAGGCGTCGTCGACGGTGCGCCCGTCCTCGTGGTGTACCGAGAAATGTGGCCGCGTCCGGTCATAGAGCCGGAACCACGTCTCGAGGCCGCACCACACGAACAACAGGTGGCCGAGGCGGCGCTTGAGGTGCGAGCGCCGTTCGGTTTGGCGTACCAACACGGCGTCCCAGCCGACGCCGCAGTTGAACAGGAAGTGGCGCCCGTTCGCCGAACCGGTGCCGATGGATCGAATCGAACCCGCGCGCAGGGCGCTGAGCGCGGTCCTGGTCGCCTTGAGCGGATTGTCGCTGAGGCCCAACGTGCGAGCGAACACGTTGGTGGAACCTCCGGGCAGGGCCATGAGTGCGGTGGTCGAGCCGATCAGGGCGTTGGCAGCCTCGTTCAAGGTGCCGTCCCCGGCGAGCACCGCCACGACATCGACCCCGTCGTGCGCCGCATCGGCCGCGAGTTGGGTGGCGTGGCCGCGGTGGGTGGTTTCGACCATCTGGACCGTGTGTTCGGTGCCGAGGAGGCGATGCACACCGAGCTGTCGGCGCGGTCGCACCGACGAGGCGCGGGGGTTGACGATCAACAACACCTTCATGACGTTCGTACCGTAGCCCGGGCACCTCGGCGCGGCGGAAGTGGGGTGGCCGACCCTCGATATCCGAGGTTGTTTGTGAATACATTCTCTTGGCAGACTGTGACCATGAACGTCGTTGTTTGTGTCAAGCAGATCCCAGACCCGGCTGATCCGGGCGCGCTGGATCCCTCCACGAAGACCCTCGTGCGCGATGGCAAGCTCATCTTGGATGAGTCCGATGCCTACGGCGTCGAGATGGCCCTGCAGCTCGCCGGCGACGGCGAGGTCTCGCTGGTGTCGATGGCCCCGAACGGTGAGGTCTCCGGCCTTCGTACCGCACTCGCCATGGGAGCCGCCAAGGCCGTCCTCGTCAGCGACGATGCCTTGAAGGGTTCGGATGCCCTGACCACCGCCAAGGTGCTCGCCAAGGCCATCGAGCGGGTCGGCGGCTATGACCTGGTCATCGCCGGTATCGAATCCTCCGACGGCTACACCGGTGTCGTTCCGGCGCAGATCGCGGCCGTGCTCGGCATTCCCTCGGTCACCTTCGCCAAGTCCGTCACGGTCGATGGCTCCAACATCAAGGTCGATCGCCAGACCGAACTCGGCTACGACGAGGTCGTCGCACCGCTTCCGGCGCTCGTCGCCGTGACCGCGGGCGTGGTCGAGCCCCGCTACCCCTCGTTCAAGGGCATCATGGCCGCCAAGTCCAAGCCGGTCGATCAGGTCACCGTCGGCGACCTCGGTCTCGACGCCGGGCAGGTCGGCTGGGCCGGCGCCGGCCAGGAGATCGTCGAGGTCGCCACCGCCGCCGCCCGCGAGGCCGGCGAAGTCATCGAGGATGACGGCGAGGCCTTTAACAAGGTCGTCGACTTCCTGTCCAACCTGAAGGTCATCTGAGGAGTAACACCATGACGCTTTCAAAGATCTGGGTCCTCGCTGAGGCCGCCAACGGCGAAGTCGCCACCATCACACTCGAAATGCTGGCCAAGGCCCGCGAGCTCGCCTCAACCGTCGAGGCCGTCTACGCCGGTGCCGACGCCGACGCGATCGCCGGCCAACTCGGTGCCCACGGAGCGACCACCGTGCACGCCACCGGCGATGTCTCGGGCAACCTGCTCGGCGCTCCGGTCGGCCAGGCCATCGCCGCCGCCATCGACGGCGTCGACGCCATCTTCATCGGCACCACCCAGGACGGCCGCGACATCGCCGCCAACCTTTCGGTGGCTCTCGATGCCCCGGTGATCACCAACGTCACCGACATCGTGGAACGCGACGGCGGACTCGCCGGCGTCGAGCCGATCTTCGGCGGCACCCAGGACGTGTTCACCAAGTTCACCGGCTCTAAGCCGGGCATCTTCCTGGTGCGTCCGAAGTCCTTCGCCGCCGAGGAGACCGGTGGTGGCGCTGCCGCCGTCGCCAGCCTCGCGGTGCCCGACGGGGTCGCCAGCGCGGCCGTCACGAACCGGCACGTCGAAGAACGCACCGGCCCCTCCCTCGATGACGCCGATATCGTCGTCGCCGGCGGTCGTGGCCTCGGTGAGGAGGCGAACTTCGCGCTCATCGAAGACCTCGCCAAGGCCCTCGGCGGCGCGCCGGGCGCCTCGCGTGCGATCGTCGATGCCGGCTGGGTTCCCTACTCGTACCAGGTCGGCCAGACCGGCAAGGTCGTGAAGCCGACGGTGTACATCGCCGCCGGCATCTCGGGCGCCACCCAGCACCTCGTGGGCATGAAGGGCTCGAAGAACATCATCGCGATCAACAAGGATCCCGAGGCTCCGATCTTCTCGGTCGCCGATCTCGGCATCGTGGGCGACGTGCACAAGGTCCTTCCGGCCGTGCTCGAAGCCATCAAGAATCGCTGATCCTCGCGATCCGCCGTTCAAACGACGAGGCCCCGCTCAGGCGGGGCCTCGTCGCGTCGTACGGGCGTCGTCGCGTCCGGGGAGGCCGAGCGTTGGCGGCTCACACGAGTGGCCAGGGAACGCGATGTCCGGTCGGATCGACCGGAAACACGCCGCTGGCGATGATCGCGTTGGCGCGTTGACGTACCGCGTCGAGTTCGTTCTCGCTCAGCAACTCGCCCAGGCGTTGGGGCATGGGTGCCGCGACGAAACCGATGAGCGCCTCGATGAGTTCGCTGGGAATCGGGGACCCGGCGAAGTCCCAGATGACCGTTCGGAGCTTGAAGTCCTCGTGGAAGTTCAGCCCATGGTCGATCCCCCAGATGCGCCGGTCGTCGGTCAACAGAACATGGCCCGCCTTGCGGTCGGTGTTGTTCGACACCAGGTCGAATGCGCAGAGCCGCTCAAGCTGTGGCCGCAACTCGGCGTCATCGCGGAACGTGAAGTAGTGCTCCTCGAAACGCGCGTGGATGAAGAATTGCAGCGAGCCGACCCCGAAGGGGCCGTCGCGTTCGATCGTCGGTGGAATCAGGTTCCAGCCGAGGTCGTTCGCCAGCTCCCAAGTGGCCACCTCGCGGCGCCACAGCCCGTCGGGGAAGTCCCACAACGGGCGCTCGTGGGCGGCGGGTTTGTAGATCGCTCGACATGTGGCATCGCCGTCGCTCAGCGCGCACAGCCAGGTCCCGTTGGAACTCCACGGCATCCGCCCGAGCACCTCGATCTCGCCGTGCTCCAAGATTTCGAGCGCGTCAGATGAGTCGGCATCGACAGTGTCGATATACCCTTCGATCGGGTCGTCGGATCGGCTCATCGATTCGCGGAACCGTCAGTTCATCCGGGGACAGAAATGCCCGTCGGGATCGATCGGCCGCCCACACAACCGGCAGATCGGGCGACCGCGGGTGACGACCTCGCGAGCGCCGATCACAAATCCGGCCGCTTGTGCGGGGGTCAACACGAACCGGGCCTCGGCCCCCTCGGCGGGTTGATCCGGGTCGGCGTCGTCGGGGAGCAACTCCTCGGCGATGACGATCAGGCGCGACTCGTCCTGGTCGACCGCGACGAGCATCGACCCGACGATCCATTCGGTCAGGAGCGGCGATTCGAGCGGAACCATCGGTTCGGGCTCATCGACGACCATGTCGTAGCGAACCGCGATCTGTTCCAGAAAGTCGGCGAGGGCCTCGACCTGTTGCTTTTCGAGACGCAAGGTCACGACGTCGAGATCGGTTCCTGCCTGCAGGTAGAAGACCCGTTGGCCGGGTGGCCCCTCGGTGCCGGTGCTGAAGATGGAGAGCTCGGGGAAGTCGAAGGAAGAGTCCATGATGGTGCCAAGCGGTGCGGGGTCAGGACGGGGCGAGGGCCGAGAGGTCGTCGCCGGTGGAGTTCACCGACAACACGACCGGGACGCCGGCGCCGTAGAGGATCGGGGTGATGGAGCACGGGGAGATGACGATGCGCTGGAACAAGTCGAGATGGATGCCCTGCGCCTGGGCGACGACCGCTTTGATGGGGTCGGCATGTGAGACGCACACGATCCGCTCTCCCGGATGGCGAGCGACGAGCGATGCGATTTCGTTGCAGATGCGGGTCTGCATCTCGATGAACGACTCGCCGCTCGGGAATCGGAAGGTCGACGGCGCCGACTGCACCGCGCTCCATTCGGGGAGCTTGCGGAGCTCGTCGAGCTTGCGGCCGGTCCAGTCGCCGAACTCGCACTCGAGCAGCCCCTTGGCGGTGCGGACCCGCAGACCGAGGGCCTTGGCGATCGGTGCCGCGGTTTCGCGGGTGCGTTCGAGCGGGGAGGCATAGACCGCGGCGATGGGCCCCGCCGTTGCGAGACGCTGCGCCGCGTGTTGCGCCTGGGCGCGGCCGTGTTCGGTGAGGTGGAGCCCCGGCGAGCGCCCCGGCAGCACCGATCCGGTCGTCGTCGTTTGACCGTGTCGGACGAGCAGGACGGTCGTCGGCTGAGGGCTCGAGTGACGGGTGTTCGAACGAGCAGAGGTGCGTTTGGCCGTTGCCATTGCCGTCACGTTAGTTGGGGTGATCGCCGCCCCCGGTCCGCGGCGTTGGCGGTGGAGCCGAACTCCCGACGCTTCGGCCGCGGCGCGTTTCGGACTCGGGACGCAGCGGCGAGTAGCGTTGGCGAGTCATTCAACGCACGGAGAATCTCAGTGTCGCGTTCCCATCGCACTCGTTTCACACGTCTCGCCATGGTCGTCCTTGCAGGGGCCACCGTCGCCGGCTGCTATCGCCCGCCGGATGCCACCGAATGGGGCCCCGAGGCCAAAGCCCATTTCGTAGCGAGCTGCACCCATGAGGTCCGTGCCGGCAACGGGACGACCACCACGATCGCAATCGCCGATCAGGCGACGTGTGAGTGCATCTACGACGAGATGGTGAACACCTTCAACCTCAAGTGGGACGACATGAAGGACTACGAACGGGAGCTTTCCCGAATGAGCGATGGCGATGATCCGCCCAAGGCGCCTGCGGCGCTGACGAAGGCCCTCGATGCGTGCGAGGACGCCGGCAAGGCCGGGCCTCGGGTCACCACCACCACCGCTGCGGACGAGGACGCGGAAGCGAAGTAGTGCTGTAGCAGCCGACGTTTCGTGGGTGACGCGGCAGTGTCACCCACGAAACCTTCGAGCTGCGAAACGTGCGGGCGACGGAGGCGTCAGGCGCCCTTGCGTCTGGGTTCGGGGAGCCCGACTCGCACCTCCGCCTCGGCGGTGGTGGGCCAGCGTTCGCGTGACTTCGCTGCGAGGGTGCGCATGAGTTTGATCGCCCCCGGATCGCTGTCGCCCGGGCGGGCGATGATGGAGCCATCCGCGATCATCCGTTCGATGATCTCTCGCCCGAGGTCGGTGCGCACGATCGTGAGGGTCCAGTCGTTGTCCTTGCCGATGCCGCCGGTGGAGATGTCGGCGTGCTCGGCAGCGAAATCTGGGCAGTGGTTGCAGCCCTCGCGGGTCCAGGCGTGGCATTCCTTGAGGTTGATCTCGTGGTACGCGCCGTCGCGCATCCAGATCTGGAACACGCCCTTGATGTTCATCTTGACGATCTCGGACTTCTCGATGGCGTACTTCGCCCAGAAGAGTTCCTCGAAGATCGAATCGTCGAAGGTCTTGGAGCAGAGCAGCCCGATGTTGAACAGGAACGGCTTGGACACCTTGCCGATCTTGCGCTGCCACATCGTCGGGGCGACCGAGCTCTGACAGCTCATGCCCACCTGCGCGAGGCGGGTGTATCCCTTGTCCCGGGCCTCGTCGAACGCGAGGGTGTTGGCCGAGTAGGTGTAGCGGCTTCCGGCCGCGTCCATGATGTCCTCGCGTGTCGTCGCCACACCGGGGACGGCCTTCCACGTCGACTGGTCGCGGTTCTCGAAGTAGCTGACGAGCGCCGCGTCGACGTAGTCGTTTTCGATGGCCCACAACAGAATCGCGGAGACGAGCCCACCGTCCTGGCCCATCTTGTGGACCATGTCGTCGGAGGCTCGGGTCAACAAGATGTCCTGGTAGATGCCGGCGAGTTCGTCCTCGGTGCGGCCGCGAGCGAACAGGTGCTCGTTGGCCCCTTCCTCCCAGGTGCGGAATCTGGGGCACGCACGGGTGCAGCTCGTGCAACCCTTCTGGCCGTGCACGCAGTCGTCCGGCCCGAGTTCCTCCTCGAGGTGGAACGGGCGGTAGCCGCCGGCCTCGTGGTTGTACCCGATGACGTCGTGGGGGCATGCGATGACGCATCCGGCGCATCCCGTGCACAGACCGGTGTCGATGACCTCGGCTTTGAGTTCGAGCCACTGGTTGGTCCAGCGTTCCTTCTTGGCCGGAGCCGGAGGGGTCTCGATCACAATTGACATGGTGTTGACCTTAGTTGTGTGACGCCTGGATCGTCCCATCCTTATCGTCTCTGTCAGCTGACGGGCGCCGGTGCGGCGCGGAGGTCGCGCCAGCGGGTCGGGTGGCGAAAGCTGACCGGTCGGTCAAGAATGTCGACATGGATCTGACCTACCCACCCGAAGCCGAAACGTTCCGCGTCGAGATTCGCACCTGGTTGGAAGAGAACCTTCCCCAGGGTTGGTTCGACGAGGGGTTCGAAATGACCCCCGAGGAAAAGCGCCGGTTCAACGACGAATGGACCACGAAGCTGTTCGACGGTGGGTGGATCTGTGCGACGTGGCCGACCGAGTACGGGGGTAAGGGGCTCACGACCATCCAGGGCGTGGTGCTGAGCGAGGAGTTCGCTCGGGCGAAGGCTCCCATGCGGGCCGACTTCTTCGGCGACACGCTGGTTGGTCCGACGATTCTCATGAACGGCACCGAGGAACAAAAGAAGTACTTCCTGCCGCGCATCCTCAACGGCACGATGCGATGGTGTCAGGGCTTCTCGGAGCCGAACTCGGGCTCGGACCTCGCGTCGCTCAAGACCTCCGCGGTGCTCGACGGTGACGAATGGGTGATCAACGGCCAGAAGGTGTGGACCACCCAGGCGCAATTCGCCGACTACTGCTTCGTGTTGGCCCGCACCGACCCCGACGCTCCGAAGATCCAGGCGGGAATCTCGTATCTGCTGGTGCCGATGGATCAGCCCGGCATCGAGGTCCGCCCGATCATCCAGCCCGACGGCACGGCCGAGTTCAACGAGGTGTTCTTCGAAAACGCCCGTTGTCCGAAGGACAATGTCGTCGGCGAACTCAACAACGGCTGGAAGGTCGCCAACGACACGCTGACCTTTGAACGCGGCATGTCGGCGACGACCGGGCACCGCCGTTTCGAGGAGGAGCACCGCCGGATGGTGGCGGCCGCCAAAGCGAACGGCAAGATCGACGACCCGTTCGTTCGTCAGGGGCTCGCGAAGTACTACTCGAAGATCCAGATTCTGCGGATCAACGGTCTGCGGAACCTGACCGCCGCGCTCACCGGCAAGCGCGATGCGGGCACCGCCGCGCTCGGGGCGACGAACAAGTTGTTCTGGTCGGAGATGCACCAGGATGCAATGCAACTGGCGCTCGCGATTTTCGGGGCCGGATCGATGCTGATCGACGCCGGTCCCGAGGACGGCTCCTGGCCGGGGCAGGGACGACTCGAAAAGCGCGATCACTATCCGGTGTCGCCGATGATGAGCACCTATTTCTTCAGCCGTTCCGAAACGATCTGGGGCGGATCGAGTCAGATCCAGCGCAACATTGTGGGTGAACGGGTGCTGGGCCTTCCTCGCGAACCGAAGCCGGCTGCACCGAAGAATTAGCGCTCTGGCGCAACCGTTGTCGGGCAACCCGGACCCATGTGGCCCTTAGGTTCGGTGGGTGACCGGGGGCCGTGTTGCGAAACGATTACGCTCGACGCCGTGCCGCAGACACCCCGAGGTGGGGGCGACAACCGATCGTCGCGCCGTCCATCCAATTCAGCGAGTTCCTCGGGCGGTCAGCGTCCGCCGTCGGGTGCCGCGCGCATGGTTCGCGGCGACGGTCGGCAATCCTCGTCGCAACAGCGTGGGTCGCAGCCCCGGGCGCCGCAGCAGCGTGCGCCGCAGCCCCGGGCGCCGCAGCAGCGAGCCTCGCAGTCACGCCCGTCGCAACCGCCACCCGGCCGCCCGACGCGGGCCCGGCTCCTCGGTCGCTGGGCGCTGGTCGTCGGTTGTGCGATGGTGCTGCTCGCCGGTGCCGCCGCCACGTGGGGGTACCTGCAGTTCCGGGGTATCTCGCGGGCCGATGTCGACCTGGCGGCCGGCGAAACGTTCGAGCCGACGAATTTCCTGATCGTGGGCAGCGACACCCGCGACCTCGACGTCGAGGTGGACGGCGGGCGTTCCAAGGAGACCCCCGATGGTCAGCGGGCCGACACGATCCTGATCGCGCGGGCCGACCCGGAGCTCGGCGCCGTGGAGATGCTGACGATTCCCCGAGATCTGTGGATCTCGGACGGCAAGGGCGGGCATCGCCGCATCAACTCCGCCTACAGTGACGGCCCCCAGGGCCTTATCGACGCGATCGATGAGTCTCTCGGAATCCCGGTGCACCACTACCTCGAGGTGAACTTCGAGAGCTTCCAGGGCCTCGTCGACGCGCTGGGCGGCATCGGGATGTACTTCGATCACCCGGTCTATGACGAACGGTCCGGGCTGAATATCAAGAAGAAGGGGTGCTACACCCTGGATGGCTCTCAGGCGTTGGCGTTCGCCCGATCCCGTTATCTGAATTATTCGAACGGTGTGAAATGGATCGCCGACCCCACGGGGGATTTGGGTCGTGCCACGCGCCAGCAGGTGTTCTTGCGTCGGGCGTTGTCGAAGGTTTCCTCGCTCGGCCTCAACAACGTCGGCTCCATCAAGGTGCTGGTGACGCTGGCTCGCGACTACTTGACCATCGACGACGACATGGGCCTTCGCGAGATGATGGACCTCATGGGCAGGTTCTCCGAGTTCGACCCGTCGAGCATGGCGATTCACCGCCTCGCCACCGATTCGGTGCGCGAAGGAAACGCGCTCGTCGAACAGCTGAACGAGCGCAAGTCCCAGCCGGTGATCGACGTGTTCACCGGCGCCGCACCGATGCAGACCCCCGAGCAGCTTGCGCTCGCAGCGGTCAAGCCCGAGAACGTGCTCGTCGATGTGTTGAACGGCACCGACACCCCCGGGCTCGCCAAGCAGGGTGCGGGAGCGCTTGAGCAGCTCGACTTCGGTATCGGCAACATCGCAGACGGCGAGGCCGTCACCGAGACGACGATCACCTACGCCGAGGGCTACGAAAAGGAGGCGTTGCTGGTGGCCTCGAAGATCCAGCCGACGCCGACCCTGGAAGTCGACTCCACGCTGACCGATGGGCGTGTGGTCCTCACGCTTGCTGGCACCCTGACCGTGCCCGGGGTGAATGCGCCGGCGACGACGGTGCCGACCGGAGTGATGGGCGCGGGATCGACCCCGACGACGGCGAGTTCTGCAGGCGCTGCGACTTCGTCTGCGGGTCGTGGCGATGCGGGCGCCACGACCGCGGTCGCCGCGGTCGACGGCGACAGCGGCGGGAGCAGCGCTGCGGCGATCGTCGATGAGGTGATCGGACTCCAGATCGGCGATCCCCCGGCGGGGATCACCTGCGATCCGTAGGTCCGCTCGCGAACCTCGCAGCGCCGGTCGGGAGCCGCAGCGCCCGAGTCGCAGGCCGGGGCTCGTCAGGAACTGGCGGCGCCGGTCGACTCGGCGATTTCAGCGCGGACCGCATCCATGTCGAGGGCCTCGATCTGCCCGATCAGATCCTCGAGCGCGGCCTGGGGGAGTGCCCCCGGCTGGCTGAACAACAAGATGCCGTCGCGAAACGCCATGATCGTGGGAATCGACTGGATGCCGAATGCTCCGGCGAGTTCCTGTTGAGCCTCGGTGTCGATCTTGGCGAAGGTGATGTCGGGGTAGCGCTCGGACGCCTCGCCGTAGATGGGGGCAAAGGCGCGGCACGGCCCGCACCACGACGCCCACCAGTCGACGAGCACGGTGCCGTCGCCGGTCACCGTGGATTCGAAATTGTCCTTGGTCAGGTCGATCGTGGCCATGTCGTGAGTGCCTTTCGGGTCGGGACCGGAGGTCGGTCCGTTCATGCAACCCTTAAACCCCCAGGGGTATTCCCGGAGGTGGGTTCATCGCTTG
Organism: Microthrixaceae bacterium; assembly: GCA_023957975.1. Classification (NCBI taxonomy): domain Bacteria; kingdom Bacillati; phylum Actinomycetota; class Acidimicrobiia; order Acidimicrobiales; family Microthrixaceae; species Microthrixaceae bacterium. Next base: position 99,249 of record JAMLGM010000007.1, on the reverse strand, counting down.
TGGGGGAGGGTCCGGCGGTGCGAGGGGTCAGTCGAGGGCCAGACGGACGGCCTGACGTTTGCCGCGCTGCAACACTGCACCGTCGAGGCCGGCGACCTCCAGGGTTTCGCACGAGGGGTCGAGTTTCACCCCGTCGAGTTTGATGCCGCCTTGTTGCAGCGTCCGTCGCGCGTCGCCGTTCGACGTCGCAAGCCCGGCGGCGACGAGGAGGGCGATCAACCCGACGGAGTCGCCGTCGGCCACGACGACGTGGGCGGCAAGCGCCTCGGCGTCGATCTGCTTTTTGGAGAATCGATTGGTGAACTCCTCGGCGGCTTTGGCGGCGGCGTCAGCACCCCAGTACAGCTCCACGACACGCTCGGCGACCCGGCGCTTGGCGGCATAGGGGTCGTCGGCCTGAAGCCGGGCGAAGTCCTCGAGTTCGGACCGGTTCCAGCTCGTCGTGAGCTCCGCGTAGTGCGGGGTGACGTCGTCGGAGATCGACATGATCTTGCCGTACTGCTCCGAGGGTGCCTCGCCGATCGCGACGTAGTTGCCGAGCGACTTTCCCATCTTGTCGGCACCGTCGGTGCCGCGCAGCAGCGGAACCGTAATCACGAGCTGGGGCAGGCGCTTCATCGCCGTCTGGAGTTGGCGGCCGACGAGGTTGTTGTAGGTCTGATCGGTGCCGCCGAGTTCGATGTCGGCGTCGATGAAGATCGAGTCGAGGCCCTGCATGAGCGGGTACATGAACTCCATCAACGAGATGGGCTGGCCAGCTTTGTAACGCTTGTTGAAGTCGTCGCGTTCGAGCAGGCGGGCGACCGTCATCAGCGACGTGTACCCCAACACCTCGGAGAAATCCATGGTGGCGAGCCACTCGGAGTTGTAGCGCACCTCGAGGCGATCCTCGCGAAGGATGCGCTTCACCTGATCGAGATAGGTCGCGGCGTTGGCGCGCACCTGCTCCTCGGACTGCACCTTGCGGACCTCGCTGCGACCCGTCGGATCGCCGACCCGACCGGTGAAGTCGCCGACGATCAGAACCGCCGTGTGGCCCAGGTCCTGGAACTGGCGGAGCTTGCGCAACACGACGGCGTGGCCGAGGGTCAACTCGGTTCCCGACGGGTCGATCCCCAGCTTGACCCGCAACGGACGCCGCTCGCTCGCAGCGCGGGCCAGGCGTGGGGCCAGGCCGTCGGCGGGGAGCACCTCGGCGACGCCGACGCTGAGTTCGTTGGCGGCTTCGACGAACTCGGCGGGTACCGCAGCATCGTGTGCCGTGGGCGGGTCGAGGTCGGGTTCGGCGGGGGTTGGCGTGGCGGGGTCGGCACTTCGTTGCGTCATGGCGCCCTTCAGGATACCGGCGGCGTCGCCGTAGCCCGGTGAGCCGATCCCCGGTCGCCGCCACCGACCCAGTTCGGTCTCGCACAGAACCGCACGGGCGACGCCTGTAGGCTCCGGCCATGGTCGATCACACCCCAACGCCGGACCCCTTCGCTCCCGCGACCCTCGGGAACCTGACACTTCGGAATCGCATCATCAAGGCGGCCACCTTTGAGGGGGTCATGCCGCGCGGCAAGGTGTCGGAGGAACTCATCGAGTTCCACCGCAACGTCGCTGCCGGTGGCGTCGCGATGACGACGGTCGCCTACTGCGCGACGTCGATGAGCGGCCGGGTGCACCGAGACACGATGGTGATGAGCGACGGGATCGTGCCCGACCTCACGCGTCTCACCGACGCGGTTCACGCCGAGGGGGCCAAGGCCCAGGCACAGATCGGCCACGCCGGCTACGTCGCGAACCAGGTGTCGAACGGTACGAAGACCCTGGGGCCGTCCACGCGATTTGCGGCGCCCGCCATGGGCATCGTGAAGGCGGCGACGGTCGAACAGATCCGCGGGATCATCGCCGACTACGTGAACGCCGCGAGGGTCGCCCGCGATTCGGGATTCGACTCGGTCGAGGTTCACATGGGCCACAACTACTTCGTGTCGAGCTTCTTCAGCCCCAACCTCAACAAACGCACCGACGCCTATGGGGGTTCGATCGAGAACCGGGCCCGGCTCGCCCGGGAGATCCTCGAAGCCATCCGCGCCGAGGTCGGCACCGAAATTGCACTCACCGGCAAACTCAACATGGTCGACGGCGTGGCCAAAGGCCTCTGGATCAACGAGTCGCTTCAGATCGCCGAGCTACTTCAGGACGACGGCCATCTCGATGCGCTTCAACTCACCGGCGGAAGCTCGCTGCTCAACGGCATGTATTTCTTCCGCGGCCCGGTTCCGATGCAGGAGTTCGTGGACGCGCAGCCGAAGATGGTCGGTCTGGGCCTCAAGGTCTACGGGCCGCGGATCTTTCCGACGTACCCGTTCGAGGAGGGGTTCTTCCTTCCCGAGGCCCGTCAGTTCCGCGACCGTTTGACGATGCCGTTGATCCTGCTCGGTGGCATCAACAAGGTCGACACGATCCACCATGCGATGGACGAGGGTTTCGAGTTCGTGGCGATGGGGCGGGCGCTGCTTCGCGAACCCGACCTGATCAACAAGATGCAGGCGGGGCGCGACGAATCGCTGTGCATCCACTGCAACAAGTGCATGCCGACCATCTACAGCGGCACGCGGTGCGTCATCACCGACCCCGACCCGATCAGGGTGGCTCGCTGAGCCACCGGGTGAAGCATCGAGGTGCGCCGACACGGGCGCGTCGACAACGATGGGGCGGGCGCCGAAGCTCGGCGCTGATGGGAGACCACGGTGAGGAATTCACGGTCGATGTCGACGCGCCCGGGCCGCACCGGGGCTGCGGTCCTGTTAGCCGTGTTGTCGGCCATGGCGATCGTGTCGGTGTCCTGCAGCGGCGACGATGGCCCGGACACCGCTGACGGCGCTCCGACGACGGCAGCGGAGCAGACCGGTTCCGATCCGGGCGACGTCCCGGAACGCGAATGTGACGGCAGCGTCGAATCGCCCGACACCCGCTTCATCGTCGACACCTGTGGCCGGGTGGTCATCTTGCGCGGTGTGAACGTCGAAAGCTCCTCCAAGGGCGACAGCCAGGACGGCGATCACCTTCCCAAATCCGGCATCGATGGACAGGCGGCGTTGACGAACTGGGGGTGGAACACCGTTCGCTTCCTCGTGTTCTGGGGGCCGCTGGAACCCGAGGAGGGTCGCTACGACGAGACCTACCTCGATGGGGTCGAGCGCTGGCTCGATTACTACGCGGACCACGACATCCATGTCGTGTTGGACATGCACCAGGACCTCTACGGATGGACGATCGGCGGCGACGGTGCCCCGGATTGGGCGGTCGACTCCAAGGGACTGATCCCCGGTCCGGTCGACGAGTCGATGCCGTGGTATGTCAAGGGGGCGGATCCGGCGGTGCAGGCCGCCTACCAGTCGTTCTGGAATCCCACCGAAGGCCAACCCGACCTCAAGCAGAAGTACCTCGCTGCGCTGACGCACCTGGCCGATCGCTTCAAGGACCACCCCGCCGTGATCGGCTACGACGTGATGAACGAGCCGGCGTTCGCCAACGGCGATCTCACCGAGACACTGGCCATCCAGAGCGAGGCGGCCGCTGGAAGGTTCCAGAACGAGAACCTCACCGAGTTCATGCAGGGCGGCATCGATGCGGTGCGCGCGGTGGACCAGAACTCGTGGGTCTTCGTCGAACCGACATCGCTGCTCAACGCCTTTCCCTATGCGGGCGACCTCATCGAGTCGTCGCTGACCGACCCGCGCGAGGGCCCGCCGCGGCTGGTGTACGCGGGCCACCTGTACGAACCGGCGGTTCACGACGGCGCCGGTTACGCCGAGGGGTCGACCTATCTCGAACAGTGGTGGTCGATGCGCCCCGCCGAGGCGGCGGAGATGAATGCCGCGCTGTGGTTCGGCGAATGGGGCGGGTCGCCCGAACAGGACCGTATGGCCGACTACATCACCGAGGTGTTGCGTGCCTCCGATTCCGCCATGGCCGGTTGGGCGTGGTGGAGCTGGGACCCGGGGGGTTGGTCGCCGATCGCTGAGGATCTCACCACCGAAACGGCGAACGGTACAGCCCTCAAGTGGGTGCAGCCCCGGGCGATCGCGGGCACCCCGACCGCATTCGGATGGGACCGCGACGCCGGCCGGTTCACCCTGGAGTGGACCGAACGTGTCGAGGCGGTGGGAACCACCGACATCGCGGTTCCCGCAGGGCTGTTCGCCGAGGGGATCGAGGTCGTGGTCGATCACGACGTCGTCGAGTCTCCGGAGTGGGACCAGCAGCGATCGGTGTTGAGCCTCGAGGTGGATCGGTCGTTGGCCGACCACACGGTGTGCATCGCGGCGGCCGGTTCGGGCGCGTGCCCGGCCGGCTGAACCGTCGCCTGAACCGTCGCGATCGAGTTCTGGGCGCGCTAGCGGGTCGGATGTGACCCGCTAGCGCGCCCAGAACGCTTTTGAGGTGCCAGCGACGTCGCGAGCGCGCCTATGCTGTCGATCCCCGCCCTCGTAGCTCAGGGGATAGAGCATCGCCCTCCGGAGGCGTGTGCGCAGGTTCGAATCCTGCCGAGGGCACCACATCGCAACGCCGGGCGGGCGGTTGCCGAGCGGTTGCCGAGCGGTGAACTCACTTCGACGCCTCGTCGGCGGGGAGTAGGCTCACCCTTCCCGCTCACCCTCACCGCCTACCTGCCGTCGCCGCAGGGTTGGGCGGCGTTGCCAGCATTCACCTGCGATGGAGAAATCGTGATTCGTCACCAGCTCACCGAAGCGCTTCGGTCTCACCTCTCCGCGGTCGGCATCGAAGTCGACGGCCCGATCCACATCGAGGAACCGCAGCGACGCGAGCACGGTGACTGGTCATCGAACGTCGCGATGGCGAACGCCAAGCGCAACGGCCGTGTCCCACGCGAGCTCGCCCAGGAACTGGTCGATCGCATCAACGCCGACCTGCCGCCACACGTCGCACGCGCCGAGATCGCCGGCCCTGGATTCGTGAACTTCCACCTTGAACCGACCTGGTTGCACGACGTGCTGCGCGCCGTGGTCGCCGCCGGGGTGCAGTCGTATGCCCGCTCCGACACCGGTGGCGGTCGCAAGGTCATGGTCGAGTTCGTGTCGGCGAACCCCACGGGGCCGCTACATGCCGGTCACGCCCGCGGCGCCACCTACGGCGACGCGTTGGCACGCCTGTTGGACCGGGTCGGCTACGACGTCACCCGCGAGTTCTACATCAACGATCGCGGCTCGCAGATGCTCAAGATGGGCGCCTCGATGCTGGCGCGGGCAACGGGCCAGGCGGTGCCCGAGGACGGTTACGCCGGCGCCTACATCGCGCAGTGGGCAACCCAGCTGACCCCCGAGACCGTCGCGTCGAACGACGTCGAGGCGGCCACCGAGGTCGGCTATCGGTGCGCGCTCGCCGATCAGCGCGAAGTGCTCGCGGAGCTCGACATCAACTTCGATGTCTGGTTCTCGGAGCGGTCGTTGGTGGAGTCGGGGGCGATCGAGCGCACGCTGAGCGACCTGCGCGACCGCGGCGTGGTCTATGACGCCGATGGTGCGGTGTGGCTGCGCTCGACGGACTTCGGCGACGACAAGGACCGGGTGTTGGTGAAGTCCGACGGCTCGTTCACGTACCTGTTGCCCGACATCGCATATCACCGGGACAAATTCGCCCGCGGATTCGACCTGCTCATCAACGTCTGGGGCGCCGATCATCACGGCTATGTCCCGCGCATGCGCGCCGCGATCGTCGCGCTGGGCCATGACGCTGCCCAGTTCGAGGTGCAGATCACCCAGTTGGTGAAGCTGCTCAGCAATGGTGCCGAGGTGAAGATCTCGAAGCGGACGGGCAACATCATCGAACTCCGAGACGTCGTCGACGAGGTCGGCCCCGACGCCACCCGACTGGTGTATCTGCTGCAATCCCTCGACACCCCCCAGACGGTCGATCTCGGTGTCATCGCCAGTGCGTCGATGGACAATCCCGTGTACTACATCCAGATGGCTCATGCCCGGCTGTGTTCGATCGCGGCGAAGGCCGCCGAGCGGGGCATCGTGGCTCCCCCGCTCGAAAGCGTCGAGCTCGGCGTGCTGGTTCATGGCCGCGAACTCGAGGTGCTGCGAGGACTGAACTCGCTTCCTCAGGTGATCGAATTGGCGGCCCGCGATCGGGCCCCTCACAAGGTCACGACCTGGCTTCGCGAGTTCGCCGCGGAGGTGCACGGCTGGTATCACGACTGCCCGGTTCTTCGCGACGATGTGGACGAAGCGACGCGCTCCGCCCGACTGTGGCTCGCCGAGGCCGCACTTGTCGGGTTGCGGGTCGGGCTCTCGGTGCTCGGAGCGACGGCCCCCGACCAGATGGCGTTCCTCGACGCCGAGGCCGACGCGGCGAACGACGACGCGACGGCGGATGGGGCGGGCGGCGACGCGGGCACACCGTCGTGAGTCGCTTCGCCACCTACCTGCTCCCCGACAACGCCTCGGTCGACTCCGAGGGACAGCTGTGCATCGGTGGATTGCGGGCGACCGACCTCGCCGAGGAGTTCGGAACCCCGCTGTTCGTCTACGACGAGGACCACCTTCGGATGCGCATGCGCGAAGCGGTCGCGGCGTTCGGCCCGGGGGTCGCGTACGCGTCGAAGGCGTTCCTGTGCGGAGCGGTCGCCCGGATGGCCCACGAGGAGGGGATGAAGATCGACGTCGCCTCCGGTGGCGAGTTGTTCGTGGCGCTGCGCGCCGAGGTTCCGGGGGAGCGCATCGTCCTGCACGGCAACAACAAGAGTGACGCGGAGCTGATCGAGGCGATCGAAGCGAACGTGTCGAAGATCGTCGTCGACAGCTTCGACGAGTTCGACCGACTGGAACGACTGCTCGGCCCCGGCGGCACACATGAGTCCTTCGCCCCGCAACCCATCATGATCCGGGTGACCCCGGGTATCGAGGTGCACACCTTCGACGAGGTGCAGACGGGACAGGTCGACTCGAAGTTCGGTTTCGGCTGGGGAAGCGGCGACGCTCATCGAGCGGCTCAGCGGGCGAATGACTCCGGCGCGGTCGAGTTGCTCGGACTTCACGTCCACATCGGCAGCCAGGTCTTTTCGGTCGACAACTTCGCGTCGGCGATCGAAATGGTGGCTCCGCTGGCGAAGGAGCTCGCGGCGGAGGAGTTCTGCGTCGGTGGCGGCCTCGGCGTCGCCTATGTCGACGGGGAAGAGGGTTCGACGATCTCGGCGTGGGCGGCGGCGGTCAAGCGCGTGTGTGCCAAGGCGGGCATCGACGCCGATGTCACCGCCGAACCCGGTCGATCGATCGTCGCCCAGGCAGGAATGACGCTGTACCGGGTGGGGACCATCAAACGCATTCCAGGGGTGCGCACCTATGTGGCGGTCGACGGCGGGATGAGCGACAACCCCCGTCCGGTGTTGTACGGGTCGGGATATGAGACGTTCCTTCCCCGAGCGGTGACCGCGTCGCGACCCGACGTGGTCCGCGTCGTCGGCAAGCACTGCGAATCAGGCGATGTCCTGGTTCGCGAGGCGGCGCTGCCGGCCGACCTCGCGGTGGGCGACATCGTGTGCACGCCGGTGACCGGAGCGTACGGACACTCGATGGGTTCCAACTACAACAAGGTCCCGCGTCCGGCGGTGGTGTTCGTGTCGAGGGGATCGGCTCGCCTCGTGGTGCGACGCGAGACCTATGACGATCTGACGCGGCTCGACCTCGAGTGATCGTCGGGCGGTCGCCTGCGGCCGGGGTCCATGCGGTCGGGGTCCCTGCGGGCGACGGCGTCGGGACCTAGGCTCGACCCGAATCGCCACCGGTGGTTCGAACGACGACGCGGCTTCGTGCCGCACCACCTCGAAGGAGCATGAGTGCCGAGCAGCGCATTGGGTCTTCCCGACCTGGTGGCAGCCATGCCTGCTGCAACCGCCGTAATCGATCAGTGGGGCCGCACCATCACTGCGAACCAAGCGTGGCTACCGCTTGCCGGCGACGTCGCGCCGTTGTTCGGGGCGGCAACGACCGCGGCGGGTGTTTCCGGCGCTGGTGAGCCCGAATCGGTGCGGTTGACCGGCGCGGCGGCTCAGGTCCGTGCCGTGTTGCAGGGCGAGCGCGATGCCGTCGAGGTCGATGCGCTTGTCGGCGGCCGCGAGATGCTGCTGCAGGTCGTCGCGATCGGTGAAGGAGCGTCCTACTCGTTGGCGGTGATCACGCCGGTTCACCTACCAGCACCGGCACCTCCGGCGGCTCCGGCACCTCCGGTGGCGCCGATGGCCGACGTCACGCCGAACCCGACCGTGCAGTCCGCCGCCGGAGTCGATCAGGAACCGTCCGAAGTCGACGCCACCCTCAGAACCAACAACGGGGCGCTGCCGGGTCGCGAACTCTTCTGTGAACTGTTGGCGCAGGCTTCGACGATGTCGGCTCGTCACGGGTTCATTCCGGTCGTGTTGGCGGTCGTCATCGACGGCCTCGACCACGTCGAGGCGAACCACGGGGCTGAGGCGCGCCGCGACGTGCTCGTCGCGATGGCGTCGAGGTTCAAGTCCGGGCTCCGGCCGAGCGACTTCCTCGCTCAACCCGATAGCGAGTCGTTTCTGGTGCTGTTGCCCGACGTCGACTCGATCGAGACAGCGGAGCACATCGCTCACCGGCTCTGCGTCGAACAATCCCAACCGTTTCGCGTGGGCGACCGTCGCCTCCACGTCAGCATTCGTGTCGGCATCGCCGGTGCCGACCCGCGCAAGTCCGCGGAGGCGGTCGTGTCCGCAGCGACCGAGGCACTCGATGCGACCACGCCGCTTCCCGACCACGCCGTGATCGATCTGACCGGGGTCGAACCGGGCGGGGAGCGCGACGAGCTCCGCGTCGTGTCGGTGGCCAACGCGCAGCGTCGTCGCGACTCCCTGCCGAGGCCGGTGCGCAAGATCGATCTCCGGGAGATGAAGGACGAGGAGTTGATCAGCTACTACCAGCCGATCTTCGACGTCCGAAACGATCGCGTCGTTGCAGGTGAGGCGCTGATGCGCTGGCGCCACCCGCACTATGGGGTGCTGTCGGCCGGCGAGTTCCTCGGGCTGGCGATCAACGCCTCGATGTTGGCCACCCTGACCGATCAGGCCCTGGTGCGTGCCACCGAGACCTGGGCGGAAATCCGCGATGGGTTCGGGCCCGTGCCGCCGCGGTTGTTCGTGAACCTCAGCCCCGAACAGCTGTTGAGTCGCGTGGCGGTCGATCGTCTCTACCACCTGCTCGTGGCGACCGGGTTGCCGCCAGCCGACGTGGTCGTCGAAGTGACCGAGGAGGCCATGGCGACACGGTTCGGGGAGATGATCTCGGTGCTCGCCGAGCTGCGCGACCAGGGTCTGCACGTCGCGCTCGACGATTTCGGAAGCGGCTACTCCTCGCTGGGGCGGCTGCGCCACCTCCCCGTCGACGTCATCAAGGTCGACCAGTCGATGGTGCGCGGCCTCGAGACCGATCGGCGGGCCCGCCAACTGCTCGCAGCGGTATCGACGATGGCCACCGAGCTCGACGTCGACTGCATCGTCGAGGGCATCGAGACCGCAGCCGAGGCCGACATCGTCGTCGACCTAGGGTTCCGGTATCTCCAAGGGTATTTCTTCGCGCGCCCGTGTTCCGCGGACGATTTCGTCGCGCTCGTCACGCGCTCCGATGCGGCCGCCGTCGCGCCTCCGGTCTGACCGGCCGGGCAGACCCGGCGGTCGGCGCCCACCACTACCATGGTGCGACCCGGCCCGGAGCGGAAGCGATGAGTGATCAAGTGAGTGAACATGGCAACGGTGGCGCCACCGAAGTCCAGCGCGCGTCCCGCGTTCGGATCGGCCTGTTGGGATGTGGCAACGTCGGTGCCGCGCTCGTCGAGTTGATCGGCAGGGAGGCAGCCGCGATCGAACGCCGTACGGGCATCCGCCTCGAGATCGCCCGCATCGCCGTGCGATCGATGCTCAAAGACCGCGGCATCGCCGTGAGCGAGTCGATGTTCACCACCGACGCGGCGGCCATCGTGGCGGATCCCGACATCGATCTGGTGGTGGAGGTGCTCGGCGGCATCGAGCCGGCGCGGAGCCTGATCGCCACCGCGCTGCAGGCCGGCAAGCCCGTCGTGACCGCCAACAAAGAACTGCTGGCGAACGTAGGTACCGAGCTCGCAGCGGTCGCGGACGACGCCGGGGTCGACCTGTTGTTCGAGGCCGCCGTCGCCGGTGGGATTCCACTGATGCGCCCGTTGCGGGAGTCGTTGGTCGGCGAGCGCGTCACCCGGGTGATGGGCATCGTCAACGGCACGACGAATTTCATTCTCAGCCAGATGAGCGACCACGGCACCGGGTATGCAGAGGCGCTCGCGGAGGCGCAGAGCCTGGGGTTCGCGGAACGCGACCCGACCGCCGATGTCGAGGGCTTCGATGCCGGGGCGAAAGCGGCGATCATCGCGACGGTCGCCTTCGGGTGTCGGGTCGTCGCGGGCGACGTGTACCACGAGGGCATCTCGAACATCAGCGCGGCCGACATCGCCTATGCCCGCCAGATGGGGTACCTGATCAAGCTGTTGGCGATCTGCGAACAATTCGACGACGGTTCGGTCGCCGTGCGCGTTCACCCCACGATGGTTCCGGTCGATCACCCGCTCGCAGGCGTGGCCGGGAGTTTCAACGCCGTGTTCGTCGAGGGTGAGGCGGTGGGCGACCTGATGTTCTACGGGCGCGGTGCCGGTGGGGCCCCGACCGCGTCGGCCGTGCTCGGCGACGTGATCGACGCCGCCCAGAACCTCTCGCAGTCCACGCACGGATCGCTCGGCACGTTGTCGCAGTGCCGTGTGCGTTCGATCGATGAGTTGTCCTCTGCCTTCTACCTCAACCTCGAGGTGAGCGACGAGCCCGGAGTGCTCGCTGCGGTCGCCGGAATTTTCGGCGAGCACGACGTGTCGATCCGTTCGATGGAACAAGAGGGGCTCGGCGCGCAGGCTCGGTTGGTGTTCATCACCCACGAGGCGTCGGAGTCGTCGGTGCGTTCCACCCTCAAAGCCCTCACCGCGTTGAGCGCGGTGCAGCGGGTCAATTCCGTGTTGCGGGTCATCGGACCCGACAGTTGACCCGCACATCTGGGGGATCGAAGCAGCGAGGAGCAGCAGCGACATGCGTTATGTGAGTACCCGTGGATCGGCACAGCCGTTGGAATTCGCGGAGGTTCTGCTCGAAGGGCTCGCGACCGACGGAGGTCTGTATGTGCCCGAAGCCTGGCCGGCTTTGCCGGATCTGAGTGGCGATGCCGACTACGTGGAGACCGCGACCGCGGTGATGTGGCCATTCGTCGAGGGGTCGATCAGCCACGACGACTTCGCGTCCATCGTCGCCGACGCGTATTCGACCTTCGAACCGCCGCAGGGTTCGACGCCCGACGTCGTGCCGGTCAGCGATCTCGGCGACAACCACTTCCTCGCGGAGATCTACTGGGGGCCGACCCTCGCGTTCAAGGACATCGCGCTGCAACTCGTGGGCCGACTGTTCGACCACGAATTGGAACGACGTCACGACAAGGTGACCATCGTCGGGGCGACCTCCGGCGACACGGGGTCGGCGGCAATCGAGGCCTGTCGGGATCGCGAACACATCGACATCTTCATCCTGCATCCCGAGGGGCGGACCTCCGAGGTTCAGCGCCGCCAGATGACCACGGTGCCCTCGGACAACGTCCACAACATCGCCATCGAGGGGACCTTCGACGACTGCCAGGACCTGGTGAAGGCCCTGTTTGCCGATGAGGAGTTTCGACGGCGGGTGAAGCTGAGCGCCGTGAACTCCATCAACTGGGCGCGGGTGATGGGCCAGATCGTCTACTACGTCACCTCGGCTCGTTCGGTGAATCGGCGTCTCGGCCGTCCGCTCGATGCCCCGGTGGCCTTCACCGTTCCCACCGGCAATTTCGGAAACATCTTCGCCGGTTATGCCGCGATGAAGATGGGGTTGGCCATCAGCCAACTCGTCGTCGCTTCGAACACCAACGACATCCTGTACCGGTTTTTCACCACGGGGCGCATGGACATCGAGGGGGTGACGCCGACGCTGAGCCCGTCGATGGACATCCAGGTGAGCTCGAATCTCGAACGCCTGCTGTTCGAGATGGTCGGGCGCGACGGAGCGGCGATCGCGGAACTGATGATGGCGTTTCGGGCCGACAACACCGCCAGTGTCGCAGCCGAGCAGTTGGCGTGGCTGAGCGAGACGTTCTCGGCGGGCCGTTACACCGACGACGAGTGCCTGGCGCTGATCGGCGCGCTGTATCGCGAATCCGGCAAGCTCATCGATCCGCACACGGCGGTGGGCGTCGGCGTCGCACGGTCCCAGCGTTGGGACCCGGAGATTCCGATGATCACGCTCGGCACGGCGCATCCGGCGAAGTTCCCCGATGCGGTCGAGGAAGCGACAGGGGTGCGGCCAGCGTTACCCGAGCACCTCGCCGACCTGTTCGACCGTCCGGAGCGCTTCGAGGTGCTCGCGGCCGATGCCGAGCGACTCAAGCACTACGTGTCGTCGCATCTGACCGCCCACGGCTGAGTTCCGGCCACTGACGTGGGGTTTGCCGGCACCGAGTACCGTGGTTGCCGTGAAATATGTGGTCTGCGTTCCCGATGGGTGTTCCGATGAACCGACCGAAGAACTCGGGGGCAAAACGCCGCTCGAGGTTGCGGACATGCCGGTACTCGCGGCGCTCGCAGCGCGTTCGACGGTCGGGCGGGCGGCCGTCATCCCCGAGGGATTTCCGCCCGGATCCGATGTCGGCAACATGTCGATTCTCGGTTACGACCCGGCGATCTACCACACGGGGCGTGCCCCGATCGAGGCTGCGGCGCTCGGACTGAAGCTTCCTGCGGATCGGCTGGCCTACCGTACGAATCTGGTGACCGTGTCTTCGGACGGGACGATGGTCGACTTCGCCGGCGGCCATCCGACCAACGAATTGGCCTCGGAGATCATCGCCGCGATCGACGCCGAACTCGGCACCGGCGGCGACCTCGGCCTCGAGTTCCACCCGGGCGTGCAGTACCGCCACATCATGGTGGCTCCCGCCGACTGGGAGCTCGCCGAGTGCGTGCCGCCTCACGACATCACCGATCGCCCCGCGGTCGCGCCGACCGGGCCGGCCGCGGCGAAGCTCATCGAGGTCATGGAACGATCGAAAGAGATCGTCGCCCGATTCGACACGGCCGCGACCCAGATCTGGTTGTGGGGGCAGGGGTTCCAGCCCCAGATGACGCCCTTTGGCGAGCTGTACGGCCGCCGGGCGGGCATGGTCACCGCGGTCGACCTGGTTCGGGGCCTCGGCGTGTTGACCGACATGGAAATCGCCGAAGTCGAAGGGGCGACCGGCTGGTTCGACACCAACTACGAGGGCAAGCGCGATGCCGCGATCGAAGGGTTGCGCGGCGGTGCGGATCTGTTCGTGATCCACGTCGAGGCCACCGACGAGGCCGGCCACGCCGGCAACGTGCAGGAAAAGATCAGGGCCTTGGAGAACTGGGACTCGCGCATCCTCGCCGATCTGGTGCCGGCGTTGGACCAGATGGGTCCGTGGCGGCTGTTGATGTTGCCCGATCACCCCACGCCGTGGAAGCTCAAGACTCACACCATGGCACCGGTGCCGTATCTGCTGGTCGACTCCGAGCTCGACGGCCCCGGCGGGCAGTACAGCGAGGCGGGGGTCGCGGATGAACCGATCGTCGCGGCTCACGAGCTCATGGGCACGCTGCTGTCCCGATAGCGCGCCAGCCCGCACCGCCCGTTCTCCGATAACCAGTGGTCGTGATCACGACCACTGGTTATCGGAGAACAGGCCAGGAGTCGGGGCCGGTGGTTGGAACCGGGGGCACGGTGCCGATACGATGCACCACGCAGCGGATAGGCGTGCCGGTTCCCGTTTCCCGAACACTCGGTTCGTGGAGGTTCAGCGCCCCTCGCCATCCCGTCTCAGTCGTAGCCCGCTCGGCGGTTTGAAACGTCGGCGGTGCTTCCCCCACACCATCGTGGCCCTGCGCCCGAACATGTCTCGAAAGAGGTCCTCACCCGTGGCCGGTGATTCCCAGCACATGGAACGATCCACGCTCGAACGCAAAGACCGGGCGGAACTCGCCGCGGTCGCCGCGGCGCTCGAACTCAAAGTCCCGTCCCGGGCAAAGAAGGCCGACATCGTCGACCTGATCCTCGAGGCCGTTGGCCGCAGCGACGCACCGGACCCCGGCGATGCCGGTGATGCCGGGCCAGCGCGGTCGAAGCCGGAGACCACCGCGTCTGCCTCGGCCCAGGCATCGTTGCTCGACGCGCAGCCGGCACCGACGGTCGCAGCCGACGATGCCACGGGCCCTGCCTCGGGCCCTGCCGCCGGCGATACGGCAGGCGACGGCCAACCCGGCGAACCTCTCGGCTCCGACACCGCCGATGTGTCCTCGGCCACGAACGGCGATTCCGCAGCGGCCGCGGCTCGCGAAGCGACCGACGGTACTACGGGCGCTGCGGGAGACGAAGAGGCGGCGGACGAGGGGTCGACCGACGGCTCGACCGACGGGTCCGAAGACGCCGCGGGGGAGGGCACCGGCCGTCGCCGCCGCCGTCGCCGCGGCCGCGATCGCGGCGACGGATCGGAATCCACATCGCCCGAGGTCGAGGTGGAACCGGTCGAGGTGCAGGGCCTGTTGGACCTTCGCGAGGACGGCTACGGGTTCTTGCGCGTCGCTGGCTTCGTCGCCAGCCGTGAGGATGTGTACGTCTCGGTCAAGCAATGCCGTCAGCTCGGTTTGCGTAAGGGCGACTATCTGTCGGGCCTCGCTCGACCTGCGACGCACAAGGAAAAGAATCCGGCGCTCGTACGCATCGAAACCGTCAACGGTCTCGACCCGGACGCGGCACGCGATCGGGTCCGCTTCGACGACCTCACGGCCATCGACCCCGGTGATCAATTGTCGATCGGTACCGGCAACCCTGAGGATCTCACCGGCGAACTCATCGATGCGCTCGCCCCGGTCCGACTCGGGGCTCGTGGCCTCATCGTCGCTCCGCCGAACGTCGACACCAGCCCCGTGCTCACCACGGTCGCCAACGCCATCGAGGCGGCCCACCCCGAGGTGCACGTCATCGTGCTGCTCGTCGACGAGCGTCCCGAGACCGTCACGAGCTTTCGCTCGGCGCTCGAGGGCGGGGAAGTGGTGAGCTCGACGTTCGATCGTCCGGCCGACCAACACGCAGCGGTCGCCGAGTTGGCGATCGAGCATGCCAAGCGCCTCGTCGAGTACGGCAACGACGTCGTCGTCCTCCTCGACAGCCTCACCGGCCTGGCCCGAGCGTTCAACCTTGCAGCGGCCCCGGGTGGCCGCACGATCCACGGTGAGCTCGATGCCGGCGCACTCGGTTCGGCAAAGCGTGTGTTCGGCACCGGCCGCAACGTGGAGGACGGCGGCTCGCTCACCGTGTTGGCCACGGTGCTGAGCGACAGCGGCTCGAACATCGACGACGTCATCCTCACCGAGCTGCTTCGCGGCGCCAACTCGGCGCTGCATCTCGAACCGGCCACCGTCGCCGAGCCGCCACGCAAGCTGCCGGTCGGTGCGGCGCCGCAGGCCCAAAAGGCGCTGCTCGCCGAGCTCAACGGCTGACGTCCAATTCCCTCCTTCGGCGTCGCCCCGATCGGGGCCGTCGATGTTGGCGGCTCGGCGCCGCCTTGCCTAGTCTGGAGTAACTATGAAGGCTGACATCCATCCCAACTACCGAAACGTCGTGTTCCAGGACACGTCGTCGGGCGACAAGTTCATGACGCGCTCGACCGTCGAGACCTCCGAGACGGTGGTGTGGGAAGACGGCAACGAGTACCCGCTCGCCAAGGTGGAAATCTCGGCCTTCACGCACCCCTTCTACACCGGCCAGATGAAGATCATCGACACCGCTGGTCGTGTGGAGCGTTTCCAGAAGCGCTACGGCGATCGCGTGCGTCGCCCCTCGAAGGCCGCTGCCGCCGAGGCACCGGCCGCCGCTGAAGGCGCCGACGCAGAGTGAGCCCGGTACCCCCGGTACCGGCACCACAGGAGCAACGATGAACGCACTGCCCGAGGAGCGCCTCGGGCAGTTGCGCGTCGCGAAACTCAAGGCGCTGCTCGGCGAACGACTCGACGGTGACGAGGTGGTGAACTCGTCACCGTTCGGCGTCGGAGCGGCACTGGCGACCCGCTCGGGACTTGTCGCATTTCTCATCGAGGAGGCCGACCGGCGCAGCCTCGGCGGGGCACTCGTGTGGGCGTTGCGCCAGCGGGCGTCGCTTCCCGGCCCGATTCGGGTGGTGGTGATCGTCGACGCCGATGAGCCCACCGCGGGTCACCTGGCCCGCGAGGCGACCTGGTTCGATGTGCCGGTCGCGGTGGAACGCATCGTCGGCACCGCCTCGGTGCCGGTCGCCGCGGCGCCGTTCGAGGACCGTGGCGAGGCCGTGGAGATCCCCGGTGAGATCCATGCGCTCGTCGTTGGCGAGGTGGACGACGCCGCGAGTTCGGGGCACCGCGACGTCGACGTCGTCGTCGAGTGGGGAGTGTTGCGCGTCGAAGTGCTCGGCCTCGAGGTCGCCCGGGTGGTGCCCGGCGATTCTGCGGGTGGGGTGCGACTCGAGATCGGGATCGGCAAGTTCGACCGCGAGATCGCAGCGATGATGCACGCCGAGGTACCTCCGGCCACCGCGCTTCACAACGCGGTGGAGATCGTGCGCACCTATCGGCATGCCGCAGCGGCGCTGCACCCGCTGCGCGATCTCGTCGCCGAGCGTTGGCTGCGTCAGATCGCACTGGCCGACCCGTCGCTGGTCGGGGCCCGCGAATTGTTCCCCATCGACTCGACCCTGCAGCCGCAGAGTCTTCGTGAATCCCAACCGGCGTCCGCCAGCGGTGTCGCCGCGGACGGGTCGCCGATCATCGCCGTGTTCGGCGCCGGTGTCGACCTCGATATCGTCCCCCACGCCGCCGACACCCGAGCGTTGCACGACCCTGACGCGACGCTGATCATCGTCATGCCTCAGCGCAACATCCTCGCTCCGGTTGTCGCAGTGGCAGATGCGCTCGTGTCGCCCGCCCGCTTCGTCAACCTCGAACTCCCGTACTGAGACCCCCGTACTGATGGCTCCCCGCCCGATGGCCCCGCGGCGTGAGACCCTCAAACCGACCGAAGGTGCACACCGTGCTCGAACGACTCGCCCCACTCGAACGTGAACTCCGCGACGTGGATGCCATGCTGGGCGATCCCGACGTTTTCGCCGATCAGGCCCGGTTCGTGAAGTTGTCGAAACGCCGCAAGGAGCTCGAACCGATCGTCGAGCGAGCGGTCGAGTTGCGACGCGCGAGCGAGGACCTCGACGTGGCGCGGGAGATGTTCAGCGATCTCACCGGCGATGATCGGGAAGCGATGCGTGAGGAGATCGACGTCAACGAGGCTCGAATCGTCGAACTCGAGGCGGAGATCAAGATCCTGCTGTTACCCCGCGATCCCAACGACGATCGCAACGTCATCATGGAGATCCGCGGCGCCGAGGGTGGCGAAGAAGCCAACCTGTTCGCTCGCGACCTGTTCGAGATGTACCGGGCCTACGCCCAGCGCCAAGGGTGGGGCTTTGAGGTGATGGACGCTTCGGTGTCGGATCTCGGTGGCTATGCCGACGTGACGTTCGTGCTCAAGGGGGACAGCGTCTGGTCGCGCATGAAACACGAGGCCGGCCCTCACCGCGTTCAGCGGGTGCCGGTGACCGAGAGCCAGGGCCGGGTACACACGAGTTCGGCCACGGTCACGGTGTTACCCGAGGCAGAGGAGGTCGACGTGGCGATCGACCCCAACGACCTGCAAATCGACGTCTACCGCAGCTCCGGTCCCGGCGGGCAGTCGGTGAACACCACCGACTCGGCGGTGCGCATCACCCACAAGCCCACCGGGCTCGTGGTGGCGATGCAGGACGAGAAGTCGCAGATTCAGAATCGGGCAAAGGCGCTGGTGGTGTTGCGCAGCCGTCTGTTGAAGCTCGAACAGGACCGGCAGGCCGCCGAATTGTCGAGCGCTCGCAAGAGCCAGATCGGCGGGGGCGGACGAAGCGAGAAGATCCGGACCTACAACTTCAAGGAGAACCGGATCTCGGATCACCGAATCGGGTTCACCGCCTACAACCTCGACAAGGTGCTCGCGGGCGAACTCGATCACGTCAGCGACGCGCTGGTTCACCATGAGCGGGCCGAGCAACTCGAAGACCTGTCGTGAACCGCTCCGAGCCGACTGAGCCGACTGAGCCGACCGAGCCGACCGAGGAGCCGGACATGGGTCCGCACACCGACGGACCTGGCGATCTGGCGGGCACCGTCGCCTGGTCCGAGTTGTTGTCCGAGGCGACGGCGCGGCTGCGTCGAGCGGGGCTCGACACCGCCGCGAGCGATGCCCGGCGCATCGTCGAAGAGGCCTCCGGTCTGGAGGGGGCCGAGCTCATCGTGTCGTTGGAGGATCCCGTGACCGAACGGGCCATGGCACGCTTCGACGACATGATCGCTCGGCGGGAGGCGGGCGAGCCGCTGCAGTACGTGTTGGGACGGTGGGGGTTTCGTCGACTCGACCTGGCGGTCGACCCTCGAGTGCTCATCCCCCGCCCAGAGACCGAGATGCTCGTGGAGGCGGCGCTCGGCCACCTCGATCGGCTCGCCGCCCGGATCGCAGCGGACGGCGAGCGACGCGACGTCGTGGTCGCCGACCTCGGCACCGGCTCAGGGGCGATCGCGTTGTCGGTGGCCTCGGAACGGACCAACACCACCGTGTGGGCCTGCGATGCATCGCCAGCGGCGGTCGCAGCGGCGCGGGCGAACCTCGCGGGCATCGGACGGGCGGCGGTGCGCGTCCGCATCGTCGAGGGGGAGTGGTTTGACGCCTTCAGCGATGAGCAGCGTTCGAGTTTCGACCTCATCATCACCAACCCGCCCTATGTGTCCATCGACGACGAGTTGCCCGCCGAGGTCGCTGAGTGGGAACCCGCCGCAGCGCTGTTCGCCGGTGCCGATGGGCTCGACGATCTTCGCCACATCATCAGCGAGGCTCCTCGGTGGTTGCGCCCCGCGGGCGTGTTAGCGGTCGAACTCGACCCTCGACAGGTCGCTGCGGTGCGCGACCTCATGACGGGCGCCGGGTTCACCTCCACCGAGGTTCACCAGGATCTCGCCGGGCGCGATCGGATCGTGATCGGTCGGCTCGGATAGGGCGGCTCGGAGAGGTCGGCGCTGATCGATCGAGAGCGCCGATCTCCGGCCGGGTCAGGCCGCGGGCAACTGCAGGTTCGCCATGACGGCGTCCACAAGCGCGCCACCGTCGTCGCCGGCGACGATGGTCACCACCGACACCGTGACGTTGCCGGACCGGATCGCCCGGCCTGCCACGGTCGTTTCGACATTCGGGCGTGGCCAACCGGTGGCCGAGGACTCCCACCGCCACGAGAGTTGATTCGCCGCGGCTTCGGTGGGCACGACGGCCGACGGGGTGAGCGCGGCCTCCGCGGCCACCCGGGCGGTCAACTCTGCCAACGGGGGAGTTGCGGCGTCCCCGGTACTGGTGGCGACGAGCACCGCGCCGCGGAACCGGTCGAGTGCGCTTTCGAATTCGATCTTGGAGGTGGTCGTGTCGTCGAGGACCGCTTCCCACGAATCTCCGACCCACACCGTCGAGACCGTCGCGGGCACCGCACCGAGCACTTCGTTGCTCACCAGCGGGCTTCCGGGAAGGTCGAGGCGCGCCCCGGCACCGATGTCGACGCTGTGCCAGGTTTCGCCCGGCACGATCGTGCGCGGCTCATGGGCCCAGTCCGGTCCAGCCTTGACGACGAAGTAGTTCACGATCGCGGCGACGATGACCACCACGACGGCGATCGTCGCGAGGCTCACAGGCCGGCGAGCCCGCTTCGAGGCGATCCGTTCCGACCACAGCGCTTCGTCGTAGACGCGCTGAGATGCCAGGTCGGACTCCCTGAGCGGACGCGTGCACACCGAACACCGATCCGACTGCGGGGGGTTGAACGTTCCGCACAACGGGCACTTGATCCGTCGAGATGCCAGCTTCATCGTCGCTCCTTCACCCCTCACTTATCGGCGTTGGCTCCCTGGAGTTGAGTCGACGCACCTCGGGTGGTGGAGCGACGGTCTCGCCACGTCCGGTCGGGCCGGCGCTCGCGCGCCGGCGTTCGCGTACTACCGTCGGCGGTGATGGAAGAACCCCAGATCGACCCGGTGGCGCCCGTCGTTGCGGTGGTGGGTGCCGACCAGCACGGCCTCGAATGCGCTGCGGAGGCGCTGCGGTCGGGGTCGTGTGTCGGGCTGCCGACCGACACCGTCTATGGACTGTCGGCGGCGTTGTCGCGGTCGGGGGCCGTGCGGTCGTTGTTCGAACTCAAGGGCCGTGCCGCGACCAAGGCCATGGCGGTGCTGGTCGGATCGGTCGACCAGGCGCGGGAGCTCGGCGTGCTGAATGAGCACGCGGTGGAGATCGTGCAACGGTACTGGCCTGGCCCGCTCACGGTGGTGGTGCGACGAGCTGACGGCCTCCGAATCGATCTCGGAGGAGATTCCGGAACGATCGGGTTGCGGTGTCCGGATTCGGCGCTGTTGAACGCGCTCATCGCCCAGGTCGGACCTCTCGTCACGACGAGCGCAAACCGCGCCGGACACCCGACGATCACCAGCGCCGCGAGAATCGCCGAGGAGTTCGGTGACCGATTGGCCGTCGTGATCGACGGTGGCGAGTTGGCCGAGTCGGCGTCGACGGTGGTCGATCTGTCCGGAACGGGCATCGATGTGTTGCGCGAGGGGCCGATTCCCACGGGTGACCTGATGCGGGCGTCGCGTCGCTGACGTCGCGTCGCAAACGCTTCTGGCCACGGCACTCGCTAGTGCCGTAGCAGCCAACGTTTGCGTGCCGCGTCCACCACTTGGGGGTGGCGGCCTGTTTTGATTGGTGGATGAGCGAGAAGCTGTTTGTCCGGGAGGTCGACAACGATGAGGGCAACCGGTTGTTGAGGATCGTGCGTCGGTCCTCGGGGTCGGTGGTGACGTGGCGACGAGCGCAGATGGTGTTGTTGTCGGCGCAGGGGATGGACGTCGCGCAGATCGCCAAGGTGGCCTTCACGTCCCCGGACCGGGTGCGCGAGGTGATCCACAACTTCAACGACGACGGGTTCGACTCGTTGTACCCGAAGTATGCGGGTGGTCGGCCACCGACCTTCACGTTGCCCCAGCGCCGGAAGATCAAGAAGCACGCTTTGTCCCGACCTCAAGATCACGGTCTGCCGTTCTCGACGTGGAGCCTGTCCAAGCTGGCCGAGTTCCTCGTTGCCGAGGGGGTGGTCGACGACATCAGCCATGAGGGCCTGCGGGTTCTGCTCCGAGAGGAGGGCGTGTCGTTTCAAGTGATCAAGACCTGGAAGAAGTCGAACGACCCGGACTTCGAGGCCAAGAAGAACCGGGTCCTTGAGCTCTACGACATCGCGGATGGCAAGGCAGAGCCGGGCCCCGATGACCCGACGGTTGTGTTCTGCATGGACGAGTTCGGGCCCCTCAACCTGCTGCCACGCCCGGGCCGCCACTGGGCCCCGGTCGCGGTCAAGGGCGGCGGCGACGGCGGGGCCGGGTCACCTCGGCGTCGTCGCAGGCGGGCGACCTACAACCGCAACGACGGAGTCCGCCATCTGCTCGCCGCCTATGACCTGGGCCAGGACAAGATCTACGGACACATCAAGGTCACCAAGAACCGCACCAAGTTCCTCGAGTTCTGCCGCTACCTGCGATCGCTGTATCCGCCTGAGGTGCGTATCGCGATCGTGTTGGACAACTTCAGCCCGCACCTGTCCACGAACAAGGACCAGCGTGTCGGCGACTGGGCTGCGGCGAACAACGTCGAGTTCGCCTACGTGCCGACCAACGCGAGTTGGCTCAACCGCATCGAAGCCCAGTTCCAAGCCTTGCGCTACTTCGCGCTCGACGGTACCGACCACCGCTCCCACGACGAGCAGAACAGCATGATCCGCCGTTACATCGCCTGGCGGAACCGCAACGCCAAAGACAAAGCGCTACGCGAGATCACCACGCGCGCAAACGTTGCCTGACGCGGCACTAGAGTCCTGCGATGACGGGCACCCACCCGACACCACCGACCACGCGACCACCGACCCGAGGACCAGAGAGGGTGTGAGATGACATTCTTCAAACGTGAGGCGGAAAGCGTCGACTGGCTGCGGGGGGTCGACTTCTTCGACGGGTTCACCGACGACGAACTGCAGCGCGTGTTGGCCTTGTCCTCTGAACTCGAGGCGTCTTCGGGCACGATCCTGATCGACCAGGGCGACGCCGGTGCGGAGTGTTTCGTGGTGGTGGCGGGAGCTGTGGCCGTCTACACCGGCGGCGACTACGTGACCTCGGTGTCGGCCGGATCGATGGTCGGTGAGACCGCCCTGATCGAACACCGCCCACGCAACGCGAGCGTGGTGGTCACCAGCGACGCCAAGCTGTTGCGTTTCGACGCGGTGCAGTTTCGTCGGCTCCTCGAGGAGATGCCCAAGGCCTCCGAACGGGTCATGACCATGTTGCAACGCCGACTCTCGGGCGCCCCGCCACAGTCCTGAGTTGCCGCCAGCCCTGAGTCGCCGCCAGCCCTGAGTCGCTTCCGGTCACAGCCGCTGTCGGCGAGCGTCGACCCACCAGCGGGCGCGTTCACGGAAGGTTCAGCTGGCCACCGGAATCGATGGTGACGGCGGTGCCGATGCGATCCTCGTCGAGGAGGAACGCCGACAGGTCGTCGTCGTGGCCCTTGAACCATGTCCGCGCACCCGCTGGCGTGCGAACGATGCCGTGGCTCTGGCCCGCAGTGCCGTCCCGTTCGAACATGACCGTCCACGTTTCGATGGTCGCGGGTCCGGTGTAATCGCTGACCACGTCGACCGTGTCGAACGCGTCGATGCGTTCCTGGGGTGTTTCGCACCGGAACGCATCGGAGGACGGCTGACACGAGTACACGCCGAAGCTGTGCTTTTGGATGTGTCCGCCGTTCGCGGTGACCAGGCCCGTGGACTGCGGGTCGTTGCGCAACACCTCGACCATCGTGGCGATCGCATGCCCAACGGGGTTGTTCCAGGGGCCGCCGCCGAAGCACAGTCCGCCGTACACACTGAGTTGGCGGGAGGTGTCGATATCGAGTTCCTTGCAGGCGATCTCGACCGCCGAGGGAAAACACGAGTAGACGTCGAGGTGCTCGACGTCGTCGATCGTCACGCCGGCCAACTCGAGCGCCCTCGGCCCGGCGACCGCGATCGCAGCCGAGCCGGTGAAGCTCGGCCGGACGCTGAAATATGGATCCTTGCCGTCGGTGCCGGCGAGCGGAAACACCCACCGGTCCTTCGATACGCCGAGCGCTTCGGCCAGTTGCGCGGAGACGACGATGGTCGCCGCGGCCATGTTGACATCGGGGTTCGACACCATGTGTTTGGTGTAGGGGTAGCCGACGATGCGGTTCGACTCGCTCACCGTCGCGATGTCCTCGACGCTGTAGGGGGTGCGGTCCCAGGCGTTCGGGTTCGTCGCGGCCACCCGTGAATACCCGGACCACAACTCGGCGGCGACGCGCATCTGTTCGGCACTCGTACGCCCCGCCTCGTGTGCGAGTGCGTTTTCGAACATCGGGTAGATCTCGGTGGGCCAGATGATGCGATGAGCAAGTTCGGCCTCATGGACCATCATGAACGGCTCGCTCTCGGTCCAGCCGGGAACCACCGATTCGTCCTGCAACGGCCACGAGAGTTCGACCCCGGCCTTGTCGGCGCGAGCCTTGGCGCGCACCGCCTCGGCGCCGCACAGCAACCCTGCGGACGTCTCCCCGGCCACGATGCGTTCGCAGAGGCGGTTCATGAGCATCTGCGGGGTGTTGCCGCCCATCGTCGGATACAACGTCAGCTTGGGGCTGCAACCGATCTGCGCGGCCAGAAGCGGCCCCGGATCGCGGTAGCGCCACGAAAACACCGGCACGAAGGCGATGGTGTCGAGTTTCGACAACACCGCCTCGGCGCCCGAGTCGGCCGCAGCGATGCGCGAGGCCTCCGCGGCCAGCTCGACCGGATCGAGATACAGCGAGTCGTCGCGTTGGAGAAACTGCCCGACCCCGATGATGACGGGCGTGTTCGCAGAGACGGCGTGAGACATGGGCCGAGACTACGGCAACGGTTATGGCACCGGCGCCGATGCGCCCCACCGGCACCGTGCGGCACCCGCCGTCGCCGAGGCGCCATGCGCGTCCCGATGCGCGTCCCGATGCGCGACCCGCGGAGCCGCTTGCGCCACGCCCTGCGGACCGCGCTTCGACCACGATTAAGATCGCGGCCATGACTCGCTTTGCTGTCGGTTCGGATCACGCGGGCTTCGAGCTCAAGAATCAGCTGGCCGACCATCTGCGCTCCCTCGGCCACGAGGTCACCGATCTCGGTGCCCACAGTGCCGACCGCGTCGACTACCCCGATTTCGGCGCCGCCGTGGGGCGGGCGGTCGCCGCGGGCGAGGCCGACCTCGGCGTGTGCGTGTGCGGCTCGGGCATCGGCATCGCCATCGCCGCCAACAAGGTGCCCGGTGTTCGCGCCGCCACCGTGCACGACGCCACCTCGGGGCGGCTGGCTCGCGAACACAACGACGCGAATGTCATCTGCATCGGCGAGCGACTCACCGGACCCCAGGTAGCACTCGACACCCTCGAAGCGTTCGTCAACGCTTCGTTCGAGGGCGGTCGCCATGCCGATCGCGTCGCAAAGCTCGACGCTCTCCTGCCCGGCTGAACCGCCGGGTCGACGAAACGAACTCCCTCCACCGACGAAAGGTCCCCATGGGCTGGCCAACCGAACGCGACGATGCCGTCTTCTCCCTCATCGAACGAGAGGTCGAGCGGCAAAACGCGGGGCTGCAGCTGATCGCCTCGGAGAACTTCACTTCCCCGGAGGTCATGGAGGCCACCGGTTCGGTGCTCACCAACAAGTACTCCGAGGGGTACCCGGGCAAGCGGTACTACGGCGGCAACGAGTTCGTCGACGACATCGAGACCATCGCCATCGACCGGGTGCGTGAACTGTTCGGTGCCGAGTTCGCCAACGTTCAGCCCCACTCGGGGGCAAACGCGAACCTGGGCGTGTACCTCGCGCTGCTCGAGGCCGGAGACACCGTGTTGGGGATGAGCCTCGATCACGGCGGCCACCTCACCCACGGCAGCCCGGTGAACATCTCGGGCCGGACCTACAACTTCGTTCCCTACCAGGTGACCCCGTCGGACGAACGCATCGACTACGACCAGATCCGCGACCTCGCCAAACAGCATCGCCCCAAGCTCATCGTGGCCGGTGCGACGGCGTATCCGAGAATCATCGACCCCGCGGTGCTGCGCGAGATCGCGGATGAGTCGGGTGCGCTGTTGATGTTCGACGCCGCCCATATCGCCGGGTTGATCGCCGGCGGCGCGCATCCGAATCCGGTGCCCTACAGCGACATCGTGACCTTCACGACCCACAAGACCCTTCGCGGTCCCCGCGGCGGGTGCATTCTCGCTCGCGAGCAGTACGGGGCGGCGATCAACAAGGCGATTTTCCCCGGGTTGCAGGGCGGCCCGCTCGAACACGTCATCGCCGGTAAGGCCGTGGCCTTTCGCGAGGCCATGCACCCGAGTTTCACCGACTATGCGAACCAGATCGTGGCCAACGCACAGGCGCTCGCCGCTGCGCTCGGCGCCGAGGGGTTCCGCCTCGTGTCGGGAGGAACCGACAACCACCTCATGTTGGTCGACCTGCGTCCGTTCGACGCCGAACTCACCGGCAAGGACGCGCAGCTCGTGCTCGATGAGGCCGGCATCACGCTCAACAAGAACACCATCCCCGACGATCCTCGTTCGCCGTTTGTGACCTCCGGGCTGCGCATCGGCACGCCGTCGGTCACCACTCAGGGCATGCGCGAGGCCGAGATGGCCCAGATCGCGGAGTTCATCGCCCGGGTGTTGCGGCACCGCGACGACCGCTCGGTCATCGACGCGGTTCGCGCCGAGGTCGCCGATCTCTGTGCGCGGTTTGCCCCGTATCGGGCGTCGCGCTGACCGCGCTCCGAGCGGTCTCGAACACCGGGTTGTCGACGATCGCGCCGCTAGGGTGATCCTGTGATGCGGTCATATCTGATCGTGCTCGCGGTCAGTGTCGTCGTCACGGCGGCGGTGATGCCGCTCATGATGCGACTGTCCGCGAAGTTCGGGGCGATCGCCCATCCGAGCGACCGCAAGGTTCACGCACAGCCCACTCCGTCGCTCGGCGGGGGAGCGATGTATCTCGGTCTCCTGGCCGGGTTCGCGTGTGCGGCGTTGCTCGGCGAGTTCGAGTCGGTGTTCGAGTCACCGTCGAACATCGTCGGTGTCGCGATCGCTGCGACCGTGATTTTCGCGACCGGGCTCGTCGACGACATCCGCGACGTGTCGCCTCCTGCGAAGGTTGCCGGCATGGTGCTTGCGGGGTCGATCCTGGCGTTGAGCGGAGTGTCGATCATCAACGTGCCGATGCCGCTGCTGGGCTTCACCGTGTTGTCCCCCGACCTCGCCACCCTCGTGAGCGTGTGCTGGGTGCTGCTGATGGCCAATGCCGTCAACCTGATCGACGGCCTCGATGGGTTGGCCGCCGGGGTGATGGCCATCGCCTCGGGGGCGTTCCTGTTGTACTCGGTCAAACTCGACGCTGAAGGCGCCCTGTTCGCGGGCAACGTCGGGCCGCTCGTCGCGGTGGTGACGGTGGGGGTGTGTCTCGGGTTCCTGTTCTGGAATTTCCACCCGGCGAAGATCTTCATGGGGGACAGCGGCGCACTGTTGCTCGGACTGTTGATGGCCTCGTCGACGATCGCGGTCGGCGGGCAGAGCGATGACTCGTTCACCGGGCAGTCCTGGTTTTTCTTCGCACCGCTGGTGATGCCGCTGTTGATCCTCGGGGTCCCGCTGATCGACCTGGCCTTCGCGGTGTTGCGGCGCACACGAAGTGGCGCCGGGTTCGCCACCGCCGACAAGGATCACCTGCATCACCGGCTGATGCGCCTCGGTCATGGTCACCGTCAGACGGTGATCATCATGTGGAGCTGGACGGGTCTGTTCAGCGCGTTCGCGCTCTACCCGGCGATGTCGGGTCGCTCGACATTGATCATGCCGATCGCCTTGGCGGCGCTGCTGTTGCTGGTGTTCACGCTGGTGTTCCCGTGGGCCTCGCAGCGGCGTCGTCGACCAAATGGTGACGACGCCGCAGACGGTGACGATGCCGCAGACGGTGATGACGGTGGGGTCAGCGCAGCGGAACCGTCTCGGTCGCCACACCCGGGCGCATGATCCGACCCGGGGTCGCGTCGGTGGCAGTCCCGTCGACGACGATGTCGGTTCCCGCGACGATGACCCGCTTGATGCCCTTGGCCTCGGGCACGAGCCGGGCGGTGCCGCCGGGGAGATCATCGACGAGTTCGATCTTGCCGGCGCCGATCGTCTCGGGATCGAACATCACGAGGTCGGCGGCGTAGCCCGCAGCGATGAGTCCGCGGTCCTTGAGGCCGAACAACTTCGCCGGCGCCTCGGTGAGGTGCTGAACGGCCCGCTCGAGCGTCGTCAGTTTGCGCCCACGCAGGCAGTCGCCGATCCACTGGGTGGTGTAGGCCGGCCCAGCCATGCGGTCGAGGTGGGCGCCGGCGTCGGAACCGCCGATGATTACGCTCGGGTGTTCCCACGCCTCGGCGCGCATCTGCCACGACAAGTCGTCGTCGTCGGTCGGGCCGGGCCACAACACGGTGCGGAGGTCGTCGGCCAACACGACGTCGAGCAGTGCGTCGAATGCGGAGATTCCGCGTTCGGCACCGATCTGGCCGGCGGTCTTTCCGCGCAGCCCGGCGTTGGCCTCGGAGTAGGTCTGGCCGATGACGTATCCGTCCCAGCCGGCCAGCCGGGCGAACACTCCGGCGTCGGGCGACGCCGCCCGCTCGACCATGAAGCGGCGCACCTCGGGATCGCGCAGCTTCTCCATGCGTTCGTCGAGGGGCAGGCCCAAGATGTCGCCCCAGTCGGGCAACAGGTTGAGGCCACAGAAGTTCAGGAAGCTCATGTTCATCCCGACCAGGATCGGCATGGTCAGCGCGACGACCTTGGCCCCCGCCTCGCGGCAGCGATCCATGGCCTCGAGTTGGGTGCGGTACCGCTCCGGGGCGTTGGAGTCGACGGTGAGCACGTTCCAGTTGAGCGGTCGTTGGGCGGTGAGGGAGAAGTCGATCATGAACTCGATGTCGTCCTCGTCGAACCCGTCGAGACATCCGTTGGATGCGTATTCCAGCGTGGTTCCCTCGAACTGCGACACCACCTCGGCGAACGCCATCAATTCCTCTCGGCTGGCCCAACGGCTGGCGACCGGCTGGCCGTCGCCGTCGGTGTGGGTGCGCGACAGGGTGGTGGAAAAGCCCAGACCGCCCGCCTCGATCGAGGTGCGCAGCAGTTCGATCATCTCGTTGAGCTGTTCCGGGGTCGCCTCGTTGCCGACGGCCTCCTCGCCCATCACGTGGCGGCGAAGGGCGCAGTGCCCGACGAGGAAGCCGGCGTTCACCGCGATGTTGCCGTCGAGCCGGTCGAGGTACTCGCCAAAGGTCGACCAGTTCCAGTCGACCCCCTCCTCGAGGGCCTTGAGCGGCATGCCCTCGACCTTGGCCATCATCCGACGGGTGTAGTCGGCATCGGCGGCCTTGAGCGGGGCGAGGGTGAATCCGCAGTTGCCCGCCAAGATCGTGGTGATGCCGTGCAGGTTGGACGGCGAGGCCGCTGGGTCCCACATGAGTTGGGCGTCGTAGTGGGTGTGGGGATCGATGAATCCGGGGGTGAGGACCAGGCCGGTGCCGTCGATCACCTCGGATGCTTCGGGCAATTCGTCGCCCGCGTCGAAGATCGCAGCGATGCGCCCGTCCTGGATGGCGACCGATCCGCTTCGGCGGTCTGCGCCGGTGCCGTCGACAATCGTCGCGTTCGAAATGAGTCGATCAAACATGTTCAACACCTCGTTCGGCATTCGTTGTGCGGGCGGTCGTTTGAGACCGTTCGGAGCGGTGCGTGCGGCACCTGGAACCCGACGGTATCAAAATCTGACGGTCCGTCAGAAACAAGTCGAACCGAAGGGCGAGATTGCTGACTAGGGTTGCGGCCCGTCATCCGACCTGATTGGATGGCCGCCACTCATCGACATGGGGGATATGCATGAAACTGCGAGTCGTCGCCGCCTTGG
Organism: Microthrixaceae bacterium; assembly: GCA_023957975.1. NCBI lineage: Bacteria > Bacillati > Actinomycetota > Acidimicrobiia > Acidimicrobiales > Microthrixaceae > Microthrixaceae bacterium. The sequence goes on along the minus strand of JAMLGM010000007.1, from coordinate 69,922 downwards.
CGATCTCGGCACTGTTGGCAACCGCGTGTGCGGCTGAAGGCGCCGACGAGGCCGTCACCGGCAACACCGAATCGACCGTCGCGCCGTCCGAAGGCACCGATACACCCGATGCCGGGGGAGCGGGTCGATTCGGCGACATCGAGTCGCCCTGCGGGCCGGGCGAAGCCACCGTCGCCGAAGCCGACGCGGGCTTGGGCACCGACAAGTTGTACCTCGGCGTCGCCAACAACCGCGAGGGCTTCAAGCCCGGCCTTCTCAAGGAACTCTGGGACTCCAGCACGGCGTTCGTGCAGTGGTGCAACGCCCAGGGCGGTATCGCCGGCATCCCGCTCGAGGCCGTCGATCTCGGCGTCGATGTCATGGCGGTGGAAGACGGCATGGCCGAGGCGTGCACCGACGTGTTCGCCATGGTCGGTGGCGGATACGCCATGGACAACCTGATGTTCTCGGGCAAGCCGGGCAGCGACTTTCACGAGTGCGGTCTGATCGCATTCCCGGGGTTTGCCGTATCAACCGACTTCTCCGAGGCGACCGATCAGGTCCAGGCGATCCCCAATCCGGCGCACCTCAAGGCCTATGGCTCCTATGTGCAGCTCGCCGACGTGTATCCCGACCTGATCGGCGACTTCGGCGTGGCGTTCGGCGATCTGGCGTCCATCGAGCAGAACAAGGACCAGGTCGTCGGTCAGGCCAAGCTGGTCGAGGGCTTCGGCAACTTCAGCACGGTCCGGTACGCGGTGGTCAACGCCGACTACTCCGTCACCGCCCAGCAGGTCATCCAGGCCGGTATCAAGTTGCTGAGCTTCGTCGGCGAGCCCGTCTCCTACGCCGGGCTGTCCCAGGCGCTCAACGACCAGGGTTGGGAAGGCGTCACCACCGCCGACGCAAATCAGTACGACTCGCGCCTCATCACCGCCCAGGGCCCCGAGGCCGTCGAGGGTGCCGTGATTCGCCTCGCCGCCCACCCCTTCGAGGAGGAGGACAAGTGGCCGGCGACCAAGCAACTCGTCGAGATCCTCGATGAGTACTCACCCGATTGGGAACATGCCGGCCTGACGATTCAGTCGTTCTCGGCCAACCTGCTCTTCGCGACCGCTGCCAACGAATGCGCCAAGAAGAACGGCGAGATCACCCGGGTGTGCGTGCTTCAGGAAGGCAAGGCCATCAAGAGCTGGACCGGCGGCGGTCTGCACGCCGAGGCCAACCCCGGCGACAACGAGCCGAGCGGCTGTTCGGTCCTCGTCACGATCAAGGACGGAAAGTTCGAACGCCTCCACCCCGAGATCGGCAGCGAAATGGACAGCGAGGACGGCTTCTACTGCGACGAACTCGTGACGCTCGAAGGCAACTTCGGCGCAGGAGCGACATCACGGTCGATTCTCGACAACTAGGTTTCCACCCCAGGCAAACGGCTGAGAGGCATCTCGGTGAAAGACCTCATTACCTACACGGTCACTGGTATCGCGATGGCGTCGGTGTACGCCATCGCTGCCAGCGGCCTGGTGGTCACCTACACCACGTCGGGGATCTTCAACTTTGCGCACGGCGCGTTCGGAACGCTGTCGGGGTTCGTGTTTTGGCAGCTCAGCACCGAGTCGGGGCAGGGCGGCTGGGGCATACCGAGGGCGTTGGCCTTCGCGATCGTCGTGTTGGGGTTCGCCCCGCTGTTCGGTGCGCTGGTCGAACGCGTCATCATGCGCGGTCTCGAGGGTGCGACCGAAGTAGTTCGCATCGTCGTGACGGTGTCGTTGCTGTTGGCCGTCATCGGCCTCGTGAACTGGATCTGGCCAGGCGACGTCACCCGGTCGATGCCTCGGTTCTTCGGCAACAGTTCAGTGCGCATCGGTGGGGTGAACGTCGCCTACAACCGCATCCTCATCCTCGTTGCCGCGCTGCTCGTCGCCGGCGGACTCCGCTTGGTCCTGTACAAGTCGCGCATGGGTATCGCCATGCGAGCGGTCGTCGATGACCGCTCGCTGGTGCGTCTCAACGGCGCCCGGCCCGGCCGTATCTCGATGTTCGCCTGGGCGCTCGGTTCCGGCCTCGCCGCGCTGTCGGGAATCCTCAGCGCTCCGCTGAGCCAGTTCGACTCGATCACCCTCACCTACACGGTCGTGAACTGTTACGCCGCGGCGGTTTTCGGCAAGCTCAAGAGCCTGCCGATGACCTTTCTCGGCGCACTCATCCTCGGGCTGGCCGAGTCGTATTACGCCGGTTTCGTCGTGACAAAGACCCCGGAGATCGGCGGATTCTCGACCGGCGGATTCCAGTTCGCACTTCCGGCGATCATGATGATGATCGTCATGGTCGCCCAGCCGCAGGCCCGCCTTCGCACCGGCGGCATTCAACGGACCCGGGCGGCGATGCGGGTGCCGACGCTGAACATGTCGCTCGTGGGGGCGGGGGCGTTGATCGTCGCCATGTACGGCATCACCACCCTCATTCCCTCCGACCCGGCGCGTTCACCGCTGGTGTGGACCATGTACTTCGCGCTCGTCAGCCTGTCGCTGGTTCCACTCACCGGATTCGCGGGGTCGATCAGCCTGGGGCAGATGACGTTTGTCGGTCTCGGAGCGGTCGTGATGAGCAAGGTGGCGGCCCAGACGGCATCGCTCGGGGCGCTCATCGTCGCCCTCGTCGTGTGTGCGGTCGTCGGGGCGATCATCGCCCTGCCCGCCCTTCGCCTCACCGGCATCTACCTCGCGCTTTCCACGGTGTCGTTCTCGCTGGTGATGTCGAAGGTGTTCTTCAGTCAGCGAAAGCTCGCGAACGGCAACACCGTGCGCGTCGAGCCGATCGATCTCGGGTTCTGGAAGCCGGTCACCAACCAGGACCTCGTGATGTTGGGAACCGTGGTGTTCGCGTTGCTCGGCGTCGGAGTGTGTGCCTTGCGTCGCAGTTCCTACGGACGGCGCCTCATCGCCATGAAAGACAGCCCGGTTGCGTGCGCGACCCTGGGACTCGACCTGACGCGGACCAAGATCGGCGTGTTCGCCTTTTCGGCGTCGATCGCCGGGCTCGCAGGCGCGTTGTCGGCCCGCTCGGTTCCGGTCAGCGAATACGACCTGCTCAACTCGATGTCGGTGTCGATGTTGGCGGTGGTCGGCGGCATCGGGGCGGTCGGCGGTGCGCTCATGGGCGGCCTCATGCTCGGCGGATTCCAGATGTTCCTGCCGAGGTTCCTCGCCGGCAACGTCGTCGGGATCTTCCAGTTCTTCAACGTCGATATCAAGAACCTGCTGCAGGTCGCCCCGGGCATCATGGGCATCAGCCTCGGTCGCAACCCGGACGGTGCGGCGGCACAGATCGCGGAAGCGTTCCGGCCGGTCACCGAACGCAAGGACGCGTTCGGGTTGATGCTCGGCGGTCCGGTGATCATCTGGCTGCTCGCCCGAAGTGGCACCGTCACCGGATGGGGGTTTGTCGCCATGATGATTCTGTTCCTCCTGGCGATCGTGCCGCTGTTGCCGGTGCTGTTCGCTCCGATCGAAGGGGGAAGAGCGCTTCCTGCGGGGGTGTGGCTCATCGCATGTTCCGCGATCGTTGGAGGCCTGAACTGGCACGAACTGCTCGATTCCAACGGCGCCCGGGTCGTCGCGATGATCGTGGCCGCGCTCGTCGCGGCGTTCGGGGCGGTCGCGATCCACGGCAAGGTTCCGAAGATGACCGAACCGCGGCCGTCGCCCGACCTGTTGGGAATCGATCGGCCGATCATGCGGGCCGACGTGCTCGAGGCTGAAACCGTGTTGGGCGTGAGTGAGGGGGACTTCGGTGGCCTTGCTTGAGACTCGAGGGTTGACCGTGCGTTTCGGCGGGAACCTGGCCGTGTCCGACGTCAACCTCGCGGTGGAATCGGGCCGGGTGACGGGGCTGATCGGCCCGAACGGCGCCGGCAAGACCACGACGTTCAACATGATCTCCGGCGTTCTGACGCCGACTGCGGGTCGCGTGGTGCTCGACGGAAATGACGTGTCGAAGGTGGGCACACACAAGCGCGCTCGATTGGGGATCGGCCGGACCTTTCAGCGGCTCGAGGTGTTCTCTTCGCTGAGCGTTCGCGAGAACCTGTTGGTGGGTTGTGAGATTCGCCAGGCTTGGGCGCGCCGGACCCCGGCGAACCGACAATTGCTCGCCCCCGAGGGGAGCGACCCCGACGCCGGTGCCGAGGTGGAACTGATCCTCGATCGACTCGGACTCGCGGAGTTCGCGGATGTCAACGTCGGCTCGTTGTCCACCGGTCGGGCCCGCCTCGTCGAACTCGGCCGAGCGCTGGCCATCCGGCCCCGGGTGCTGCTCCTGGACGAGCCGGCCTCGGGTCTCGACGATCACGAGACCGAGCAGTTCGGAGAACTGCTGGTGCAACTCGCGCAATCGGGCCTCGCCATCTTGATGGTCGAACACGACGTCCCGCTCGTGATGAAGGTGTGCACCCAGATCTACGTTCTGGATTTCGGCCAGATCATCGCCGAGGGAACGCCGGCGGAGGTCCAGGCGAACGAGTCGGTGCTCAACGCCTATCTCGGGAGCGCGCTGTGAGCGATGTCGCGAACCTCATCGAACTGCAGGGAATCCGTGCGGCCTACGGAAACATCGAGGTGTTGCACGGCATCGACCTCGAGATTCCGGCGGGGGTCGTGGTGGCGCTGCTCGGCCCCAACGGGGCGGGCAAGACCACGACGCTCAACGTCTGTTGTGGCCTCGTAACGCCGACCGCTGGCAAGGTGATCGTCGCCGGCCGTGACGTGACCGGAGTCGCCCCAGAGGAGCTTGCCCGGCGTGGGCTCATCACCATTCCCGAGGGTCGGGGGGTGTTTCCCAACCTGACCGTTCGCGAGAATCTGCAGATGGCCAGCTATGCCGGTCGACCGATCGACGAGATCGAGGAGATGACCTACGCACAGTTCCCGAGGCTGGGCGAGCGGCGCAGCCAACTCGTGGGAACGATGTCCGGCGGCGAACAGCAGATGCTGGCGATGGCGCGGGGTCTCGCGTCGAATCCGGCGGTGTTGCTGCTCGACGAGTTGTCGATGGGACTCGCTCCACTCGTGGTGGAGGAGTTATATGCGATCGTCGCGGACATCGCGCGCACCGGCGTGTCGATTCTGGTCGTCGAACAATTCGCCCGCACCGTGCTCGGCATCGCCGACCTTGCGGCGATCATGGTCAACGGATCCATCCGTACCGTTGGGCCGCCGGCCGAGGTGGAAGAGGAGCTCTCCGCTGCGTACCTTGGCGGCGACCACGGCACAACCGGCGGTGCGCGGTGACCGGCGGACCCACGACCCCAACCCACACCCCTTCGATCTCCCAGCCTTGGAGGAACCACCAATGAATGAGAATCCCGATCGCATCCAGCAGTTCAACAAGGAGATCGGCGACCTGAAGCTCAAGGCGTCGAGCGGCGAGAACGAGTCGCGACTGCTCGTGGTCGGAGTCGTGCTGTCGATCGCCGGTCTGGTGCTGGCGATCTACGGCGGGCTCATGGTGCAAGGCACCTTGAACGAGTTCAACCAGCGCTCCTACACCGCCACCGGCAGTTTCATCGGCCTGGCGTTGTTGATCGCCGGCGCGGCGCTGTTCATCCGTTACTCGATCGCGCGCTACCTGCGGTTCTGGCTGATTCGCCTGGTTCATGAGAGCCGTGCGAACACCGACCGCATCGTGGAAGCGATCGAGATCGCATCCGGTCAGAGCCCGGAGCGGTAAGAACCGTCACAGCCAAAGGTTGGACTTGCGAGCAGATCGCGGGTCCCCGTAGATTGGGAACAGTTTCACAAGCACGCCGGACGAGGGTCCGGGCGCCGAAACCGGGACACCATTGATGGCCGTAGCCGACCACCACGAACTCACCGAACAGCCTGCCGGCCAGCTCGCCACTGCGCAGCGCGCCAGCGCGCAGCTGACCACGTCGCACACCGGCTATGAGCTGGTCGTGTCGCCGTTTCTGTTGGCGCTGTTCGGATGGTGGGTCGATTCCAAGCTCGGCTGGACCCCGGTGTTGACCATCGCACTGGCCGTGTTCGGTGTGGTCGGAGCGGTCACGAGCATGTACCTGAGCTACCGACGGTCGATGGACGAGGCGGCGGCGGCGGCCGGTGTCATCCGCGGCGAATCAGCGGCTCGACGTGCGCAGGCCCGCCAGAGCGTCGTCGAGGCTCGGGCTGCCGAGCGTGCCCGCCTCGATGTCGAACTCGCCGAGGCGCAAGCGGCCGAGCGACGCGGGGTCAACGGCACCGCACCGGAGGCGGCGGTATCGACAGCAGCGGCAGGGTACGGCGCATGAACGATCCCGTGAACCCGCTGACCACCGCCGTGCAGAGCGCTCCGGCATTCGAGATCGCCCTCGACATGGCGAAGCGCTCGTGGATTCTCATCCCGGTCACGTTCTTCGTCGGCGGATTCTGGGGGCTCAACGGCATCTTGTCCGCGGGCTACGCGCTCGTGCTGATCGTCGTCAATTTCGTGCTCGCCGCCTACATGTTGTCGGCCGCGGGTCGTATTTCGTTCGCCCTGATGGCCGGTGCCGCGCTCGGCGGCTACCTGCTGCGCTTGGGCCTGATCTTCGCTGCGGTCATGGCGGTCCGCAACATGTCGTGGGTTGAGTTTGTGCCGCTTGGCATCATGCTCATCGTCACCCACCTCGGACTCCTGTTGTGGGAGCTCCGATTCGTTTCGGGTTCGATGGCCTTTCCGGGCCTCAAGCCGAAGCCTGTTCCAAACCGGCCTGACGATCCCCACGTCGCGAACGCGGCGTAGAGCTTTGTCGGCAACTGAGACGTCATCTACTGAGGAGTGAAGCGTGCTCGCTGAGGTGAAATTCCCTGGCATTGAAGAGATGGTCGAATGGCCGAACTTCTTGATCAAGGACGGACCGTTCGCGTTCAACAAGGTCGCCCTGATCTCGCTGATCGCAATGGCCATCCCGACGATCTGGTTCCTCGTCGCCGGAGCCAAGGCGAAGAAGGCCGCGCAGAGCGCTCCGACCGGCGCCCAGAACATGGCCGAGATCGCCGTCGACTTCGTCGAGAAGCAGGTCATCATGCCGACCATCGGCCCGGACGGCCTCCGGTACCTGCCGCTGCTCATCTCGATGTTCCTGTTCATCTTCTTCGGCAACATCTTCGGCATCTTGCCCACCGCCCACTTCGGTGCCAACGCACGCATGGCCAATCCAGCCATCCTCGGCATCTTGGCGTTGGTGATGTTCGTGACCGTCGGCGTGAAACACAACGGTCTGGGCTACTTCGCCTCCGCGCTGTTTCCCCCGGGAGTTCCGAAGGCGCTGTACATCCTCGTGACCCCGATCGAGTTGATCTCCACGTTCCTGGTGCGCCCGTTCTCGCTCGCCGTTCGTCTTTTCGCCAACTCGCTGGCTGGCCACATCCTCCTCATCACCTTCTCGGTGTTGAGCGCCACCTTGTGGGGATTGAACGCTCTGGTGCTCGCCATGCCGTTCTCGTTCTTCATGCTCATCGCCTTCGTGGGCTTCGAGTTGATGGTGGCCTTCCTTCAGGCCTACATCTTCGCCCTGCTCACCGGTGTGTACATCGGTGGCGCCCTGCACCCGGCGCACTGATTCACTCAACAAAGTCGTGGGGGAGCGTTGCTCCCCACCGAGACCTGACCAACCTCTGGTGCACGGCACCGGAACTCACAGGAGAAACCAACAACCATGTCCACGCTCAGCTCCATCGCCCAGCACGCCATCGACGCGACGTCGCAGTTCAACTCTGAGGAACTGACCGCCGCCGATGTCAAGGGCATCACCGCAGCCGGCGGCGCCGGCATCGCGTACGGTCTTGCCGCCATCGGCCCGGCCATCGGCATCGGCTACCTCGTCGGTCAGTCGGTCCAGGCGATCGCTCGCCAGCCCGAGGCCGCCGGCCAGGTGCAGACCACGATGTTCCTCGGCATCGCCTTCACCGAAGCCCTCGCGCTGATCGGCTTCGTGGTCTTCATTCTTCTCAAGTTCGTCTGATCTCAGCACGGATGCGAGGTGGCCCGACCGCCGCGCATCGCGAACTGTGAGTTGTTGGTAGTGGGGTGGGGGTGTTGCACCCCCACCACCACGAGTCGCCAACCGAAACTTTGTCCGTCATTTCTTCAACAGGAGAACCCATGCTTGCCGTAGCGCTCAGCCTCCTCAGCGAGGGTGGTGAAGCCGCCGAAAAGGTAGCCAACCCCGTTCTTCCGACCGTCCCTGAGATGGTCTGGGGTGCGATCGCATTCTTCTCGCTGCTCGCCCTCATGAAGTTTGTGCTTCTGCCGCCGATCAAGCAGTCGACGCGCAAGCGCGAAGAGCGCATTCGTGCCGATGAGGAAGCCGCCGAGCGCGCCATCGTCGAGTCCGAACAGATCCGCCGGGATTACGACGCGACGCTCGCCGAGGCCCGTGCCGAAGCCGCTCGTATCATCGACGAGGCACGCGAGTCCGCCGAGGCCAAGCGTTCCGAGATCATCCGAGCTGCCGAGGACGAGGTCGCTAACGCCCGACAGGGTGCGCTCGCCGAACTCGAGACCGAGCGTGGCTCGGCGCTCGATTCGCTGCGTACCCAGGTCGCCACGATCGCCGTTTCGGCCGCCGGCAAGGTCATCCAAAAGCCCCTCGACGTCGCCGCCAACCAGGCCGTCGTCGACGCCCACGTCAGCCGCGCTGACGCCTAAGGAGTACGAGATGATCGCATTTCTCGCCGCAGGCAACGGCAACTGGTTGCCACACGACATCAACGAGGTCTACTGGGGAACCGCAGCGTTTCTCATCGTGTTCGGGCTCATCATCTGGAAGGCGGGTCCCGCCATCAAGACCGCTATCGCTGCTCGGCCGGCGCGCATCGCCGAGGAACTCGGTTCCGCCGCGACGGCTCGTGCGAGCGGTGAGGCCAAGGTGGCCGAGGTGAAGAACGCCCTGGCCGATTCCGACAAGGAAGCCGCCCGCATCATCGATGAGGCACGCCAGACCGCGTCACGGCTCAGTTCCGACACCGTGGCCCGCGCCGAGGCCGAGGCGGTCGCCATCCGAGAGCGCGGCGCCGCCGACCTGGTCGCGGCACGCCGTCAGGCCCAAGCCGATCTCACCAACGAGGTGAGCCGCCTCGCACTCGGAGCAGCCGAACGGGTCGTCGACGCGAACCTCACCGACGACACCCAACAGGCGCTCATCGACAGCTACATCAGCCAGGTCGGCGCGACCAACTGACCCGAGGAATCACCATGTCCGAAGCTGTAAACAACGCCTACGCAGAGGCCATCGGGGCCGTCGCACGTGCCGAGGGTCAGGCCAGCACCGTCGAGCGCGAGCTCGTCGCCGTCGCCTCCGCGATCACCGGCTCCGACGAGTTGCGCACCACCCTTGGCGACACCAAGATCCCCGCGGCCCGTCGCATTCAGATCGTGGAGGATCTCCTCGGCGGCAATGCGGCGCCGGCGACGGTGTCGATCGTGTCGCTCATCGTTGCGAACGGCCGCGTCGGCGATCTCGAAGCGATCGCCAAGGCCGTGCTCAACCGTGGAGCGGCTGCCCGCGGCGAAGAGGTCGCCGAGGTTCGTTCCGCGGTCGCGTTGAACGATGAGCAGATCGAGCGGCTCGCCGCCGCGCTCAAGGCGAAGCTCCATCGCGACGTCACCATCCGCAACATCGTCGACCCGTCCGTCCTCGGCGGCATCATCACCCAGGTCGGTGAGACGCTGCTCGACGGTTCTGTCCGTACCCGCATGACCCAGCTGCGCGAGGCCTTCTGACGCCTCGGCGTCGCCCGCCAGCCCGCACCTTTCACCTGCTCAGGAGCAACGACACACCATGGCCGAGTTGACCATCAACATCGCCGACATCACGGCAGCCATCCAAAAGAACCTCGATGGGTTCAACCCCGACGTGAGCGTCGGCCAGGTTGGCCGTGTCATCGAGGTCGGCGACGGTATCGCCCGCGTGTCGGGCCTTCCGGACGCGACCGTCAACGAGATTCTCGAATTTGAGTCGGGCAAGCTCGGCCTCGCGCTCAACCTTGACGAGCACTCGATCGGCGCCGTGGTCCTTGGCGAGGTCGACGACATCGAAGAGGGACAAGCCGTGAAGGCGACGGGCGAGATCCTGTCGATTCCGGTGGGCGATGGAATGTTGGGCCGAGTGGTCAACACCCTCGGCCAGCCGATCGACGGCAAGGGCCCGCTCACCAACGTCGTCACCCGACGCGTCGAGGTGCAGGCGCCCGGAATCATGGGCCGCCAGCCCGTGGGCGAACCCATGCAGACGGGAATCAAGGCGATCGACTCGCTGATCCCGATCGGACGTGGGCAGCGTGAGCTGATCATCGGTGACCGTAAGACGGGCAAGACCACCGTCGCGATCGACGCCATCATGAACCAGAAGGGTCTGGGCGTGAAGTGCATCTACGTGGCGATCGGGCAGAAGGCCTCGACCGTCGCGCAGACCGTGGCCCGCCTCGAAGAGGCCGGTGCGATGGAATACACGGTCGTCGTGGTGGCTCCGGCCTCGGACCCGGCTCCGTTCAAGTACCTCGCTCCCTATGCCGGTTGCGCCATGGGTCAGCACTGGATGGAGAACGGCGATCACGGCCTCATCATCTACGACGATCTCTCCAAGCAGGCCGAGGCCTACCGTCAGGTGTCGCTGTTGCTGCGCCGTCCGCCGGGCCGCGAGGCCTATCCGGGCGACGTGTTCTACCTGCACAGCCGTCTGCTCGAGCGTGCCGCCAAGCTCTCCGACGAGCTGGGTGCCGGTTCGCTCACCGCGCTTCCGGTCATCGAGACCAAGGCCGGCGACGTGTCCGCCTACATTCCGACGAACGTGATCTCGATCACCGACGGTCAGGTCTTCCTGCAGGACGACCTGTTCAAGTCGGGCGTACGCCCCGCGATCGACGTGGGCATCTCGGTGTCACGCGTGGGTTCGGCCGCACAGATCAAGGCGATGAAGACCGCGGTCGGCACGCTGAAGTCCGATCTGCAGCAGTTCCGCGAGCTCGAGGCGTTCGCCGCCTTCGGTTCTGACCTCGATGCCGTGTCGAAGGCGCAGCTCGAGCGTGGGTATCGTCTCACCGAGTTGCTCAAGCAGGGCGTGGGTGAACCGGTTCCGGTTCAGGAGCAGGTGGTCATCCTCTACGCCGGCACCCGCGGATTCCTCGACAACGTCGATATCGCCGATGTTCGCCGGTTCGAAGCCGAACTCGTCGAGTGGTTCCGTACCCGTCACGGCGACCTGCTCGCTGCGATCAAGGAGACCGGCAAGGTCGACGAGGAGACCCTCGACGCCGGCGTGAAGGCGTTCGCAACGCAGTTCCGGGCGACGCAGGCTGCAGCAGCGGTGGAAGCGACCGCCGAGGGCGACTTGGCCTCCACCGGCACCGCCCACGGTTCCAACCACCTCCCCGAGGGCGAGTCGGTCCTCGCCGACGACGAGGCCTGATCCATGCCAGGTGCACAAGAGCGGGTACTCCGCCAGCGAATCGCCAGCACCCAGAACACCAAGAAGATCACCCGCGCCATGGAGCTGATCGCGGCCACCCGCGTCGTGAAGGCCCAGATGGCGGCCAACGAGGCTCGCCCCTACAGCGAGCAGATCACCTCGGTGATCGCCAATCTCGCTCAGGGCGGAGTTGAGGTGGCCCACCCGCTGTTGCGACAGTCGACCGACGTGCGCAAGGTGGGGGTGCTGGTGCTCAGCGCCGATCGCGGCCTCGCCGGCGCCTACAACTCGACGGTCATCCGGGCCGCGGAGCGTGTGATCCAAAAGGCCAAAGACTCCGGTCAGAGCTATTCGCTCGTCACGGTCGGGCGTAAGGCACAGGCGTATTTCGAGTTCCGCAACTATCGCATCGAAGCGGCCTTCGAGGGCATGTCGGATCGTCCAAACTACGAAGTCGCCCGGGAAATCGCCGGCAAGGTGACCGGGTTGTTCAACGACGATGTCGATGTGATCGAGCTGGTGTACACGAGGTTCATCTCGATGGGCACCCAGGAGGCGGTCGTTCGTCGTTTCCTCCCGCTCGAGACCTCCGCCGCAGATGACGCAGCGGGTTCAGGCGCCGACGATGCCGGCCCGAGCGCCCAGGTCGAATTCGAACCCTCGCCGGCCGAGGTGCTCGAGTCGCTGCTTCCCCGCTACGTCGAAAGCCGCATTTTCGCGGCGTTGCTCGACTCGGCGGCGTCGGAACTGGCGAGTCGCCAGCGGGCGATGAAGTCGGCAACGGACAACGCACAGGAGCTCATCATCAAGCTTCAGCGCAAGATGAACCAGGCTCGCCAGGATGCCATCACCACCGAGATCTCCGAGATCGTCGGCGGTGCGAACGCACTCAACGACGATGCAGACGATCCCGAGGATCTGCTGCTCGACCACATCAGCTCCGATCCGTTCCCGGCGCTGACCGCCAAGAAACACACCAACATCTGAACGATTCGGCGCCCCGGATTCTCGGGTTGCCACTCCCGTCACGACCATCTCCCGAAGACCAACGAGGAAACGACGCCATGACCGCAACCGAAACCACGCTCTCCGACGGCCGTATCGTCGCCATTGCCGGCCCGGTGGTCGACGTGGAGTTCCCATCCGACTCGATCCCGCAGATCAACCACGCGCTCGAGTTCACCATCGCGGTGGACGGCGTCGACGTGCGGGTCATGGCCGAGGTCGCCCAGCAGATCGGCGACAGCCGTGTCCGGGCCATCGCACTCAAGCCCACCGACGGCCTGAGCCGGGGCACCGTGGTGCGAAACACCGGCCGCGGCATCAACGTGCCCGTCGGTGACGCCACCCTCGGTCACGTGTTCAACGTGATCGGCGAGCCGCTCGACGTGGCGGCCGACACCCTGGATGTGAAGGAGCGCTGGGACATCCACCGTCCGGCTCCGAACTTCGACACCCTCGAGCCGAAGGCGCAGATGTTCGAAACGGGCATCAAGGTCATCGACCTGCTGACCCCGTACCTGCAGGGCGGCAAGATCGGTCTGTTCGGTGGTGCGGGCGTGGGCAAGACCGTGCTCATCACTGAGATGATCAACCGTGTGGCCTCGAACCACGGCGGTGTGTCGGTGTTCGCCGGTGTGGGCGAGCGCACCCGTGAAGGAACCGACCTGTTCATCGAGATGGGCGAGACCATGATGGGCGGCTCCGACAAGTCGGTGCTCACCAAGGCTGCGCTCACCTTCGGCCAGATGGATGAGCCGCCCGGCGTGCGCCTTCGCGTTGCGCTGTCGGCGCTCACGATGGCGGAGTACTTCCGTGATGTGCAGGGCCAGGACGTGCTGTTGTTCATCGACAACATCTTCCGCTTCACCCAGGCGGGTTCCGAGGTGTCGACCCTGCTCGGTCGTATGCCCTCGGCGGTGGGTTACCAGCCGACCCTCGCCGATGAGATGGGTGCGCTTCAGGAGCGGATCACCTCGACCGGCGGTCGCTCGATCACCTCGCTGCAGGCCGTGTACGTGCCCGCCGACGACTACACCGATCCGGCGCCGTTCACCTCCTTCACCCACTTCGACGGCACCACCGAGTTGAGCCGTGACATCGCGGCGCTCGGCATCTACCCGGCGGTGGATCCGCTGGCGTCGACCTCGACGATTCTCGCCCCCGAGGTCGTGGGCGACCGTCACTACGGCGTTGCCCGCCGCACTCAGGAAGTGCTGCAGCGCTACAAGGAACTCCAGGACATCATCGCCATTCTCGGCCTCGATGAGCTCTCCGAGGAAGACCGCATCACCGTCGACCGTGCTCGTAAGGTGCAGAAGTTCCTGGCGCAGCCGATGTTCGTCGCCGAGGTGTTCACCGGTCTGCCCGGTATCTTCACGCCGGTGTCGGAGACGATCGAGTCCTTCGAAGCGCTGCTCAACGGCGACCTCGACCACCTGCCCGAGCAGGCGTTCTACAACGTCGGTGGTGCCGAGGACGTGTTGCGCAAGGCGAAGGAACTGGAGAAGAACGCCTAATGGCGCTGCAGGTCGAACTCGTCTCACCCGAGCGCATCGCGTACTCGGGCGAAGCCAAAGAGGTGATCGCACGTGTCGTCACCGGTGACATCGCGTTTCTGACCGGGCACGTGCCGTATCTGGGCATCTTGCAGTCGGCACCGGTGCGCGTGTTGTTCGAGGACGGCACCGAGTTGCCGATCGCCGTTCACCAGGGCTTCGTCCAGGTGGCCGACGACACGGTCACGATCCTGAGCGACGTCTGCGAGCTGCCCGACCAGATCGACATCCGTCGTGCCGAGGCGGCCAAGGCGAAGGCCGAGGAGGCGTTGCGCGCCGACGTCGGCGATTCCGAGGCCCAAGACGCGCTGCGTCGGGCCCAGACCCGCATTTCGGTGGCGACCGGCACGGTCGCCGGCGCCCGCCACTGACGCGCACCCAGCGCAGCGCCGGTCACCCGACGCACCCCAACGAACGGTTCTGTAGGTAGTTTCTGTTGCTCTGGCAACAGAAACTACCTACAGAACGTTTTCGGTCAGGTCAGCCGAGCTTGGCGGCGCGGTGTTGGGCCTCGACGAGGCGCACGGTGCCCGAGGTCGAGCGCATGACGAGCGACTGTGTGGTCGCCCCGGCGCGGTTGTAGCGAACCCCTTCGAGGAGTTCGCCGTCGGTGATGCCGGTGGCGCTGAAGAAGCAGTTGTTGCCGGCGACGAGGGTCTCCTCGGTGAGGACCTCGTCGAGGTCGTAGCCGGCCTCGATCGCGGCCTGTCGTTCCTCGTCGTTACGCGGCCAGAGCTTGCCTTGGATGGCGCCGCCCATGCACTTGAGCGCGGCCGCGGCGATGACCCCTTCCGGAGTGCCACCGACGCCGAACATGATGTCGGCACCCGATTCGGGCCACGCCGTGGAGATGGCGCCCGCGACGTCGCCGTCGGGGATGAGCCGGATTCGGGTGCCCGCAGCGCGAACCTCGGCGATGATCTGTTCGTGGCGGGGACGATCGAGGATGACCGCGGTCAACTCCGAAACCTTCTTGCCCTTGGCCGCAGCGACCGCAGCAAGGTTCTCGGCGACCGACTTGTTGATGTCGATGACCTCGGCGGCCTCGGGGCCGGTGGCGATCTTGTCCATGTACACACACGGACCCGGGTCATACATGGTGCCCCGCTCCGACACGGCGATCACGGCGATGGCATTGCCCCGGCCGAGGGCGGTGAGGGTCGTACCGTCGATCGGGTCGACCGCGATGTCGCATTCGGGGCCGGTTCCGTCGCCCACCACTTCGCCGTTGTAGAGCATCGGCGCTTCGTCCTTTTCGCCTTCGCCGATGATGACGGTGCCGCGCATGGCGACGGTGGTGAGTAGTTTGCGCATCGCGTCGACGGCGGCGCCGTCAGCAGCGTTCTTGTCTCCCGCACCGACCCAGGGTGACGCCGCCATGGCGGCCGCCTCGGTCACGCGGACCAGTTCCATGGCCAGGTTGCGGTCTGGCGCAGTGGTCTCAATCGTGGTCTCAGTCATGGTTCCACGGTACCGGAGCATGTACGGAGTTGGCCGAATCGGGGCGGACGCGTCTGTAAGGATGTCGCCTGTGAGCGAACGAGACGAATCCGAGACCGACGAGACCGACGAGACCGACGCGATGGACACGAGCGACGCCGCCGGGGACCTCGACACCGGCGACGAGACCGACGAGTCGGGCGACGAGGTCATCCACTCCGATGCGGAACTCGCGGCGGCCGAGGCCGAGGGCGACACGATCGCCGAGGAGTTCGAGGAGTACGTCGAGTACGAGATGATCGGTTGGTCGGGCGAGTCCCGTACCACCCTGGCCTCGATGCTCACCCTCAACGGCATTCCCCACACCTGGCAGGGAGCGACGCTGGTGGTGCGCCTCGAGGACGAGGACCGCGTCGAGCCGTTGCTCGACGAGGTGAACCAGTCGAACGATTTCGGTCTCGACGAGTCGAAGACCCGGGTCGTCTACGAGGTGGGCGCATGGCCCGCAGCGCTGCAGAGTTCGCTTGCCGAGGCGCTCGGAATCGCGGAGATTCCCTTCGAGTGGGATGACGACGGCGACCTCGTTATCTACGAAGACGACGAGGAACGTGTCGAGGAGATCCTCGATGCCATGCCCGACCCGGACGACCCCGACGCGGTGGACTCCGATGGGATCGACGTCCAGGCGGTGTTGAGCAATCTGTGGGAGTCGACCCGAACCCTGTCCAAGAAGGCGACCGACGCGGATGCGACTGTGACCTTTCTCGATGGGGCCGAACGCATGTCGCGCCTGAGCCTCCCGTTCGGTTTCGACGGTGCCGTGTGGCGCTCGATCGTGGCCGAGGTGCTGGAGCTGCGCGACGCCATGGAGTCCGATCGAGCGACCGACGTGGTGACCGACGACGAGGTCTCCGACATGGCCGCCACGATCAGCCGGTCACTGCGCAAATTCGTCTAGTCGATCGCCGCGCCGGGCGCTCGCCGTGCCGGAGCCTGGCCGCGGTCTCAGCCCGGTGCTACCGCGGTCGGATCGTGCGGGTAGTTTGGCCGAATGCCGTTGGCCAGTATCGAGGCCTACCTGTCGCGTCCGATCGCCCCGACCCGCCGAATCGCCCTTGGCGATCTCCACCTGCCGATCGACACGGCTCCCGGATCCGGCGGTGTCCTGCTCGCCGGGATCATGGCCCGGTTCTCACGCGAACTCGACGCAGATACCGACGAGGCCTTGAGCGTGCTGCTCGATCTGCTCGAGTCGGGTGCGCGGGTCGCTCAACCGCAGCTTCGCCATCGGATGCAGGTCGACCGGGTCGGGCTGATGAAGGCTCGCTATCACCTGGAATCCGAGGACGGCCGGTTCCGGTTCCGGTTCGACAGCCGTGTCGGCTCTGCGACCCAACACGTGCTGGCGGCCGCGTACGCCGGGGCGACGCTGAGCGGAACCGACCGCGCCGCGGCCTTCGCCGCGATGCGCAAGGGCCTCGACTGGGGCGGCGCCGTCGATGACCGGTTCGTCCGTTTCGTGGCAGACCGGCGTCACCTCGGCGCCACCGTCGGAAGCGATCCGGTCGGCTGGGCGATGACGGTGCTGGGCATCGAACGAGCGGCGCCGTCCGACAGCGAATCCGACGACACAGGTGCAGCGACAGCTCGCGAACAGTTCCATATCGCCATCACCGGTGCGTTTCGTCGTCAGCTCATCGCCGCACACCCCGATCAGGGCGGAGACCCCGAGCGGGCGGCCGACCGCATCGCCGACATTCGCGAGGCGCGCCGCATCCTGTTGTCGAGATGACCCCGGTGCGGTCACGCGGGGTCGGGGGCCGAATCGCTCGGATTGAGCTCCTCGAGTTCGACCCCGGCGGTCTCGGGAAGTGCCCACACCAGTGCGGCGACGATCAGCGGTCCGAGTGCGAGCATCGCGACGGTCGGAGCGTAGTGCCCGTCCGAGACACTTCGAGCGACGATCAACAACCCCAGGATGCTCCCGCACACAGCAGCACCGTTCATCAGCCCGTTGGCCGCGCCGCGGCGAAGGGTCGGGAACAGTTCGGGGAGCAGTGCCCCGAGGGAGGGCACGATGAGACCTCCGACCGCCGAGCCGATGAGCGACCCGACCCACATGAGGGGGCCTCCGAACGTGAACAACAAGGTGTTGCCGATGGCAAAGCCGACCATGCCGATCGCGGTCGCCAGCCGTCGACTCGATCGGTCGGCCATCCGTGCACCGAGGGCGACACCGACGAATCCCCAGCTGTTCGTGGCCAACATGAATAGCGCGATGAGTGCGGGGCCCATCTGTCGGGTGTTCGACAGGTAGTCGGTCTGCATCTGTTGGACCGGCGCGGCGAAGACGTTCAACAGAACCATGGTGAGTGCCAAGACGAGGAACCGCGAGATGACAACGCCGCTCCAGCGTTCACCTTCGGACTCAGGCTCGGCGCTGGACTTGGCGCGGAAGCCGGCTGGTTCCGTCGCTGCCAGCGGATCGACCGACTCGAAGCGGCGTGATTCCGGCAGGCGGGCCACCGTTTTCCAGGTCGCGATGAGGGTGACCGCCCCGAAGAGGTACAGCAGTCGCCACGCGGAGGGGCCGAGGTTGATGAGCGGCAACAACCACAACACGATGCCGACGCCGAGCGCTCCCGGCAGGCTCATGAGCCCGATCGCGTAGGCCCGTGAGCGAGCGGGTAGTTCTTCGGAACACACGATGGGGATGAGATACGCCGAGGCGGCGACGAGGCCGCGACAGACGAGTTGGCTGCCGGTGACGACGGTGAGCGACGGGGCCAGCGCTGTCACCAGCGCTGCAACCGACGCGCCGACCAACGTCCACTTGAGCACCGGCCGTCGACCGCGGCGATCGGCGAGTGCTGTGGCCACGAAGGTCAGCACCGCTCCGACGCGAATGACGGCGAACGCCGTTGCCTGCACGTCGGTGTCGCCGCCCAGGTCCTTGGCGATGAAGGCCATCGTCTGGCCGATGAGCCCACCGAGAAACCCGGCGATCAGCGACAGGGTCGCGCAGAGTCCGAGAATGGTGGCATCGCGTTGGGTGATGCGCTGGGTCGGTGCCCACCACGGCGAGGTGTCGCGCGGAACCCCGTGGCGAATCGGGTGGCGCAACAACAACTCCATGAGCCGCCCCATATGCGGTGCGGCGAGCCTCGCCCGGAGCGTCTCGACGAGCGCCGTTTGGCCGATTGTTTCGCCGTCGATGGTGTGAATCTCGCGTTCCCACGTCGAGAACGGACCGGCCACACCCCGAAAGACCCCGGGAGCGACCTCCTCCTCGGCGACGAGCACATCGTTGCGTGGGAGACGCCTGGCGGCGATGAGTGACGGATCGGAGATCGTGGTGCGAATCGTGGGCATCGGCGCTGGGTCGTCATGCACGTGAGGTGCTCGTCGGTGCCGGATCGTCACCGGGACGCCGACGCGCCGAGCATACTTGCGACCATGCGCACCCTCGCCGTAGACCCGACCGGACCCATCGGTGGTGAAGTGGTCATCTCGGGCGCCAAGAACTCGGTGCTCAAGTTGATGGTCGCCACGGTACTTGCCGAGGGCCGCTCGACGTTGCGCAACGTCCCGCTCATCTCCGACGTCGAGTGGATGTCGCAACTTCTCGAGGCGATGGGCGTCGTGGTCGATCGGCCCGACCCCGAGTCGCTGGTGATCGACACCACGCACCCGATCACCCCGGAGGCCCCATATGACCTCGTCGAGGCGATGCGGGCATCGACCGCCTTGCTCGGAGCGTTGTTGGCCCGCAGCGGCGAGGCCCGCATCGCCATGCCCGGCGGCGACGACTTCGGCAACCGGCCGATCGACATGCACCTTCGCGGGCTCGAACAACTCGGTGCCACGGTCGAGTTGAGCCATGGCACGATCCTCGCTCGACACAACGGGCTGACGGGCGCTCACATCGTGTTGGAATACCCGAGCGTCGGTGCCACCGAGAACATCATGATGGCGGCCACGCGCGCGGATGGGGTGACGACGATCGACAATTCGGCCCGCGAACCCGAGGTGGTCGACCTGGCGGCGATGCTCAACCGGATGGGGGCGCGGGTCATGGGGGCGGGTAGCCCGACGATCACTGTCACCGGGGTCGACGAGTTGCGGCCGGTGGAACACGTCGTCGTGCCCGATCGCATCGAGGCCGCGACCTACCTGGCGATTCTCGGGGCCGCGGGCGGGGAGTTGTTGCTGCGCGGGGCGCGCCACGGCGACATGTCGTTGCTGATCGCCAAGCTCGGTGAGATGGGGATGCGGATTTCGCCCGATGCGGCCGGTATCTGGGCGCTGGCGAGCGGACGTCCCAAACACGCGGATGTCGCGACGCTGCCCTATCCGGGAATCGCCACCGACGTGTTGCCGATGCTGGTCGCGCTCATGTCGATCGCGGATGGCACGAGCTTTGCCACCGAGAACCTCTATCAGGGCCGATTCCGCTATATCGGCGAGCTGCAACGCATGGGTGCCGACATCCGTGTCGAGGGCCATCACATGGCGGTTCGTGGGGTCGAGCGACTTTCGGGTGCGCCGGTGCGTGCCTTCGACATCCGCGCCGGAGCGGCGTTGGTGGTCGCGGCGTTTGGGGCGGAGGGTGAAACCGTGATCCACGACGCCCATCACATCGACCGTGGCTATGTCGACATGGCGGCCAAACTGCGTGCACTCGGAGCCTCGGTGGTGGCGACGGAATAGCCGTTGTCGGCCCGGCGTTGGGAACCATGAACGGTCGGGGCCTACGCTGGAGCGCCGAGGTCCGAGTCAGGAGTTTGACGTGCGAGACAAGGTGCTTGAGGTCATCGAGATCGTCCGGCCCGCCATCCAGGCCGATGGGGGCGACGTCAACCTCATCGAGGTCGACGAGGGCGCGGGCGTCGTGACGGTCGAGCTGACGGGTGCGTGTGTGAGTTGTCCGGCATCCACGGTGACCCTCAAGGCCGGAATCGAGCGAATCATGAAAGATCGTGTCCCCGGTGTGACCGAGGTGCGTCAACTCGGCGAGGAAACGGTCGAGACCGGCACGATCGTGTCGTTGTAATCGGTTCCGTGGGCGACGACGCGGCATCGGCCGCACAGCAGCAACGTATCGCCGCGCTCCTCGACGAGGCTCGGGGTGGGCGCCGTGCGGCGATCGCTCGCCTGCTGTCGTTGGTAGAGCGCGGCGGACCCGATGCCCGCACGGTCGGCCGGCTCGCTCACCCACTCGGTGGCACCGCCTACACGGTGGGAATCACCGGAGCGCCGGGTTCGGGAAAGTCGACGCTGACGAACGCGTTGTGCACCCACGCTCGCACCGAGTCCGACCTCGAACGCCTTGCGGTGTTGGCGATCGACCCGTCGTCCCCGTTCAGCGGTGGCGCGATCCTCGGCGATCGCATCCGCATGGGCGATCAGACCCTCGACGAGGGGATCTACATCCGTTCGATGGCCACCCGAGGCCACCTCGGTGGGTTGGCGCTGGCGACCCCTTCGGCGATACGGGTGCTCGACGCGGTCGGATTCCCGGTCGTGGTGGTCGAAACCGTGGGCGTGGGACAGGTCGAGGTGGAAATCGTCGCGTCGGCGGACACGTGCGTGGTGGTCCTCAATCCGGGTTGGGGCGACGCGATCCAGGCCAACAAGGCGGGGCTCATGGAGATCGCGGATGTCTTCGTGGTGAACAAGGCCGATCGGGCCGGAGCGACCGAGACGGTTTCCGACGTCGAACAGATGCTGAATCTGCGGCCCGAGGACGGCTGGCGCCCGCCGGTGGTGTCCACCGTTTCCACGTCGGCGGCGGGGGTGGGGGAGCTGTGGGATGCCATCTGGGCGCATCGCCGCCACCTGGAGCGCTCCGGTGAGGGCGAGCGTCGCCGTCGGGGGAGAACCGCGACCGAACTGCGGGGGATCGTCGCGGCTCAGCTCGCACAGCGTGCGGCGTCGCTGGGGTCGGGGCCAGCCTTCGACGCGGTGCGCGAGGAGGTGCTCGCTCGACGCCTCGACCCGTGGACCGCGGCCGACTCCATGTTGGGGCCGGCCTGAACGCTAGGTTTTGGCCCGTGCCTGACCCCACCTCACCACTCGTCGCGCTGTCGATCGACTCCGACGCCATCGCCACCATCACCCTCCAACACGGCAAGGTGAACGCCTTGTCGGTCGAGGTCCTCGAAGAACTCAAGGCCCATGCTGCGACGATCGCATCGTCAGGCGCCAGGGCGGTGATCGTGACCGGTGGCCCGAAGCTGTTCGCCGCCGGCGCCGACATCACCCAGTTCGTGCAAGACGACGACGCGTCGCAGACCTCGGTCGCCGGCCCCGAGCGGGTCCGCGAGATCGGAGGGGCGTTCCTGGCGGCCTTGAATGCGATCGCGGCCCTGCCCCAACCGACGATCGCCGAGATCTCCGGGTTCGCGCTCGGCGGCGGTTGTGAACTGGCGCTGGCGTGCGACTTTCGCATCGCGTCGACCAGGGCGCGGTTCGGCCAGCCCGAGATCCTCCTGGGGATCATCCCCGGTGGAGGGGGAACCCAGCGGCTGGCCCGTCTGGTCGGACCCTCGATCGCCAAGGACCTGGTGTTCACGGGGCGACAGGTCGACGCGGCCGAGGCATACCGAATCGGCCTGGCCAACGAGGTCGTCGAACCCGAGGAGCTCGCTGGGCGCACCCGCGAGTTGGCGGGGCAACTCGCCGCCGGGGCGCCAAACGCGCTGGCGATCGCCAAGCGGGCGATCGACACCGGCCTCGACGGGACCCTGGAGGCGGGCCTCGAGTTGGAACAGGACGCGTTCGTCGAGGTGTTCGCCACCCCCGATGCCGCCGTCGGCGTGACGTCGTTCCTAGCGACAGGGCCGGGGCACGCCGACTTCGGCGAGATCGACCGAAACGCTTGATGGCACCCGTCGCGTTCGACCACCCATACTGATGGCCATGTCCGAACTGCCGGGGAGCGACGTCTCCACCGCGACGAGCCCAACGAGATCGCGTCGGCGCGGACCGGTCATCGTCGCCGTCCTCGCCGGAGTTGTCGCGCTCGTCGGGGTCATCATCGCTGTCGTCGCAACGAACGGCGAGCCGGCGCGCACGGCCCCGCGGCCGACGACCACGGTCGCCGCCCCTGAGGAGCCGCCGCGCACCGATGACGGCGGCGGACCGGGCAAGATCGCCTACGCCACCTCGGCCGGGGACGTGATGGTGGCGAACAGCGACGGCACCGAACCGGTCAAGATCGGCGGCGACGCGGCGACGAACGGCGAGGGGTTGGCCCCGTTGGCGTGGCGTCAGCCAGGCAGCGACGCCATCACCTACGTACGCCGCGACGGCGCACTGGTCGTCGCCCCGATCAACGGGGCCGCCCCCACGGTGCTCGCCACCGATGCCGTCGTTCCCGCCGATGCATCGGATCGGATCCTGGGCTGGGATGCGACCGGCACGTTCGTGATCTACCTCGCCGAACCAACGCCCGGCAGGGTCGAGTCCCGCGCCATTTCGTGGGCGACCGGCGATGAGACCGCATCCGGTGGCGCCACCCTCATCGCCGGGGACGGTTCGGGCGAACCGATCAACATCGCCTTCGGAGATCCGGTCAACCGACGCACCCGCTCGCAGGTCGTGTCGCCGCTCGACCCGGTGGTGTATCTCGATTCAGTCGACCCCGATACCGGTGCGCCCTACACCGCGGCGTTGGTCGTGCCCGGCGGTCAGGACCTGTTGTCGAGCCCGTTCCAGCTCGACGATGTGATGTTCAGCCCCGACGGGCGCTACGTGTTCGCGGTGTCCCGGTCGGTTCGCGGGGTCGAGCAGCTCGTTCGCATGTCGCTTCGCGACCCGACCAAGTCCGACCTGGTGTTCGACAACGAGCGGGTGTGTGCGCCGTCCATGTCGCCCGATGGTCGCTACCTCGTGTTCGGGGCCGGTCCTGATTGTTCGCAGATGTGGAGGCTCAACTCCGACGGAACCGATCCGACGATGCTCACCTCCGATGTGCGTGGTGCAACCTTTGCGGCGGGGACCTTCTCGTGGAGCCTCGACTCGGAGATCGTCAGCCATCCGCTCTGCCAGGATGTCGGCACCGAGGTGAGTTGCGGCGGACCGTACCTCGATGTGAGCGTGGCCGACGGCACCGTCACCCAGCGGGCGGTGGCGGGCAACGTCGTGCGCGAGCACCGCGCCCTGCTGCGCAGTGTCCATGTCGGCATCGAGATCACCGGTGCGATCGAATACTCCGGCAAGATGCAGGCCGCCGAGAAGTCGCTCGCCGAAGAACTCGAGGTGAACGAGGGCGAAGGAAGCCACATCGTCGTGATCGACGAGGCCGATGCCGCCCGGCGGTTCGAACTCGACGTGGTTCGGGCGACCGGCAGCAACTTCGTGTCCGGGGTCATCCGCGTTATCGACTCCGGCTTTGACGAGTCGTTCAGTTTCATCGGCCAACTCACGCCCTACAGCCTCGGCTACGCCAAATTGAACGGGGTGTGGACCCGTTCGGAATCGGTTCCCCTCACCTCGGGGCTCGTCGAGATTACGCTCGAGCGATAGCTGTGAGCCTCGACACCTCTGAACTCATCCCCACACTCGGCGCACATCTGCGCGAATGGTTGCCTTCGCAGGCCTGGTTCGACGCGCGTCTCAACGAGATCGACGAACTCACCGTCGTGCGGACCGAAGCGCTGCGCCGCAGCTGGCCGATCGTGTTGTGGGTCCCGGTCGAGGTGGTCATCGACGCCGCGCCGTCGCTGGTGCACATGTTTGTGGCGCTTGCAGCATCGGTTCCGGCGTCGGTGCCCGACCGCGGTGTCATCGGCGAGGTGCCGACCGGCGGAACCCCGTTGATGGCCTACGACGCGTTGCTCGACCCCGTCGCTGCGCGTGCGGTGGTGGAGCGGTTGAGCGACACGATGACCGATGAGGTGCCGACCCGGATCTTCGAACGACCCTGGGTTACCAACATCGAACTCGGATCGCGTTTCGATCTGACCCTGTATCGGCGGGTGCAGCTCGGCAAGCACCCCGACGTCGATCTGGCCGGTGCCTTGGCCGCCGCTGGGCTGTCGGTGACCTGTCCGCCCGCGGCGGTGTGGCGGCGCGGCGACACGGATCTGGCGAACCTTCGGCGTCGCTCCAAACGCGGTGATCTCGGCGTTTCGATCGCACAGGCATCGGCGCGGGAGTTGCTGCGTCGCCGATGTCAGCCCCGTGAGAACCCGCTCGACGTGATGGATTCGTTCGCGTTGTTGGGTCGCAATCTGGCCGACATGCACGTCGAGTTGGCCGAGCAGTACGGGGTCACCGTCGGCGATGGCGAGGCATTGTTGGACGTGCTGGTCGAGCGGCTTCCTCGTCAGCTGTCGGACGAGGCGGCGGATGTGTTGGAGCATTCGCTGTCGCGGTTGGTGTACGCGGATGACCTCGGCGGGTTCATCCGGGTGCACAACAACCTCGATCTGAGCAATGTCGAACGGATCCGCTCCGGGTGGTTGGTTCACCGCTTCGGATGCCGGGCGCAATCCGACCTCGAACTCGAGTCGCGGCCGCTGTCGCCGCTGGTTGATTTGGCCGGGCTGTTGCACGGATGCAGCACCGTGGCGCGATCCGCTGCTGCGGACGCGCTCGCAGCGATCAACCCTGATGAGCAACCGGAGCCGGGAACCCCGGCGGCGCTCGAACTCGAGGCGGACCGTCGCGAGGTGCGGGTCCTCGCTGACGCCTGGGAGGAGCGCGCCGCCGACGCGCTGATCGCCGGTTACACCTCCAACGACGCGGTGCACCGCCTGTTGCCGGTGGAACGAATCGCCCGGGACGCGCTGCTGACGTTGTTCGAGCTCGAGTTGTCGATCCGGGATCTGGTCGTGTCGACGCTGCGTGGCCATCAGCTGGTCTCGTTGCCGCTCGAGTCGGTCGACGGCCTCATCGACACCCCGATCCGGTTGCGTTGGTGACCCTGATGCACCGCCCAATTCCGGGCACGCACGATCGGTAGGCTGTGACGATGTCGTCGCCTCCGCCGTTTCCCCCCGGACCGCCGTCATCTGCTGGATTCGGCGGAGGAGTCCCGGCGACCGATCGGGTGTGTTATCGACATCACGACCGCCGGGCCGGGGTGTCGTGTCAGCGCTGCAACCGTCCGATCTGCCCGTCGTGCATGGTGAGTGCGTCGGTCGGGTTTCACTGCCCGGACTGTGCGAAAGCAGGTGCGGCCGGGTCTCGGACCATCAGCGCCCGCGACCTCACCCCGACCTCGTATCTGACCTTGACGCTCGTCGCGGTCAACATTGCGATCTTCTTCATCGACCGGGCCGGCATCGGGGTGAACTCCCGCGCATTGTCACAGGAGTGGGTGCTGTACGAACCGTTCGTCGCTCGCGGGCAGTGGTGGCGCCTCGTGATGAGCGGGTTCCTGCATGCGAACCTGATGCACCTCGCGTTCAACATGTTTGCGCTGTACTCGATCGGGACGTTTCTCGAAAAGGTGGTCGGGCCGCTTCGCTACGGGTTGATCTATGCCGTGTCGTTGATCGGCGGATCGCTCGGCGTGATGCTTCTGTCCGACGCGGCTCCGACGGTCGGGGCTTCGGGCGCGATCTTCGGCATTTTCGGGGCCTTCGCGGTGCTGAGCCTGAGCCGCGGGATCAGCCCGATGGCCAGCGGCATCGGCAGCACGATTCTGTTGAACCTGTTCATCACCTTCACGGTGCCGGGGATCTCCATCGGTGGTCACGTCGGCGGTCTGCTCGCCGGCGCCGCATGCGGTGCGATGCTGTTCGGGGTGAACCCCGATCAGGCTCGCGATCGCCGAGCGCGTCAACAACGGGTGGGCAACGACTGGGCGGTGCTCGGCTCGATGGCAGCGTTGGGCGCGGTGTGTTTCGTGGCGTCGCTACTGCTCGCCGTCGGGTAGCGCACTGGGCCATCGGGCCGCGAGCTTCCGCAGCGACGATCGCCAGATGGCGACCATGACGGGGCGGGCCGCGAACGTTGCGACCGGGCCGCCGACGAACCACGGAAACCGGAGGCGCTCGGTCCAGCTCACGACGCAATGTGACGGGCCGGCGTCGATGACGCTGATGACCCCTTCGCCGGTGACGAGGCCGACGTGGCGAACCCCGATCTGCGCGCCCTCGACCCAGGAGGTGATCTCCATGCGGTCGACGGTGCGCAGCGGACCCACGACGGTGAGGCAGTCGAAGGTGGTGCCGACGCCGCGTCGCTGTTCGCCGTGGAAGGTGATGTCGGCGGCGTCGTACATCCAGTCGACGTGGCGATCGATGTGCGCGAGGTCGTCCCAGACCACATCGGCGGGGGCGCGGACGAGTTGGGAGACGGTGAAGCGGTCAGCGGGCACGGCGATACACCGACACCTGTGAGCGGGACCCGTCGTCGAAGGGGTTCTCGGCGAAATCTTCGAATCGTTCGACGAGTTCGAGGCCGGCGGTCGTGGCCAGTTCGTCGAGATGCGCGGGGCTGATGGTGCGTACCGTCCAGGGGCGAAGCGCGACCCCGCCGTCGGTGAACTCGAGGTGGCTGCCGTGCACGAGCGCTGCGCCGAGGTCCGCCTCCCCAGCGGCTCCTGCGCCGGGGCGCGTCTCGGGCCGGGCGTCGGTGGCGATGAGGACGACGCGCCCGGGTTCGACCGAACGGGTGACCAACTCGGTGCGCCGTTCGGTGAGCCTCGCCGCCACGATGGTCTCGGTGACGAGGATTCCGTCGGAGCCGATCGCTTTGGCGCACCCTCGAAGGCAGTTGGTCTGAGCGACCCTGGTCGTGAGGTTGAAGATCATGTTGAGCGCGGCGACGACCACATCGGCTCGGGGGTGGGCGTTGGGGTCGGCGGCATCCGCGAGGAGGGGGCGTACGCGACCTTGCGGATCGTTGAGCGCGAGCCGTTCGAGCATCTGCTCCGACGAGTCCATGCCGGTGACCTCATAGCCGGCGCTCGCCAGCGCGAGCGCGACGCGTCCGGTTCCAACCCCGAGTTCGAGCACCGCCGCCGGCGCCGGCACCCGTGACCGGATGAAACCAACGAGGTCGTCGGTGGGCAACTCGTGGTACCAGTCGTCGTAGACGTCCGCGAAGCTCCTGCCGTAACGGGTCGGATCCGGCGGCGACATGGCAGCGTCGTGAGTTACATCCACGGCGTCAGTCTGACAGATGCCACGGCAACGTCGGGGTGCCGGGGACGCGGTCGCCGGGTCCTAACCTCTGCAAGGTGAACGCCCCGGAGGTCTATCTCGATCATGCGGCATCGACGCCGATGCGCAGTGTCGCCTCACGCCTCATGTCGGACCCGGACGGGATCGCAGCGGCCAACGCTTCGGGAACCCATCGCGCCGCCCGCCGGGCCCGCGCCGCGGTCGACGACGCCCGCGAGCTGCTCGCCGGGGTGCTCGGGGCCGACCCGGGCGATGTCGTGTTCACCTCCGGGGGAACCGAATCGGACAACCTCGCCGTGTTCGGCCGCGTCGCCGCGGTGCCCGGACTGGCGTTGTGTTCGGCGGTCGAGCATCCCGCGGTGCTCGAGGCGGTGCGGCGGGTCGGCGGGCAGACCCTCGCGGTGAGCGCGGACGGCCGCCTGGACCTCGACGCGCTCGAGGCGCGCCTCACCGAGGCGAGTCGCGCGGGTGAGCGGGTGTCGCTGGTGAGCATCATGGCGGTGAACAACGAGGTCGGCGCGCTCCAACCGGTAGGTGAGGCGATGGAGATCGTCCGTCGCCTGGCGCCCGGCGCCGCCGTTCACACCGACGCGGTGCAGGGTCTCATGTGGTTGGACCTGCGCGAGATCGGCCGCAGCATCGACCTGCTCAGCGTCTCGGCGCACAAGTTCGGTGGGCCCCAGGGGGTCGGAGCACTCGTGGTCCGTCGCGGCACGTCGCTGGTGGCCCAACACATCGGGGGAGGCCAGGAGCGAGAGTGGCGCAGCGGCACCCACAACGTGGCGGGGATCGCGGCGATGGCGGCCGCCGCCGCAGAGGCCGACGCGCAGCGCGACGCCGAGGTCGAACGTCTGAGGGCGCTGCGCGACCGACTGGTCGAACGCGTCGTGGCAGGGCTCGGTGCGGCCGGCGGGGAAGCGGCTGGGGATGGCGCGGGGGAAGCGGCCGGGGACGGCGCGGGGGTGTCGTGGACCGGGGCTCGCATCGATCCCGCTCACCTCGCGGCGGGGTTCGCCCACTTCTGTTTCGACGGCGTCGAGTCCGAGGCGTTGCTGTTCCTGCTCGACGCCGCCGGTGTGGCCGCCTCGGCCGCCTCCGCGTGCGCGTCGGGCGCGCAGCATCCCTCCCATGTGCTCGAGGCGATGGGGATCGGACGCGACTCGGCACGGGGATCGCTGAGGTTGTCCCTCGGTCACACCACGACCGACTCCGAGGTCGACCTCGCCGCGGACGCGGTGATCGACTCGGTGCGCCGACTCCGCTCGCATCGCCATTGATCCCATCTCCATCGATCCCATCGGCGGCCGATCGCGGCCGGCGAGCCTCGAGGCGCGACAATGGGGCGGTGAGCGCTTCGAATCCCTCGCGAATCCTGGTTGCCATGTCCGGCGGCGTCGACAGTTCGGTCGCCGCAGCGCTGTTGCAGCGCGCCGGCCACGAGGTCGTCGGGGTCACGATGAAGCTCTGGGGCGGGCAGAGCGACTCGGGGTGCTGTTCGGTCTCCGATGTCGACGACGCACGACGGGTCGCCCAGCAGCTCGGAATCGACCACCACGTCTTCAATTTCGGCGACGAGTTCGACGAGTTCGTCGTCGAACCGTACGTGGCCGACCACGTTGCCGGCCGCACTCCCAATCCGTGTGTGGAGTGCAACCGTCACATCAAGTTCGACAAGCTGTTGCGTCGCGCCGATGCCCTGGGGTTCGACCTCGTGGCCACCGGGCATCACGCCCGCCGGGTCCAGCGGGGCGACCACTTTCGCATCGCCCGCGGTGCCGACGATCGCAAGGATCAAAGCTATGTGCTGTACCCGCTGGTCGGCTCGGCGCTCGCCCGCACGATCTTTCCCCTCGGCGAGATGACCAAGCCTCAGGTTCGGGCGCTCGCCGAGGAACTGGGCCTGCGCACCGCGGCCAAGCCCGACAGCCAGGACGTGTGTTTCATCGCCAAGTCGACCGGCGGGCGCAGCGTGTTTCTCGGCGAGCGGATTCCGATGCGATCGGCCACGGTCGTGGACACCTCCGGTCAGCGCGTGGGGGAACTCGACAGCATCGAACTCGTGACCATCGGTCAACGGCGGGGGCTCGACGTCGGCGGACCCGGGGGTCGGCGCTACGTCCTCGACGTCGACACCGCGGCCCAGGTCGTGACCGTCGGCGGGCTTGAGGACCTGTTGAGCGATCGGGTCGAACTCGCGGAGGTCGTGTACGCCGATGCGTCGTCAGCCGGCGACGCGCTCGTCGGCCGGGCGGTTGGGGTCCAGTGCTCGGCGCACGGCCGTGAGGCGCCCGCCGTGGTCGCCGCATCGGGGCCGGCGGCGTCGCTGACCATCGGCTGGAACGAGCCGCAGCGACGCGTCGCTCCCGGACAGAGCGTGGTGCTCTACGACGGCGCCGAGGTGATCGCCGGCGGCGTCGTCGCCCGCTGAGCCGTCATTTCTGCGTCGTCATCACTGAGTCGTCATCCCTGCGCGGAGGTGGGCAGACCCCGGCGTGCGGCCTCTTGCATCACGGCGCCCGGGCGCACCGGGGTGATCAACACCGCCCGCACGAGTTCGACCTCGGCCTGATCTCGCCCGATGCGCACGGAGATGTCGAGCGGCTGGTCGA
The DNA here is from genome assembly GCA_023957975.1 of Microthrixaceae bacterium. NCBI lineage: Bacteria > Bacillati > Actinomycetota > Acidimicrobiia > Acidimicrobiales > Microthrixaceae > Microthrixaceae bacterium. The sequence goes on along the minus strand of JAMLGM010000007.1, from coordinate 39,753 downwards.
ATGCAAGCTCGATCACTAGGCCCGCAGCGTTGCTGGTGAGGTCCTTGGCCACGGTGTCGGTGAAGGCCGGTCCGAACCGGGTGATGCGGGCTTTGGAGAACAACACGGGGTCGCTCAGCGCGAGGTGGTCGACCAGGGTGACCCCCGCCGGCACGAACACCAGCCATCGCCGAGACAGCCCGAGGAAGCTTCGAGCTGCCACGGGGGCGGCCACGAGGCCGACGATCAACGTCAACGTTCCGGGGAGCCACGCCTGCGCCGCCAACAGGATCGGACCGCCGACGAGCCCTCCGGCGGTCGCCGCCCAGAACACGGGAATGGGCCCGAGGAGGAATCCTGCGGGGATGCGAAGGGCGAAGCGCCGTTCGTCGCCGTAGGCAGCGCCGTTTGCGTACTCGTTGGCCAGCACACCGGCGAACGCGCACGCGGTGGCGACGAGGGCGGCGATCAGGCCGATCACCCCGAAGGCGTTCGCGGCGGCCCGTTCCCCCGTGTCGGGACGGTTCATCAGCATCGATGTGATGCCCGCCACCAGGGCGATGGGGACGACCCAGCGCAGGACCGCATGCGCTGCGGGCACCGTGACCAGCGCCGCTCCCAAACCGAGGGCCCACAGCGTCCACGACAGCACTGCGGTGACCACGACGACGGGGGTGGAGCGGCCATCGAGTGCGTCTTCGATCACGGTGCCGAGGGTGAGGGGGAGAACCAGCCACGCGACGCGCAGGAGCCAGACGATGGGGTGGGATCGCATTGCCACAGACTTGCAAAGAATCCGGCGGCATCGCTAAGCAGGACGGATGGGGGTTGGTCCGCTGCAGATGTCGCTACCCGCCGGATTGGCCACGGTCATCGGCGCACTGCCGCAGCTGAGCGCCCGCGACGCGGCGGCGATGGTGACGCAGTTCGTTCCCGATCTTCCCGCAGCACCCACCGTTGTCCTCGAAGCTGAAGCCGCGGAACTGCTTGCCGGTACCGCCGGTTACGTCAGCGATCGCGATGCCGATTCGCTGGCGGGTGCACGGGCATTTCTGGAGAGCCTGCGCGGACGGGTCGACCCGGTGGTCATGTCGCTCACCGGTCCGGTGACGGTTGGCCTGCGACTCCTCGGGGCGGGGGTGAGTGGGGACGAGGCCAGTCGGCTGGCTCGCGACTACGTCGAAGAATGGGCCGGGGTGATCCTCGACATGGCGGCGCAGGTCCTGCCCGACGCTCCGGTCATGTTGTTCTTCGAAGAGCCGGGCCTGTCGAACTCGATGCACCCGACGTTTCCGATGTCGCCCGCGGCGATCGACCGTCTCGTCGGCGGCGTCGTGGAGGCGATCGCCGAGCGGGCGTTCGTCGGCATTCAGGTCAGTGGCCGCGCCGACTGGGGGCTGCTCGTACGGACCGGCATCCGGGTGCTCGGCGCACCGATCAGTGCACGCCTCGACTCGGCCGCCGCCGATCTGCAGCGGTTCTTCGACGAGGGCGGGTTCATCGCATGGGGTGCGGTGCCGGTCGACGAGCCGTTGGGGCCGAACTCAGATCGTCTGTGGCGGCGGCTGTCGGAGATCTGGGCCGAGCTGGCAATGGCGGGGCTCGACCCGCTCCAGCTTCGCGAACGTTCGATCATCACCCCGGCGGCGAACCTGCACGCGTTCGGCGCCAGCCAGACCGAACGGGTGCTGCGCCTCACCAACGAGCTGTCCCAGCGGGTCTTCCATCAGGTCACCGGGGCGCGCTTCGCCGTAGGCGCATGAATACTGTGCCGTAGGCGCATGAATACTGTGCCGTAGGCGCATGAATACTGCGCCGTAGTCTCGTGAGCACTGCGCCGTAGACGCGTGAGGGTCGTACCGTAGGCGCGTAAGGGTCGTGCTATTCGATCCCGCGGTCGACCGCCCAGCGGATGAGTTCGTGGCGTCGGGACAGGTGCAGCTTCGCCATGATGTTGCGCACGTGGTTCTCGACGGTCTTGGGAGAGATGAAAAGCTCCTCCGCGATGGTGCGGTAGGGGTGCCCCCGTGCCACCAGCCCGACGATCTCGCGTTCGCGCGGCGACAGCGCCTGCTCGGGCGGCGATGACGTTGCAAGGCGTCGGAACTCTCCGAGGACCAGTGCGGCGAGCTGGGGCGAGAACACCGGTTCGCCGTCGACGGCGCGATGCAGTGCGATGCGCAGGTCCTCGGACCGTGTCGACTTGGTGAGGAACCCGACCGCTCCGGCAGCGACGGCGTCGAGCAGGTCGCGCTCGGCCTCCGACACGGTGAGGATGACGATGGGGACCTCCGCGGCGCAGGCCCGCACGACCGCGAGGCCGCCCCCACCGCCCATGTGCAGGTCGACGAGCGCGAGGTCGGGTCGTTCTCGTCGGATGGCCTCGATGGCCTCGGTGGCGTCGTTGGCCGCGGCGACCACGGTGAAGTACTGCCCGAGGTCGGCTCGCAGGCCCGACAACCAGATCTCGTGGTCGTCGGCGATGACGATGCGAAGCGATCGGGTCAACCGGTCGGTCATCTGGTCTCCTCTCGGGCGGAGCGCGGCGCCGCCGATGTCGGAACGCGCAGCTCGACCTCGGTGCCGTGTCCGGGCCGGGACCGCACCGTCGCGGTGCCCCCGACGTCGTTGAGTCGGCCGCGAATCGAACGCGTCAGTCCGACCCCTTCGGTGGTGGTGACGGGGTCGAACCCGACCCCGTCATCGTTGATCGTCACGGTCAGCGTGTCCTCGTCGGCGTCGACACACACGGTCACGACCGTTGCGCGGCCGTGTTTGGCAGCGTTGGTGAGCGCCTCGCCGACCGCAGCGACGAGTGCCTCGTGACGTGGGTCGGGTCCGTCGGGGGCATCGATCACCACGACATTCACTTCGATGAGTTCGCGCCCGGAAACACGAGCCGCGGCGCGTTGCAGATCTGCGACGAGATTGGTCGGCAACGGTGTCGTGGTCGTGGTGTCGCCGATGAATGCACGCAGTTCGCGGTCCTGTTCCCGGGCCAACGCGACGAGTTGGTCGTCGTCGCTTCGTCGCTGAATGACGGCCAGGGTCTGCAGCACGCCATCGTGCAGGTCGCGGGCGAATTCCTCGCGCGCCCGGGCGAGCGCGACCTCCGATTCGGCGCGCCGGAGCCGACCGCTGACGTAGCCCGCGACGACACCGGCGATGACGGCCAGGAGCACGGACCCGGTGAGCGCCAACCAGGCACCCCCGGTGGCGTCGCCGATCGCCGCCGCCACGATTCGGGTCACGCCCAGGGCCAACCCGGCGAGGGCTCCGGTGGACATGCCCGCCGTCGCACCGATGCTCAACACGGCCGCGATCGGCCAGGCCGATCCGTAGCTCTGGGGGTGGTCGCCCGCATACACCCAGGCGTCTGCGGCGGTGACCGCCATGGCGACCCCAAGGTCGATCGCCATCGACGGGGCTGTGGTGAGCTTCGTCGGCGAGACCGCGAGGGTGCGGAACCACCACGCCGTCCACGCGGCCATGACCAGGAGCCCGCCGAACGCCACCCCGGTTCGTCCGAGCACGCCGGAGCGGGCGTCGATGATGGTGACCACGGTGCTCCAAACGAGGGTGAGGACCCGCAGCGCGCCCGTTCCGACGAGCAGTTCTCGTAGTCGTGGGTCCGCTCGCTCACCGTTGATCACCTCCGCCAAGGTACTCGTGGCCGTTGCCCAGGCCGGGCCCGTCGCCGACGTTGCGGCCGAGGGAACGCAACGCGACGTTCGAGCGGCGCCACTGCACGATCGACCAGGCGAACAGCGGCACGGCGATGACGAGGGTGACCGCCACCTGGCCGATCGCATCGATTCCCAGGTCCTCACCCGATGCCCCCACGAGGGAGGAAACGAGTTGGTACAGGTAGGTGATGAGCCGCGAGATCCCGACGACCGCGGTGCAGCCGGCGAGCCAGCCGAAGAGGGTGCGCCGAGTGGGGGAGAACACGGCGAAGCGGTCCTCGTGTTCGACCCGGTGCACGAAGTAGCCGCAGGTGGCGGCGATCGGGAGCAGGACGATGGCCACCGTGATGGCAAGCGCCATGGTGGTCCGATCGTCGAGGTGCTGTGGGTTGGCGATGGCCAGGTGCAAGGCGCTGCCGAGGGCGAGCGAACCCAGGCCGGCGCCCCAACACAGCCCGTGGTACAGCAGGCGGTGGCGATCGACGCTGCGCAGCGACCTCAGCGCCGTGTCGGCGGCGGCGTCGGCCGACCAACCGGCGCGCACGAGCAGATCGGCGATCTCCTCGGGGGTGGCGCCGGCGTTGCGCTGGTCGACCAGCCACTGTCCGGTGCTCCTGGAGGTCGTCGGGTTCGGCTGGGTGGTGGTCGAGTTCATCGTGGGTCCTCCGTGGGTGAGTTCTCCCGATCACCATCGACCTCGAACGGGCACACCACCATCGGGGCGATCCCCCAGATCCGCCTGGGGGCTCCCCGATGTGCCGCGCCGCGCGTCACGCTGTGCCGCGCTGTGCCGCGCCGCGCCGCGCGTCACGCTGTGCCGCGCTGGGACGACCTGCGCCGTCGGACGGTTAACCGCCGAAGAGCCAGTCGACGACCACCCAGGTGAACACCGCGATGCCCGCCACAAACACGGCCACGGTCAACACGAACATCGCCACGACCGCGATGAGGACCTTCCAGCTCTCCCGGCGGGTCGCCTCCCGGTCGGCGAGGTCGCGTTCGATCACCCGCAGGTTGCGGTTGTTGGCCTTGACGGCGAAGGAGAACACCGGGCCGAAGAACGGGATGAGCCCGAGGGTCGATTCGATGAGCGCGATGACGGTCATGCGCAGCACCGTGACCCAACTGCATCCGGCGCGAACCCCGGCGAGCACGACGACCGTGGCGAATCCGAATCCGGCGGCGTCGCCGAACCCGGGAATGAAGCTGAGGAACCCGTCGATGCCGACGCGTCGACTCGTCCCCACCGGGATCGAGTCGTCGAGCATCCACGCCAAGCGGCGCACGTACCAGGGCACCAACCCCTCGGCCGGGGCGTCCTCGGGGACGGCGATCGGCAACGCTCTGGTCGAGCGGAGGAGCACGAGCGGTGAGTCGTCGTGGCCGGAAGTCACGGCGCGGACATTACCCAGTGGTCAGGTCGTCGGCGAGGACGGGCGGGCCGTGGCTGTGTCGGCGGCCGTGGTAGGGCTAGTGATCGCCATGGCGACGAGCATTCCGCTGGCGAGCACCAGCGCCGGCAGCCCGAGCACCATCGCCGCACCGCCACCGATGTTCGCGCCCGTCGCCGGTGCGGTGATCAACGCGACGCCGCCGCCGAAGCCGACACCGAGGAATGCTGATGCGACGGCGATGACCCAGGCCGGCAGGATGGATCTGAGTTGCAGGACAACGCGAAGTGCCGCAACAGCGATGACGATGCCGCCGAGGGAGATGGCTGCGACGGCGAGCCATGGGCCGGGTCCGTCGATGTCGGGCAAACGGGCGATGTAATCGGCCGAATCGAGCGATGGGCGGTAGGTGGCGCGGGCGATCGTCACGCCGGCGACGCCGGCAGGCATCGTCGTGCCAGCGATCGTGGCGATCACCGCCGCCGCGCCAACAGGTCGCCCGGGTGGTTCGTTGCGGGAGAGATTCATCGCGTCGCCTCGCCATCGCTTCGTCGAGAGTGTCAGGGGCGAACGGTAGTGTGCCCGTTGTGGCCGCGCCGACCGATCTTCCTGACGATCCCATCGAACGCCTCGAGGCGCTCACCGAGCTCCTTCGTCGCTACAACGCGGAGTATTACGAACTCGACGCACCGACCATCCCCGACGCCGACTACGACGACCTGAAACGTCAGCTCGAGCACCTCGAAGCCGAGCATCCACAGTTCGCGGCGGCGGATTCGCCGACGACGACGGTCGGCGGTGCGCCGTCGCAGATCTTCGCCGAGGTAGTGCACCGCGTCCCGATGATGTCGCTCGACAATGCGATGGATCAGGGCGAATTGCGGGCCTGGGGGGAGCGGACAATGAAGCGGCTCGAATCCGAGGGGTTCGACGCCGCCGATATCGACTACGTGTGCGAACTGAAGATCGATGGGCTGGCGATGTCGTTGCGTTTCGAGGCGGGCGACTACGTGCAGGCGGCGACGCGGGGCAACGGTCGGGTGGGCGAGGACGTGACCCCGAATGTGGCGGGGATCGGTCCCATCCCGAGGCGGCTTGCTGACGGTGCTGGGGGCACTGGGAGTACTGGGAGTACTGGGGGCACTGGGGGTGCTGGCACCCCGGAGGTGTTGGAGGTGCGCGGCGAGGTCTACCTGCCGGTCGCGGCCTTCGACGCGCTCAACGCCGCGCAGGCGGCCGCCGGGGCGCGGCTCTACGCCAATCCCCGAAACACCGCAGCGGGCTCGCTTCGCCAGAAGGACCCGGCGATCACCGCATCGCGTGGGTTGTCGTTTTTCGCCTATCAACTCGGCGAGGTCGTCGGCGGCCCGCAGATCACCCGCCATTCCGAGGCGCTCGCTTGGTTGGCGTCGCTGGGGTTTCCGGTGAACCCCCAGCACCGGGTGGTGTCGCGGCTCGAGGAGGTCGAAGCGTTCTGTTCCCATTGGATCGAGCATCGCCATGAGCTCGGCTACGAGATCGACGGGGTCGTGGTGAAGGTCGACCGCCTCGACATGCAACAGGCCCTCGGGGTCACGGCCAAGGCCCCCCGATGGGCCATCGCGTTCAAGTTGCCGCCCGAGGAACGCACGACGAAGCTGCTCGACATCCAGGTCTCGGTCGGCCGAACGGGCAAGGTGACCCCGTTTGCGGTGCTCGAACCCGTGGTCGTCGCCGGTTCGACGGTGGCGATGGCCACCCTGCACAACGAGGACCAGGTGCGCATCAAAGACGTGCGGCCCGGCGACACCGTCATCGTGCGCAAGGCCGGAGACGTGATCCCCGAGGTCGTCGGCCCGGTGCTCGACCTGCGCCCAGAAGGCCTCGAGCCGTGGGTGTTCCCAGCGACGTGTCCGTGCGCATTCCACCAGCCGCTAGTTCGCGTCGAGGGTGAGGCCCGCCACAGTTGCGTGTACTCGGCCTGCCCCCAGACGCTTCTGGCGCGGCTGAGTCACTTCGCGTCCCGGGGTGCGATGGACATCGACGGCCTCGGCGAGCGGCAGCTGCAACTGTTCATCGACCTGGGGCTGGTGCGCGACGTCAGCGACATTTATGCGCTCGACTTCGACGCGATCCTCGCCCAGCGCGGTTACCAGGAGACTTCGGTCAACAACCTGCGCGCGGCGATCGAAGCGTCGAAAACCCGTCCCCTCGGCAACCTGTTGTTCGGGCTCAATATCGTGCACCTCGGCGCTGCGGGTGGGCCCCTGCTGGCCGAGGGCCTCGGCAGCCTCGAGGCCATTCGCGCCGCGAGCGTCGAACAGATCGCCTCGATCGAGGGCATCGGGCCGGTGATCGCCACCTCGGTGCACGAGTTCTTCCGCGACCCGGAAAACAATCGGGTCGTCGATCGTCTGCTTTCGCTTGGTGTCGCCCCGACGTTGCCGCAACGCTCGCGCCTTGAGCCGACTCTGGCCGGTATGAACATCGTGGTCACCGGAGCGCTCGAGGGGTTCACCCGCGACAGCGTCGCCGAGGCGATCAAGGCGCGCGGCGGAAAGTCTCCCGGAAGCGTGTCGAAGAAGACCACGGCGGTGGTCGTCGGCGAGGACCCGGGGGCCTCAAAGCTCAACAAGGCCATCGAACTGGGCATCGCCCAACTCGACGAGGCACAGTTCCTTCACCTACTCGACACCGGAGAACTCCCAGCGTGACCGTTCAGCCCACCCTCGATGCCGTGTTTTTCGACTTCGGTGGAGTTTTCATGGACTCTCCCTTCGGTGCCATGGAGGCAGCGGCCGCGACGTTGGGGGTCGACCGCGACCTGCTCGTCGACACCGTGTTCGGCTCCTACGACGCCGATACCGATCATCCGTGGCATCGCCTCGAGCGAGGTGAGATCGAACTCGCCCACGCGGTGGACGCGATCGGCAAAATCGCGCTCGGGAACGGCTTAGGCAACTTCGACATCTTCGGCGCGCTCGCCGGGATGGTGCGCGACGGTTCAGATCGCACCTTCATGGTCGAGGTGGTGCAGCGGCTTCGCGGAGCGGGGGTGCGCACGTCGATCATCACCAACAACCTCAAGGAGTTCGGCTCGGTGTGGCGAGCACACATCGACGTCGACGAGTTGTTCGACGACGTGGTCGACAGCTGCGAGGTCGGGCTGCGCAAACCCAACGTGGCGATCTTCGAACTCGCGGTCGAGCGCCTCGGCGTGAGCGCCGAGCGGAGTGCGTTCATCGATGACTTCGAGCCCAACGTCGCCGCAGCGAGGTCGGTCGGGATGCACGGGGTGTGGTGCGGCTATGAAAACGCCACCACGCGGTCGGCTGCGGCCGAGCTGTTGCGCCTCGCCGGTCTCGACTGACCGACCTCGACTGAGCCGCGTTCGAATGAGCCGCGTCAGGCGACGTTGAAACACCAGCTGATCTGTTCGGGGTTGTCGGGTCCGTCGACGACCTTCCAGACCCAGGCGTCGACGCAGGTGCGAGGGGTCGCGAGTCGTTCCACGCGCTTGCCCAACCCGGGCGTGTACTCGATGAGGCCGAGCGTCGGAGCCTTGCGGAGCCCGTCTGGGTCCTGGTCGGCCTCGGAAATGGTGTTGGCAATCTTCTCGCCGTTCACGACGAGGAACGCGTCGTAGCCCGGTTCGAGGTCGATGCCCACCGTCGCCTGAGGCGGTGCCTGCGAACCGCTCGTCGGGATCAGCCGATCGACGTACGGCTTGGTGGCCAAGCTGGTCTGGTCGGGGCCGGTGACGGCGTTGTTGTACACCCACACTCCAAGCGCGATGGCGCACGCGGACAAGACGTAGAGCAGGGCCTTCACCTTTTTCGGCATGGTCCCCATTGTGCCCGTTGGGTTGCGGCGACGAGAACCGGTCGCGTCGACAGTCCTCAGGTGACGCGCAACTACGATGGCGACGATGGTGCGTCGACTCCTTGAGCGCGGTGATTTGTTCGAGAACCGCTACCGGATCGTGTATTTCCTGGGCAGCGGCGCCTCCGCTCAGGTGTATCTCGCCCGCGACCTGAAACTCGATCGCGATGTCGCCATCAAGGTGCTCCACGAGTTCGTGGCCGCCGATACCCGCTTCCTTCGCCGGTTTCGCGCCGAGGCCAAGGCGGTGGCCGCGCTCGATCATCGCCACATCGTCAAGCTGTACGACTACAACGAATCCGCGGCGAACGGATTGCCGTACATCACGATGGAATACCTCGGAGGGGGTTCGCTGCGTTCGGTGCTCGACCATGGGCCGCTGACCGTCGCCCAGGTGATCGGGATCGGCATCGCCGCCGCTTCGGCGCTCGATCACGCCGGCCGGCGAGGCATCGTGCACCGTGACATCAAACCCGCCAATCTGCTGTTCGGGCTCGATCGCCAACTCAAGATCGCCGACTTCGGTGTTGCCCGGGCGCTCAGCGAGTCGAGTGTCACCGATCTCGCCGGGTCGCCGGGTACCCCGAAGTACGTCGCTCCCGAACAAGTGCAGGGCTCCCTCGTGTCGCCCGCTGCCGACGTGTATGCCCTCGCCCTGGTATTGGCGGAGGCCGTGAGCGGAGAGGCGGTGTTCGAGCGCGACACCCCAGATGCGACCTCGTTGGCGCGGCTTGGCCACGACCTGAGCGCCCCGGCCGAAGCGGGTCCGCTCGGTCCGCTCCTCGAAGCGGCCGGAAAGCTCGACCCGGAGGAGCGAATCTCCGCGGTCGATCTACAGCTCGCGTTGATCGAACTATCGAGGCAGTTCGCCCGTCCGGCGGACATTCCGATCGCGAGCGCGGTCCCGCCCTCCGAACTCGATGCCGTCGCCGCCGATGTTGCGGCGGAGGTGGCGGCGATCGACCTCACCGCGGTGTTGGAGGTCGAGGACCCGACCGAGGTGCTGTCAGCGGTGGGGGCGACAGGCGCCCCAGCTTTGGGTGAGCCGGTTTCGGGCGAGCCGGCCTCTGGGGACTCGGATCCGGACACCGACATCGCGACGCCGGCGACGGTGCGCCTGTTCGATGCTGCGGCGATCGATGACACAGCGCTGGACACGGCAGCGCTGGACACGGCAGCGGTCGAGGAGATTGCGATCGGCGCCGATGCCACCTCGCCGCCGGACGAGTCGGTGGACGTGGCGGCCGGCGAGGCTGCGGGGGAGTCGGCCGCCACCGGTGCGCTCGATGCCGGGCCCGACGCCGACTCCGATGCGCCTCCGGTCGATCCATCGAATGAGCGATCGCCGCGTCGTTGGCCGTGGATCGTGGTTTCGGTGGTGTTGGTCATCGGGTTGATCGCCGGCGGAACCTACTGGTGGATTGAACTGCGTATCCCCCGACACCCCGTGTTGAACGTGGTGGGCGAGGTCGAACAGAACGCGAGCCAGGCGCTCAAGGACCTCGGGTTCGAGGTGGAGGTGACCAGGACCCGGCAGGACGACACCGACCCGAACGAGGTCATCGCCCAGGATCCGGCGGCGGGCGAGGAACTCCGCGAGGGCGAGACGGTGCACCTCACCGTGTCGCTCGGCAACTCACTCGTCCCGTATCCGGCCCTGGAACCGGGGGTCAGCGACGAGGGGTCGGTTCTGGCGGCGCTCGACGAGGTGGGGCTCGTCGTCGGCCAACGCGACGACCCCTTTGACGAGACCGTGCCGGCAGGGGTCCTGATTTCGGCGACGCCCCAGGTGGCCCCCGACGCGACGGGGCAGGTTCCCAAGTCCACCCCGGTCGACCTGGTGATTTCCGCAGGGCCGGCCCCCCGGAAGGTTCCGGTCGGGCTCGTCGGTCAAAGTGCTGAGGCCGCCAGCCAGATCCTCGCGTCGGTACAACTCGGGATGAACCGTATCGACGAGTTCAGCGACCAACCGGTGGGCACCGTCGTGCGGCTGGGACAACCCGAAAACACCGAGTTGCCTCGGGATTCGGCCGTCGATGTCGTCGTGTCGATCGGGCCCGAGACCTTCCCGATCCCCGACGTACGAGGTCAGAGCGGAACTCAGGCTGAGGCCACGTTGAACGCGGCGGGGTTCAGCATCGCCGGCATCGATGGCGCCCCCTCGGCGGCGGTCGTCGGACAACGCCCACAGCCCGGCGAACTGCACGTCAAAGGCACCGCAGTCCAGTTGCTGACCAGCCGCGCCTGACCGTCGGCGGCGAGGTCGCCGGACGATTTCGAGGGGGGTATCCCTCACCCGCGACAAGCGCCGCCCTACATTTTCCCTACGGCATGTAGCGGGTTGGGGTGGTCTGCCCACGTGGTGTTCCCCAGCCGCCGCGACGAGGCGGCCACCCCAACCGGCTACATGTCACCCCGAAACGTTGGCGGACGCGGCCGCACCGGTGGCTTCGCAACTGTGCGACGATGGTGCTCCATGACCGGCGATATCCCATGACGAATCGGCGCGCCGCAGGTCCGTGGCTGGTGACGTGGTCGGTGCTCACCGGCGCATTCGCCATCGGGCTGAACTTCACCATTCTCACCGTGAGCCGACCCTCGATCGCCGAGGACCTCAACACGAGTGTCGCGTCGCTGGTGTGGCTGGTGTCGGGTCCTATCGTGGCGAACGCGTTGGTGGCGGCCACCGGTGGAAAGCTCGGCGACATCCTGGGCCACCGCCGGGTGTACCTCGCGAGCTTTGCGGGAATGACGGTGTTCACCGTGTTGTGCGCATTCGCCTGGTCTCCCGCCTCGCTCATCACATTCAGGATCGTCTCGGCGATGCTCGGCGCCGCGATCAGCCCGTGTGCGATGGCGATCATCAACCTGATGTTCGCCCCGCACGAGCGCGCCAAGGCGCTCGGGTACTGGGCTCTCGTGGGCGCCGGATCGCCGATGATCGGCCTGGTGATCGGCGGCCCGCTCGTCGAAGCGTTCGGATGGCGCTCGATCTTCGTCATCCAGATTCCGGTGCTCGTGGGTGCGCTCGCAGTGTGCTGGCGGGTTCTGCCCCACACCGAACGGGGGGAGCGCACCCGGTTCGACGTTGCCGGCAACGTGGCGCTCGCCGCCGCGGTGCTGGCGCTCATGTTGTTGGCCGAGCGCACACCGAAGTGGGGCTGGTCCGATGCCCGCACGATCGGCATCGCGGTCGCTGCGGTGGCGTTCGCCCGGGCCTTTGTCGTCATCGAGCGAAGGGTCGAGCATCCACTGATCCCCATCCGCTACTTCAGGCGCAGGTCGTTCACCTCGTCGGTGATCGCCGCGACCTTCGCCCAATTCGGCTACATGGGCGGGTTCATCTTGTTGCCCGTGTTGCTCGACGAGGTGGGCAACTGGAGCGACACCCGGGTCTCGCTCACGAGCACACCGCGGCCGTTCGCGTTCGCGATCGCCGGGATGGTGGCCGGTCGGCTCTTCGCCACGGTCGAACCTCGCACGCTGACCCTGGTCGGAACCTCGATGATCAGCGTGTCGCTGGTGATGATCGCCTTCGCCGTCGACGGGTTGCCGCTGTGGCTCATCGTGGCCTCGGCGTTGGTGTCGGGCTGGGGGATGGGCACGGTGCAGCCGGTGAGCTCGACGGTCGTCGCAAACTCGGTGTCGAACCAGGACCTCGGGGTGGCCGGAGCCACGGTGCAGATGGCGATCCAGGTGGCGACGTCGCTCGGCATGAACATCTTCGATGCGATGCACACCGCACTCGGAGCGACGAACGGAACGCTCGGCGGGTTCGAACGCTCGTATCAGATCGGCGCGCTCATCTCGGCGGGCGGAATCGCGGCCGCGCTGTGGATCCCGCGGCGCGCCCACCTCACCCATGACCCGATTGGGCACTGAGCCACGATCGGGTACCGAGCACGGCTCGCGTACGCGTGGAAAATCAACTCTGGGCGCGCTGGCGGGTCGGATGTGACCCGCTAGCGCGCCCAGAGTTCTGCGGCGTGCGCTTACTCGGTGCGACGCGGTGCTATTCGGTGATGTCCTGGATGCGCTGGGCGACCTCGGCGGCGTTGGGGTCTTCGACGGCGCCGCCGGCGAGTCCCATCATCTTGGTCATATCGCCGACGACCTTGATCTTGCCGGCCATGAACGCCTGCATGCCGGCCTGCGGGTTGCCCTCGACGATGATCGCCTTCGCGGTGAGATAGTCCACCGTCATCGTGAGGTCGGCGCTGTCGAGTTCGCCGAGGCCGATCTCCATCGCCTCTCCGCTGCCGTCCATGAATGCCTTCTCCTCGCCGGGGCCGAAGGGCACCTCGGTGATGATCAGGTTGGCCTTCACCGGATGCGGTGATGCCGTGCCCTCATAGTCGGAGCGGATCGCTTTGGCTGCTTCGACCCATTCGGGGGTCAGGAACTGGAACTTCGCCATCGTCGGGCTTCTCTCTCCTCGCGGGGTGTGAACGGCGTCACTGTAGACCGCTGCGGTGCCGCGGGCCGGATCCAGGCGCCGTCCTAGACTGTCGTCCTATGCCAGAACGCATTTCCCGCGACGATGTCGCACAGGTGGCGAAGCTGGCGCGCCTGGTTCTCAGCGACGAGGACCTGGTGCGCGCCACCGCTCAGCTCGGCGACATTTTGGATCACGCTCGCGATATGGCGGCGCTCGATCTCGACGGGGTCGAACCCACCGCGCATCCCTATCCGCTCGTCAACGTGTTTCGCGACGACGTTGCGACGGCCTCCCTCGACCGTGAAGAGGTGCTCGCGTCGGCGCCGGCCGCCGAGGACGGCATGTTTCGAGTTCCTCCGGTGATCGGGGAGGAGCCGTGAGCGCCGGACGTCCACAGACCGCGCTCGAGATCGCCGCCTCGATCCGCTCGGGCGAGCGGTCGGCCGCCGAGGTGATCGAGGACGCGCTGGCATCCATCGCTGCGACCGAACCGCAGGTCGGTGCCTACAACCTGGTGCTCGACGAGGCGGCTCGGGCCGCGGCCGCCGAGATCGACCGCCGTATCGCTGCAGGCCAGGAGGTCGGTGCGTTGGCGGGGGTGCCGATCGCGATCAAGGACAACATCTGCACCCGAGGGGTCGAGACCACCTGCAGTTCGCGGATCCTCAAGGGTTGGAAGCCTCCGTATGACGCGACGGTGATGACCCGCTTGGCGGCGGCCGGAACGGTGATGGTCGGCAAGACCAACATGGACGAGTTCGCCATGGGGTCCTCCACCGAGAACTCGGCGTTCGCCCTCACCCGCAACCCCCACGACCTCGACCGCGTTCCCGGGGGCAGCTCGGGTGGATCGGCGGCGACCGTCGCCGCCGGCAACGTCGCCCTCGCACTCGGCTCCGATACCGGCGGGTCGATTCGCCAACCGGCCGGGTTCTGCGGCGTGGTAGGCGTCAAGCCGACCTACGGTTCGGTGAGCCGCGCCGGGCTCGTCGCCTACGCGAGCTCGCTCGACCAGATCGGACCCTTCGCCCGCAACGTCGCCGATGCGGCGGCGCTGCTCGAAGCGATCGCGGGCCACGACCCGAACGACTCGACCTCGATTCCCGAGGCGTTCCCCGCGCTGTCGGATCGCCTCGGCGACGGGGTCGAGGGCCTGCGGGTCGGCCTGCCACGAGAACTGCTCGGCGAGGGGATCGCCCCCGAGATCCGCGCTCGAATCGACGAGGCCGCAGCGGCACTCGCCTCCGCCGGTGCAACGATCGAGGAGGTCTCGATTCCCACGGTCGAACAGGCCCTGAGCGCCTACTACATCCTGGCCCCGGCGGAGGCGAGTTCGAACCTCAGCCGCTTCGACGGCGTTCGGTTCGGCCAGCGTGTCGACGCTGCGACCACTCCGGAGATGTATGACCGCAGCCGCACCGCCGGTTTCGGTGCCGAGGTCAAGAACCGCATCATGTTGGGCACCTACGCACTGTCGGCGGGCTACTACGACGCCTACTACGGCACCGCACAGAAGGTTCGAACGCTCGTGATGAACGACTTCGCGGCCGCCTACGGCACCGTCGACGTGTTGTTGACCCCGACCTCGCCGACCACCGCGTTCGCGATCGGTGCCAACGTCGATGACCCGCTGACCATGTACCTCAACGACATCTGCACGATTCCGACCAACCTGGCGGGGCACCCGGCGATGTCGGTGCCGTTCGGGGCCGATGGCGACGGGTTGCCGATCGGCGTGCAGGTCCTCGCCCCCGCACTCGGCGAGGTGGCGATGTTTCGCACCGCCGCGGTGCTCGAAGCTGCTGCGCCGGCGTTGCGAACGCCGAATCCGTTGGAGGTGTCGAAGTGAGCGACGTCATCAAGCCGTCGGTCGGCGGCACCGGCGAGGTGTTCACCACCGATCGCCCACAGCAGCCCCAGAACCCGGTGCTGCCGGAGGGGTGGGAGATGGTGATCGGCCTCGAGGTGCACGCCGAGCTGTCGACCCGCACCAAGTTGTTCAGCGGATCGCTCAACGAGTTCGGCGGCGACCCCAACACCAACATCGACCCGGTGAGCCTCGGGCTGCCGGGGGCGCTTCCGGTGCTGAACCGTCACGCCGTCGAGTTGGCCATCCGCACCGGCCTCGCCCTCAACTGCACGGTCGGCCGTTCGGTGTTCGCCCGGAAGAACTATTTCTACCCCGATATGCCCAAGGGGTATCAGATCAGCCAGTACGACCTTCCGATCAACCGCGACGGCTGGCTGGAGTTGCCCGACGGCACCCGCATCGGCATCGAGCGCGCCCACCTCGAGGAGGACACCGGCAAGTCGACCCACATGGGCGGGGAGTCCGGCCGAATCCACGACGCGCAGTATTCCCTGATCGATTTCAACCGCGCCGGTGTTCCGTTGCTGGAGATCGTCAGCCGGCCCGACCTGCGCACCGCGGAGGAGGCCAAGGCGTACGTGTCGGAATTGCGGGACATCCTCGTCGCGGTCGGCGCCTCCGACGGCAAGATGGAGGAGGGTTCGATGCGGGTCGACTGCAACGTCAGCGTCCGTCGCATCGGCGACGGCCTCGGCACCCGCTGTGAGATCAAGAACGTGAACTCGCTGCGGTCGCTCGGGCGCGCCATCGACTACGAGGCCCGCCGCCAGATCGATCTCATCGACGCTGGGGAGGCGGTGCAACAAGAGACCCGTCACTGGAACGACGCCGCGGGGCGAACCTCCACCCTGCGCACGAAGGAGGAGGCGACCGACTACCGCTACTTCCCGGAACCGGATCTGGTGGTCGTCGATCCGGATGAGGCGTGGATCGAATCGGTGCGGGCGGCCCTGCCGGCGTTGCCCCGCGAGCGTCGAGTCGCACTGGTCGAGGCAACCGGTGCCGGAACCGAGGCGGCGGCGCTCATCGTGACCCGCGACCTCGACGCGCTGGTACTCGAGGCCATCGGGTTCGGTGCCGATCCCGGGCGTGCCGCCACCCATGCGGAACACAACCTCACCGACGAACGTGCCCGCGACATGAACGCGACCCGGTTTGCCGAACTGATCGCCATGGAGGTCGGCGGAGCGGTCACCGCCACGCAGGCCAAAACGGTGCTCGCGGAGATGCTCGATCGCGGACCGGGCGCCGACCCGGCGGCCATTGCCGCGGAACTGGGGTTCGAGGCGATGGACAGCGGCGAGATCGAGGCCCTCGTCGACGACCTGATCGCCAAGCACCCCGAGGAGTTCCAGCGATTCTGCGACGGCGACGGCAAGGTCGTCGGATTCTTTGTCGGTCAAGTCATGAAGGCGACCCAGGGCAAGGCGGACGGCAAGGCGGTCACCGCGATCCTGAACGGTCACAAGCCGTGATCGTGGCCGGTGTGAAACGGCGGCCGGTGGCGCGCGCTGTGCTCTGTGCAGTGGTGACCGCAGCGTTGTCGGTGCCGACGCTCGCGTGCAGCTCCGACGACGGCGTCGTCGGTGGCGTGCAGCTTCCGACCACCAGCACGGTCGCGGCCGCTGGGCACGAGCCGCCCTCGCGGGTGATCACCGCGACCGAGGCGCTCGACGCGGTGCAGCGGGCGCGCGACTCCGGCGACCTGTGCGAGCTCGTCGGGGCGCTGATGATGCCCCTTCCAACCTCGGCCGGCGGCGATGCCGAGGCGAGCGACGAGGAAGGCGAGCTCTACCAGAACCTCGCCGCGATGGTCGGATCCTCCGCCGACCTCGTGCCGACCGACGACGCCGATTTTCCGACGCTGGTCCGCGACTGGGAGGCGGTCGGTGACGCGTTGAACGTCGCGGCAACCGAACTGACGAGGCTCCCGGGCGACCTGACCAATCCGGTGCTCGTCGCCGCGCTGCGCTCCGACCAGGCGACCTCGGCGCTGCGCAACCTCGAACGGTTCGACCGGGTGCGTTGCGGCGAGGCAGGCCCGAACACTGGCGCATGAGTCTCAGCGTGTGGTTTCGGTGAGAGCGTTCATACATTGGGCCTTGAGTGTTCGGGGATCTTCCGTATGCTGCAGGGTCGGTACCGACGGACTGACTGATCGCAAGCCTGCTTGCACTCGTGAGCCCAGGGACGCGAAACACACCGAGTCCCGGCTCGCCTACGGAGCACCCCGATGACATCCGCTCAACGCAATATGGTGATCGTCGTCGGGGTCGTGATCTGTGTGACCTTGGGTTGCGCACGCAGCACGGCCGATGGGGTGCGCAGAATCGAACTCGTCGCCGGCGACACCTCGGCCCCGACATCGTCGGTGGGCCTTGCCGCGGAGGTGTCGGGCGAAGGTTCGGGATCGAGCGAGGACTCGGTTGCGGGCGAGGAATCGGTGGCGAACTCTTCCGAGGCGGCGAGCTCGCCGTCGGTGCGCGCCGCGAACGCGAGTCGTGGCGGTTCCGCAGCCGATGAACAGTTCGCAGCGACCCTCGACCGAGCGTTGGAATCCGGCGACCTGTGTGTCGTGTGGGACCTGCTGATGTCGGTTCGTTTGAGCGCCGAGAACGACGACGTCCTCGCCGAAGCGATGCGCCTGGTCGTCCGGGTGATGGGGCTGAGCAGCCGAATCGTTCCGTCGGCGCTCGCCGAGGACTGGGATCTGGTCACCGACCGGATCGAGGAAATGGCCGAGTCGGTGTCCTCGGGTGACAAGGATGCGGCGTCGCTGGCGTATCACGACACCGGGTTCGTTCACGCTCAAGAGGAAATAGCGCAGTGGACCTCGGTCAAATGCGGATGAGACCCGACACGCGGTTGACGGAGGATGCTGAGTGGTGAGGACCCGATTCGGAGGTCGACCCACCTCGACCGTCGCCGTGATTGCGACGTTCACGGTGGTGTCGTTGTTCGGTTCGGCGGCGGTCGGGTGCACGCGGACCCGCGACGTCGATCTTTCCGACACGACGAGTACGACGATCCGGCGAATTTCCGACGATCGGTTGGCCGACGCCGGGTCGGTGGCGAGTGCCGAGGCGGTCGGTCAGGTTCAGGCGTTGGTGAATCGCCTGCTCGGCGTCGACGATCCCTGCGCGATCCTGAACGAGAACGCGATTCAGGATTACACCCTCGACGGCAGTTCGCTCGCCAGTTCCGCGGTGCGCCGCGCCCTGTCGAGTGGAGTGACGGCGGTGTACAACCACACGATCAACCTGATCCCGCAGGACGATTCGACGATGATCGCTGCGCTCCGAGTGCAGCGCGAGACGCTGATCGATGTCCTCGACGTCGTCGATCGCTATGCGACCAACCCGACGTCGAACGAGGCGGCGAACCAGGTGCGGACGTTGGTGACCGGGGAGGAATTCGTGAAATCTGCCGAGGTCATCAGTCTGTGGCTGGGAAGCAACTGCCTCTGAGCCGCCGCGCATCGTAGGCGTTCGGGGAGTCGAACGATGGTCGTGACCTCGATCGAGGCTGGTGCCGGAGATGGCGCTGCTGCTGGTGCTACCGGTGCCGGGGGTGGCGCCCGTGGCGGTGCTCGCCGGCGGACATCGCTTGATGCACTGCGGGGTATTGCCGTCGCGCTCGTCATCGCGTACCACGTCGACCCGGTCGTGGTTCCCGGCGGATTCATCGGCGTCGACCTGTTTTTCGTCCTCTCCGGCTATTTGATCACCACGCTGTTGTTGGTCGAACACGGGCGATCACAGCGCATCGACCTGAGATCGTTCTACGTGCGGCGAATCCGTCGGCTGTGGCCCCTCGGCTGGACGGTCGTGGCGCTCATCTGTCTGGCCGGGCTGGGAAATGTGTGGTCTCCGGACCAGCAACGGGGGTTGCCGTCCTCGGCGCTGGCGGCGATTGCGCAGGTCGCCAACTGGCACCAGATCAACTCCGGTGGGTACGTCACGGCCTTCGTCGGTCCCTCGCCGTTTCAGCATTACTGGAGCCTGGCGATCGAGGAACAGTTTTTCGTGGTCTGGCCACTCGTGGTGATGTGGTTGTTGAGGCGCCGTGCGGCCGGTTGGTTTCCCGCTGGGCTTGTGGTGATGATCGTGGCATCCGTCCTCGCGAACGAGGCGGCCGGGTCGTTCGCCCGCGGGTACCTGGGCTCAGACACCCGAGTCGTCGCGTTGGTGATCGGCGCCGTGCTGGCGTGGCTGCTTCGGGTTCGACCCTTCGAGGCCCCGGTGGGGGAGTCGAGGCGATGGGTGCTGGTGGTGGCCGGCTCGGTGGCGTTGGTGGGGTTCGTGGCCTTGGCGTTCAAGGTCCACCCCGAAGGGGTTACGGCGACGTTCGGAGGATTCGCTGGGCTGGCGGTCGTCGGTGCCGTCGTCGTGGCCGCAGCGCTGTGCGTGGACGACGGCCACCCGGTTGTGTCGGCGCTGGCGTGGGTCGGGCGAATCTCGTTCGCTCTGTACTTGGTTCACTGGCCACTCATCGTCGCCCTGCCCCTCGACGTTGCGCCGGCGGTCCGCTGGGCCGTCGGGTTCGTGGTGGCGCCGGCGGTGGCGTACCTGCTGCACCGAACGGTGGAACAGACCTTCCTGCACCGCCGCGACACTCCTGCGGTTCGAGTCGCAGGTGCCGCGTTGCTGGTGGCCGCCATCGTGGCACTGGTGGTGTCGGTTCCGCAGGGCAAGACCGTGACCGAAGAGGTCTCCGAGTCGCTCGACCAGGGCGCTGATCCGGTCGACCCGATCGTGCCGAGCACCGATCCCGGTGGTGATCCGGGCGGGGAGCAGGGGGTGAGCGTCGCCGGGACGACGCTGCCGCCGTGCATCCCCGAGGTGTCGACCGGACCCGAGTTCGGTTCAGAGTCCGAGTTCGACGAAGCCACGGTCGAAGAGTTGGAGGACCCGGGCTCGGTCGTCTGTGCCGGTCAGCTCAAGGTGTTGTTCGTCGGCGACTCCACGGGGCGTGGCGCGGCGAACGGGATGCGGTCGCTAGGTGATACCCGGGTGCTGGTGTGGGATCGCACCACGCTGGGGTGCTCGCTCGGGGGAGAGGACTGCCCGAACTGGCGCGAGACGTGGGCGGAGGCGTTGGCGGTTGCGGACTTCGACATCGTGGTGATGCACCACGGGCTGGTGTCGGATTTCCGCGATATCGACGACCCGCCGTTCATGTCGGCCGCGGGTGAGGCGAATCGTCGTGCGCAACTCACCGAGGCGGTCGAGTTGATGGCCAGCGGTGGGGCCACGGTCTATCTCGTTTCCCCGCCGACCCCGCTGGCTCCGGAAGGGCTGTTCTTCTGCGACGGCAAGAAGACCAACTCGCCGTGTGACCCGACGTGGAACGACGCATGGCGGGCCTCGATCCTCAACGTCGCGGCCGACACCGGCGCACAGGTGCTGAACACCGTGGGATGGGAGGCGGCCCGAGGCCGCGGGACCAAGGATCGACCCGACGGCACGCACTTCACGGGCAGCGCGCTCACTCAGTACGCGCAGTGGATGGTGGGGGAATTCGTCGCCCATTCGGCCGGCTGAACGCTGACGCCTCGCAGTTTCTGGGGTTTGGCTGTCTCGGGCTTGGCTGTCTCGGGCTTCGTTGTCAGGGGTTCCGTTTAGTGTCATACATATGTTCGAGGGCTTCGACAGCGAACTGAATAACCTGGGTTCCGGGATCGACGATGTGGCGGTGTTGTTCGAACTGCAACGGCGTTTGGATCTGCACATGATCGACGTGTTGGGCGAGTTGGATGCTGTTGGGATGACCGACATCGTCGAAGGCCTGTCCGCCAAAGCGTGGGTGTCGAAGACGGCTCGTTGTTCCGGTGTGACCGCGGCCCGACGTGTTTCGGTGGCTCGGGCGGTGCGGCGCCGGTATCGGCCCGAGGTGTTGGACCGGCTCCGTTCCGGTGTTGCGGGGTTTGACCATCTGGTCGTGATCGGACGGTGGTCGAACCCGCGGATCGAACCCACCTGGTCCGACAACGCCGGACCCATGTTGGATTTGGCCGAACATTTGACGTTCGCGAAATGGGAAAAGATCATCGCCGCGCTGGCACGCCTCGTCGACACCGACGGCACCGAACCCGCCCCACCAGCCGAAAAGTCCTGGCTCGACCTACGCGACATCCACGGCCCCGACGGTGTCATCGGCGTAGAAATCGTCGGAGAGTTCTTCGGCGACTACGCCGAAGTTGTACGCCAAGCCATCAACGACGCCACCAACCGTCACCGCAAACAGGTCCGCAACGACGCCGAACAATTCGACCGGTCACCGACAACATCAGAATCCCAACTACGGGCGAAAGCGTTGATGGACCTGTGCCGGTTCGGCACCCAGTTCACCCTGTCGGGTAACTACCGGCCAGGAACCGCAGAAGTCACCATCATCTTGCAGGCCGACGAACACGGCCAACCACGCGCGTATTCGCCTACGGGTGATCCACTCACCGCGGACGTGATCGAACGGATGATGTGTGACCCAGAACTACGCGCTGTCCTGTTGGACTCGTTGGGCCAACCGTTGGATGTCGGCCACTCCGTACGGCTCGCCACCGATGCTCAACGCGCCGCACTCGCCGCACGGGATGGGGGGTGTTGTTTTCCCGGCTGCGAAGCACCCGCACAACAAACCGAGACCCACCACGTCCGCCACCACCGCAACGGCGGTGCCACCGCGGTGAACAACCTGGCGTGTCTGTGCCGACACCACCACGGCCTGGTGCACCGCGTCGGATGGGCCATGCACATCACCACCGATGGTTGGACCCTCTACACCCACCCCTGTGGCATCACCATCTGGGGACAACAACACGGTGTTCAACGCCAAGGCCCCATCCCCGAAGAACTCGCCACCCAACCCGAACCCCCGGCCCGACCGAAGGTGAAAGTCCGCGGCGGGACCGTCGATTTGGGCGACGCGATCGCCACCATCCGCCGCCGCTACGACCGCATGGCCGCCACCCCCGACACCCGCATGTACCGACCCCACGACGCCCGCAGGTCAAACACAGGCCGAAACTCGGGCAGGAGCAGCCGAACCGGTGGAGCGACGAGGGCCAGGCGAGCCACCGCCGGGCAACTCTCACTCACCCCGACCAAACCACCCCAACCACCGATACGCCAATGAACCGGCGAGCGACGGGGCACGCCGGGATGGATCCGAAACGTGTGCGTCGAGTGTGGGGCAGCCGACGGCATGTCGTCAGGGGCGCCAGTAGGATCCGCTACATGACCGGACCCAGTGCCCCTCAGCCGAGTTCTCCCCAGTCCAGTGCCCCTCAGCCCACACCCGCTTCCTCTCCTGCGACCGGAACGGTCGGGGCTGATTCGCGCGCTTCTTCGGGTGCGACCGAATTGAGCGCGGCCGAGATCGTTGCGCAACTCGATCGCGACACCAAGATCTCGCTGGTGTCGGGCAGTGGGTTCTGGTGGACCGAGGCGCTGCCGCAGTTCGGCCTCGAACAGATCATGGTGACCGATGGGCCACATGGGCTGCGCCAGCAGGGCGCGGTCGGCGACCATCTCGGCCTGGCGGGTTCGACCCCGTCCACGTGCTTTCCGCCAGCGGTCACGGTCGGCAGCGCCTGGGACGTCGACCTCGCGCACGACATCGGCGTGGCGATCGGCGAGGAGGCCAACGAGCAGGGGGTTGCGGTCGTGCTCGGCCCGGGCCTCAACCTGAAACGCCACCCCGGTGGCGGTCGCTGTTTCGAGTACTACTCCGAAGACCCGCTGCTCGGCGGCAAGCTGGCGGCGGCGTTCGTGCGTGGCACCGAGTCGCAGGGGGTGGGCACCTCGGTGAAGCACTTCGCGGTCAACAACCAGGAGACCTACCGGCTCGTCGTCGATGCGGTGGTCGACGAGCGAACGCTGCGCGAGCTGTATCTGAGCGGGTTCGAGATCGCCGTCACCGAGGGGCGTCCGTCGACGGTGATGAGTTCCTACAACCGGGTGAACGGAACCTACGTTTCGGAACACCACGAGTTGCTCACGTCGATCCTGCGCGAGGAGTGGGGCTTTGACGGGCTCATCATGAGCGACTGGGGCGGCACCAACGACCGTGTGGCCGGCATCGCGGCGGGTGAGGACCTTGAGATGCCGGGCAGCAAGGGCCCCTTCGACCCCGAGATCCGCGCCGCGCTCGACTCCGGAGCGCTCGACGAGGCCGCCCTCGACGCGTGCGCCACTCGGGTCGTGGAACTCATCCAGCGCTTCCAGCGTCCTGCGTCCGGGCCGAGTTCGGACCGCGACGCACACCATCAGCTCGCTCGTCGCGCCGCCGCTGCGGGCTCGGTCCTGTTGTCCAATGACGGAGTCCTGCCGCTGACGCCGACGGGGACGATTGCGGTGATCGGGTCATTCGCCACCTCGCCGCGCTATCAAGGCGCGGGCAGCTCGCAGGTGAGCCCCACCAGGCTCGACAATGCGCTTGACGCGCTGCGCGAACGGGTCGGCACCGATGCGATCGTTCGGGTGGCTGAGGGGTTCGACGCCAAGACCGGCAACGCGTCGCCGGCACAACTCGACGAGGCGGTGGCCGTCGCCACCGATGCTGATGTCGCCGTGGTGTTCGCT
The DNA here is from genome assembly GCA_023957975.1 of Microthrixaceae bacterium. Taxonomy (NCBI): domain Bacteria; kingdom Bacillati; phylum Actinomycetota; class Acidimicrobiia; order Acidimicrobiales; family Microthrixaceae; species Microthrixaceae bacterium. Next base: position 15,946 of record JAMLGM010000007.1, on the reverse strand, counting down.
GGGCTGCCGGCCCGCTTCGAGTCCGAGGGATTCGATCGCACGACCCTCGATCTTCCCAGCGGCGTCGTGGCCCTCATCGAGGCCGTCGCGGCGACGGGCACCCCGGTGGTCGTGGTGCTCAACAACGGTGGTGTGGTGCACCTGCCGTGGGCCGACCGGGTGAATGCCGTGCTCGAATGCTGGCTCGGTGGCCAGGCCGGAGGGCCGGCGATGGTCGATGTGCTCTTCGGTGACGCCGAGCCCGGTGGGCGGCTGGCCGAGACGATTCCGGTACACCAGGCGCAGCTGCCCGTCGACCGCTTCTTTCCGGGTGAACCCCGCCAGGTGCAGTACCGCGAAGGGCTCTTCGTCGGCTACCGGTTCCACGACACCGCTGGGGTCGAGCCGAGGTTCGCCTTCGGCCACGGTCTCTCCTACACGTCCTTCGAATGGGGCACTCCGAAGGTCACCGGGTCGGGTACCGATCTGGCGGTGTCGGTGACGGTGACCAACGCCGGCGATCGCCGGGGTTCCGACGTCGTGCAGCTGTATGTTCGCGATGTCGACTCCACCCTTCGGCGACCCGACAAGGAATTGCGTGCCTTCGCCAAGGTGCATCTGGACCCCGGCGAGTCGACGACGGTCACGTTGCCGCTCGACCGTCGAGCGTTCGCGGTGTGGGATGTGTCGGCGCACGACTGGTTGGTCGAGGCCGGAGAGTTCGAGTTGGTCGTGGCGCGCTCCGCGGCCGACATCCACGCGTCGATCGCGGTCACGGTCGAGTCGGACGACGTGGTGGCCCCGATGCCGACCCCCAAGGGTTACGCGGCGACCGAGACCGAGTTCGTCGCGCTGTTGGGTCACGCCCTTCCGTCGGTTCCGGCCGACCGGCCGTTCCATCGCAACTCGACGCTGTCGGACCTCGAGACGACCAAGATCGGCAATTCGATCGCCAAGCAGGTGTTGAGGGAGGGTGTGAAGCGGGCATCGCACGAGTTCCCCGACCCCGACGAGGCGACGTTGGCGATGATCGAGTCGGCGTTTCGCGAGGGGCCGTTGCGCGCGCTGGTACTGCTGAGCAGGGGAGTGGTGCCCTTCGACGCGATCGATGGGGTCATCGACGCGCTCAACAAGGACTGGTCCGGCGTTGCCAGCCGAGCCAAGCGGGCCCTCAAGCGCTGAGGTCGCCGCGATCCTCGTGCGCGGCGTCGCCTTCAGGATTTGGCGTGGGTGGTTTTTGGGTTGGTTGGGTGGTTTTCGGTTGGTGGTCGTTAGCGTGGGTGTTGTTGGTCGTGGGGTTGGTTTGTCGCGAGTCAGACTTTGTGGCAGGGCTGTTAGTTGAGTCCTGATTGGAGAGTCTGTCATGGGAAGACCCCCGGTGATTCCGGTGGAGAAGAAGAACCGGATCGTGTTGAGCGTTCTGGCTGGTGAGATCTCGGTCGCGGAGGCGGCTCGTCGCGAGAAGGTCTCCGAGCAAGCGATCGGGAACTGGAAGCGACAGTTCCTCGAAGCGGGCAAGGCGGGGCTGGCGGCGGGCAAGTCGGGCCCGTCGTCTCGCGAGGAACAGCTCGAGGTGGAGGTCGCTGATCTGACCCAGGCGCTCGGCGAGGCGGCAGTCGAGCTGCGGGTGTGGAAGAAGTCTGCTGAGGGCCGCTTGGGCCCTTCGAGGACCTCGAGGTGATCCGCGTCGAGGCGGGCATGTTGACCGCGAGGTTCTGTGCGCTGGTCGACATGCCCGAACGGACCTGGCGGCGCTGGCAGGCGAACGCCCGGGCGGGTCGCCCGGTGAAGGGGCCGTGGCCCCGCCCTGTGCGCGACGCGGTGCGCGACACGGTGCGTCGTCACGCGTTGGCCCATCCGGGCTGGGGGCATCGCAAGGTCTGGGCGATGACCCGTCATGACGGGCATCGGGTGTCGGAGTCGACGGTGCTGCGCCTGTTGCGCGACGAGGGCTTGTTGTTGCCTGCCGCGTATCAGCGTGAACGACGCCAGCTCGCCCAGCGCCGCAAAGCGGCGTTCGCCGTCGAGCCGACCGGGCCGAACCAAATGTGGCAGCTCGACTTCTCCGAGTTCGAGACCACCCAGGGAGGCACGTGGCGCCTGGCGGGGTGCCGGGACTACTTCTCGAAGTACGAGCATCCGTTCCACGTCTCACCGACCGCGAACCAACACGACGCGATCGCGGCGATCGAGGCAGCGCTCGCCGAGCACGAAGCGCTCTTCGGGCATCCGTTGCGGGACCGCTGCCGCGTCGATGAGACGACCGGTGAGGTGTTGCCGGCGGTGACGATCGTGACCGACAACGGCGGCCCGTTCCGGTCGTTCCGCTTCGAAGCGTTCATCGCCGCGCACCCCGAGCTCTGCCATGTCCGCACCCGGCCAGAACGGGTCCCGCGAACGAGGGTTCGGCACCTTGAAGTACGAGTGGCTGTTCCTCGACGACATCGCGGACGCCGTCGAGCTCGTCGAACGAGTCGACGCCTACCGCCACGACTACAACACGACGAGGCCGCATCAGGCCCTCGCCTGGAACCGGCCAGAGGAGGTCCACCTGGGCCTGGCCAGCCCCACCACCCCCACCTTTGAAACCCAAGAAATCCTGCCAACTACTTGACGCGCGACAGATCAACCCACCCGCCGTACAAACCGCATGACCACCCACAACCACCCGCAACAAAACCGGCAAAACCTTATTGACACGCTCCGCTACGGAGTCAGCAACGGCAAGAACGTGTACGTGGGGATTACGAACAACGTTGCTCGTCGTCAGGCGGAGCACGGGTCGAGGTTCGTGCTCGATCCGATCACTTCGTCGCCGGTAACGAGAGGGCAGGCACGGGCCATTGAGGAGGCGTTGATCGTCCGAAACCCGGGTTTCCAGAACGTGCGACACAGCATCAGTCCTAACCATTCGTGGTACCAGGAGGCTGTCGACTGGGGCGAAGCTTGGCTCCGAGCCAACGGGTTGTAACGATGAGTGACGTTCTCACGAACCTTCAGGTACTGAAGCCATCGCGTAAGAAGCCGCAGGCCGGAGAACTCTTCGCGATGCAGCTGCCCGATGATCGGTTTCTGTTCGGGCGGGTCGTCACGACGGAAGCGATGGCCGGACCGTCGATGGGTGGCGCGATTCTGATCTACGTCTACCGGCCTCGTTTCGACTCCAAGGAAGTGCCGGAGCGCTCAGCGCTTTCGGCCGGTGAACTGTTGGTGTCGCCGATGATGACGAACCGCCTACCGTGGTCGAAGGGGTACTTCGAGACGGTGGCTCAATGGCCGATCAAGGCCGGTGATGTCCTCGAGCAGCACTGCTTCCGGCGTTGGGATGGTCGTTACTTCGATGAGGCGCTCAACGAGGTGCCGGGCGCGGTGGAGCCGGTCGGCGACTACGGGTTGCACAGCTACCGGACCATCGACGACGAGATCAGCGACGCGTTGGGGTTTGAGCGGGCGCCTGACTGACCGTCGAGCCCGTCTACCCGACTGTCGTCGGCTTGTTGAGTGGTGTTTGTCGTAGGGTGGGGTTGTGGGTGGTGTTGGTTGTCTCCAACTCAAGGTTGCGGGGAACCAGGTTTCTGTGCGGGGTTGGTTGGCGTCGGGTTCGGCGTCGAGCTGGACGACGGTCACTGATTCGAGTGTGTCGGTGGCGGGAGCGACTCGGGTGTCGTGGAGTCGTGTCGCTGGTGTGAACACGGCGGTGGTGGATGGGTTCCGTCAGTTCAACACGTCGAGTTCGTTGTCGCCGTTTGTCACCTATTCCTATGATGATGATGGGCGGGTGATCGGCGAGGCGTTGGTGTCGGGGTCGTCGCGTGGTTACACCTATACCGATGGTCGTGTGACTCAGGTGACCCAGAGCGTGCCTGGAGCGAACCGGACAACCAACTTTTCGTATGATGTTGCGGGGTCGGTGTCACAGGTTGGGGTGGTTGGTGGTGACACGACCTCCTATGGCTATGACAACGCCGGTCAGGTCGTGACGGCGACACATAGCGCATCTGCGAACGAGTCGTGGTCTTATGACGGTGCGGGGCGTCGTAGTAGCTATACGGTCGGGTCCGATACGACCACGTATAGCTATAACGCCCGGTCGCAGTTGATGTTGGTTGATCACCCGACCGGTCCTGACACCACCTACACCTATGATCAGGCTGGTCGTCGCACCGGTGAGGCAACCGGAACGGCGACGGTCGCGTACACCTATAACCCGTTAGGGCAAACCGCGACGATCACTCGTAGCAACAGTGGTACCGCGATCACGAAAGAGGATCGGTCATATCATCACGACGGTTTGTTACGTCGTGTCACCACAACCGGACCGTCTGACACGTTCTTGCGGTACGTGAAATACGACTGGGATACCACGACAACGGTTCCCGAGTTGGTCACCGTGTTGGATGGGTCATCGAACACTGCGATCGTGTCCGGACCTACCGGACCGGTCGCGTCGACGAAAGCGAACGTCCCAACATTGTTTGGTCTCGACGGGTTCGGGTCGGTGATCAACAGCACCGGTCAAAGCTTCGCGAACGCGTCAGGTTATGACACCTGGGGTAACCCGACCGGATCGACTGCGACCGCGGCGCCGACACTTGGGTACCGAGGCGAGTTGAACACCCAAACCGGCCTCTACCTGCGTGCCCGCGACTACAACCCGAACACTGGACAGTTCACCACCATCGACCCGCTCGACGACATCACCGGAACCCCAACATCAGGAAACCCGTACCACTACGTCAACAACGACCCCATCAACTGGCAAGACCCACTCGGCCTCGCCCCAGGCCTCGGCGCCCCCACCGACCATAATTTCGGTAACGCGTTCGACTTCTTGTTGGGCGCCGGTTCGTTCGACCCGATCGACATGTTGGGTAACGATTGCAGCCAGTTCGAAGTAGGTCTTGGTACGGCGTGCATGATCGTGAACCTGTGGGGGGCAACGAACGGTCAGTACTGCGGTGATGATCTGATGTACATGGAGGTTTGTTATAGGGCGTACAAAGCGTCGCTGAAGACCAGGCTCGCGAGCGTGTACAGCCAGATCGCCGGCTACGCGTCAGTCGTGGAGAAACTCACGAGCCTCGCGTTGACCGCAGGGCTCGGCACAGGCGCCTGGAAAATCGCTGAAATCAACGACGTCGCGTCAGCCATCAACACATGGATGAAACGCGGCGGCGCCCCCAAATTCGACGAAATCGCTACCGTAGCCGGATCCCTACTCAACATCCACAAATCACTCTCCAGCATCGGACGAATACCCACCCCAAGCGGAACACCTGCACGATTCATCGACAGTGGTGGGGCGATCATCGACCGAGCGTCGATTCGTACGACGGTCAGCGCTCAGCGACAGGGCCGCCATGTTCTCGGAGATCGGCTCTACAGCGGCGGGAGCTACTTCAACTCTGCTGACGATGCTCAGCGGGTGCTAGATGACTTCCATAGTGGTGCCGCTGAGATCCTTGGGATCGAAGGCAATGACATCGTTGTTCGCTCACCGAACGTGACGGGCTTCAATCACAATCCTGGTGCAGGCTTCCCTAACCAGGCCACGAATGTGTTCTTCATCAAAGGGTCGGCCAACCCAAGCGTGGTTCCGTACAACCCGAACTGGACTCCATGATGTACCCGTCACCGAGCGATCCGCTGTCGGCGCCCGTGTGGGAGAATTACGTAGTCGCCCAGGTGGTGCAGGCGAGTCTGGGGCTGATCCCAGAGGGCGCGCTTGCCGTCGGCGTTCGCGTCGAGGGCACACTCGTCAGCCTGGTAGTGCAGTTGAGCGAGTCCACCTCGCGTGAAAGCGATGACATCGACGACATTCGCACGACTCTCGATGATCTGCTGGGCCCCGAGGTTTCCGTGGAAGTGATCACAGAGCACCTCCGCGACAGAAGAGTCTCGCCGTATGACGGCATTCGCTGGGTCTACCTGCGTCGGGTTGAGGATTGAATGATTCGATTGATTCGGCTGCTCGTCTTCGGTCTCGTCGTCGTACTCGCGTGGCCGCTCGCTGTTGCCTCGGCTACGACCACGGGACTGCCGCCCGTAGGGGTGACATCTGAGCTGGCTTGCCTGTGGGGCAGGCCTGGAAGGATGTCCTCATGCCCAACCCTATCCGCAGGAGTTCCGCGACGATGTCGTAAAGGTCGCCCGGAGCCGCCCCGACGGTGTGACCCTGGAACAGGTCGCCGCCGATTTCGGGATCCGCCCGATGACGTTGTCGAAGTGGCTTCGCCAGGCCGCTGTCGACGACGACGGCCCAGTTCCTGGAGGCCATTTCGGGGTGGCTGAGCGACCTTGAGGGCTGGTGTGCGATCCAGGGCAGGGAACTACCGGCCGAGCCGTCGTGGGCGCTGGTCGCCTGGATCGTGTCAGCGGGCCTGACCTACGAGTAGCCGGCGCGGCGGTCCCACCATGTCGGCGGCCACCCTGAGTGAGCGCGGGAACCGGGAACGCGGGCCTGTCGGGCTGTCACCACTTGCCTCTACAATCGGTGTTGTGACCGTGACGCTCGACCTTCCAGCAGAGGCCCAAGCCCGCCTCCAAGCCGAAGCAGCACGCCGCGGGATCACCCTCGACCAACTCGTCGCCGAGATTGCCGACAGCTTCCCCGCCGATCCAGCCAACAGCGATGGTGCGGTTGAGGCACCGCGGCGCAGGCGTTCTTTCGTCGGGATCGGATCGTCGACGAGTGGCCGCAACGCCCGCGACGCCGACGAAATGCTGGCCGAGGGATTCGGGCGCGACTGACCGTGCTCATCGTGGACACCGGCGTCATCGGCATCGCTGAACGCCTCGGCCAGACCACGATCGCCACGCTTGACCGTCGGCACTTCACCGTCGTGCGGCCCGCACACCGCGACGGCTTCGTGCTGATCCCCTGACGAGGCGGGTGCCTGAAGCGCCGACTTGTATGGCTGTAGAAGGTCGTTGAGGTTTCGGCCCGCAGCGTTCCGTTGGTCGTGACGGCGGGAAGGAGATCCAACCCGTCGGGGCCGCGGTCCTGGCGCTAACGCAGGAGGCTGGCGAGAATTCCGCCGGAACGGCCACCGATCTCGGCGACGAGCCGGTTGATTTCCGACGACTTGAATCCGAGGTGCTTGAGGCGCGCCTTGTCCTTGCCGTCGGACTGTTCCAGGGCAAGGTGGGCGAGCGAGTCGCCGGCAAACAGCAGGCGGCTCTCCTTGGTTTCGAGCGGTTCCTCGCGGTGGTGATTGCCGATGGCGGTGACGAGGGTTTCGGGGAACTGCCAGTTCGCCAACACCGTCGCCGCGGCCTTCGCGTGGCTCATGCCGAACTCTTCGGTCTCGCGTTCGGCGAGCGTGGAGTCGTCGGCGTGATCGCGGCTGATCTCGCGGTAGGTGACCGGATCGACCGTGTTGAGCATCGGTGTACCGAGGTCGTGGATGAGCCCGATGGCGAACCCGTCGCCGGGGGAGACCTCGAAGTGCCGGGCGATGAGCGAACACGCCGCAGCGGTCGATGCCGAGTGTTCCCAGAAGCCCTCCGGTGCCGGATGCTTCAACCCGGTGAGCCCCGAGGCGAACATGATGGCCATCGATCGGATGGTCGAGAACCCGAGGATGGCGACGGCGATCTGGGTGGTCTTCACCTGGCGGGCCATGCCGAAGGCCGCGGAGTTCGCCATACGGAGCACCTGCGCGACGAAGATCGGGTCCTGTTCGATCGCTGCCGCGATCTTGCGGGCGTCCGCGTAGGGATCGTCGGCGAGTTGCAGCACCTGCATGGCGATGTGGCGGGCCCCCTCGACGTTTTCGAGCGCGTGTTCCAGTTGTTCGACGCGATGAGGGTTGGTCGCCGTCACCATCGACATGTCATGACCTCCGAAAGAGAATTTGTCGAGTTGTCGGCGCGGTCGGCTCACAAACTTGAGCCGACCGCGCAACGACGCATCAGACCGTGTGAATCAGGTGGTGTGGATCAGGTGGTGTGGATCAAGCGGTACCGATCAGGCGGTACCGATCAGGCGGCACCGGCGCCGCGGCGACGAAGGACCACGAACAAGCCGCCGATACCGATGGCGATGACTCCGCCCCACACGAGCGTCATCGTGTTGGACCCGGTCCATGCCAACTTGTCGGCCGCGGCGCGTTGCTCGGCGTTGGCCGTCAGCTTGGCCATGACCGTCGGGGTCGAGGGGATCGGCGTGGGCGACGGCTCGTTGACGATGGTGGTGCAGTTGGTCTGCACCGTCGCCGAGCCGATGACACCGTCAGCGATCACGTTGGCCGAAACGACGTCGTTCGGGCCCATCACGACCGACAGTTCGGCACCGCTTTCGCCAGTGATCACCTTGCCGTTGATCGCCCAGGTGAACACCGGCTTGGCGCCCTTGGGAAGACCCGTCACGGTCGCGGAGATCTTGACGGGATCGCCCGCCTTGACGGTCGCCGGACAGGACAGGGCGATGGTCGCACGGACGACGCCGACGTCGTCGAGACAGTCAAGCTTGACCGAATCTGAGGTCAGCCCGGTCGGGTCGGTCGCGGTGACGCTCACGACGTCGTCAGGCTGCAGCACGATCGACAGCGAGGCACCGGTCTGGCCCTCGACGACCTTGCCGTTCACGGTCCACTCGAAGGTGAGCGAGTCGCCGTCGGCATCGGTTCCGGTTGCGTTCAACACGGTCGGCTCGCCGAAGACGATCTGGTCCGGGCAGCTCAGCGTGACCGTCGGCTTCGAGGTGCCGGTGCACGTCGAGGTCGCCACGGTGCTCTCGAGGCCTGCCGAGTCGATGGTTCGCACGCCGACCTGGTCGCCGCGCTCAAGGGTGAGCTTGGCGCTCGGGCCGGTCTCGCCCTCGACGACCTTGCCATTCACGGTCCACTCATAGGTCAGGGCCGTGTCGTTCGCGTCGTCTTCGACGTCGGCACCCTTCGCGGTGAAGGTCACCGGCTGCCCGAACACCAGGTCCTCAGGGCATTCGAGGCTGACGGTCGGGCGGGTGTTGCCGGTGCAATCCGCACTTGCCGCCGCCGAGACGATGCCGTCTTCGGTCGTGACGGTCACCGTCAAGGTGTCCCCGGGCTGCAGGCTGATGACGAGGCGCGGGGTGAGGTTGCCGTCGATCGGCGCGCCGTTGTGGCTCCAGGTGTAGATCAGGGTGCCCTCACCGTCGGGGTCGTTGCCGTTGGCGATGAAGGTCGCCGGCTCCCCGTAGATGGTCGGCACCGGACAGGTGATCGTCACGGTCGGGCGATTCGCACCCACGCAGTCGACGGTCACCTCGTCGGAGGTCATGTCGTTGGCCTCGTCTCGGGCCTGCACCGACACCGAATCGCCGGCTTGGAGCACGAACGTGGCCTGGGAGCCGGTCTGTTGCTCATCGACGGTGCCGTTCAGGCTCCAGCGATAGGTGAGCGCGTCGCCCTCGGCGTCGTTGCCGACGGCGACGAAGATGGTCGGCTCGCCGTAGAACACCGCGGCCGGACAGGTCAGGGTGACCGTGGGCGGGGTGTTTTCGGGCGAGGTGATGCAGTCGACCTCGACGCGGGTGCTGGTCAGACGACCATCTGAAGCCTCGACGGCGACCACGTCGCCAACCTTGACCTCGATCGTTGCCGAGGGTCCGGTCTCACCAGCGACGACGGTGCCGTTGAGATACCAGGTGTAGGTGAGCTCGTCGCCCTCGGGATCCGAACCTTTGGCTTCGAAGGTCACCGGCCCCGGCGCGGCATCGGCCGGGCACTCGAGGGTGACCGTCGGCGGCTGATTGCCGATGATCGGGATGCACGAGGCCACGACCTCGTCGGAACGGCTACCGCCCGAATCGATCGCGGTGACCGCGACCCGGTCGCCGGCGTTCACGACGGTCTTGAGCATGGCCGTGTCGTTGCCGGCGACGACGGCGCCGTTGACGGTCCACTCATAGGTCAGGGAATCGCCGTCGGAGTCGGAACCCTCGGCGAGGAAGGTGTTCTCCTGACCCAACACGAGGTCGGTCGGGCAGTAGAGGATCACCGTCGGTGCCGACTTCGCGACGCAGTTGGCGTCGGCCGAAGCGCTCTGGCCGACGCTGTCGGTGACGATCACACCGATCTGCTCACCGGGCTGCGGGGTGTGGGTGAAGGTCGCCTCGGTCGCGCCCTCGACCGGCTGACCATTGACGGTCCACTGATAGGTGATGGCGTCGCCGTCGGGATCGGACGCGTTCGCCGTCCACGTCGCAGGCTGGCCGTAGCTGACGCCGTCGGTCGGGCACGCGATGTCGACGGTGGGTCGGCCGTTGTCGGTCCACGACGCAGCGACGGTCTGGTTCGCCTGGGCGATACCCGGCTTTCCGATGATGAGCTTCTGTCGGTTCGGACGAACGAAAACGCGCCCGGCACTGAGCGGTGCGGCGGCGGTGCGCAGGGTGACCTTCACATTGGAACGCGGCCCCGCTGCGGTGACACAGAACCTCGACGCTCCGGTGACGGTGTTGATCGTGGTCGCGACATCGCACACGCCGTCGACGACGGGATGGGCGTTGACCAGGGAGTCGGAGAGCTCGATGGCGATGGGGTCGGTCGAGGTCGTCGCGACGTCGTAGAAGATCGGCGATCCGTACGCTGCAGAACCCTTCGCAGGCGTGACGCTCAGCGTGCCGGCCGGCTCGGAGGAGACCGGGTTCCGTTCGGCATCGTCGACGAGCGACTGGTAGCGGGCGATGACCGCAGCGTCGTTGCGAGCATCGTTCGTCGCCAGGTCGAACCCGTCGGAGAAATGCCAGATCGCGGCCTGCGCGGCGGCGATCTCCACGGGGTCGAGGGTGGTGGTCGCGTTGGTTTGTGACAAGACGCGAGCGACCTTGGCCAGGTTCTTGACGTTCGACTCTTCCCAGCCGGTCTCGGCATAGGGCACGCCGAATTCGATGGCGGTGCCGATGTCGATGCAGAACATGAACGACGGCGCACTGTTCAGGTCGACCTGAAACAGCATGGTGGGCACCTTCTGGGACTTGCCCTGGTACGTGCCGTGCACGGTCTTGCCCGACGGCCCGCTTCGCGGCGTCACCGAGGAGGCGGCGTCGACGCTGGTGAGGGTCAGGCCGAGGGCACCGATGATGACGACGGCGGCCGCGAAGATCGCGAGCAGCCGTTGTCGCCCGGAAGTCGATGTGGAGGTCGATGTGGAGGTCGTCACCATCTCCACATCGGCACCTCGGTGCGCGAAACAAGGGGATTTCTCAGAAAACCCCCGGATCCGGCCCGGCGGCGACCCTCGGTACAGACCGGGCGACGGCCCTCGTCTCAGACGCGCCGAACGGAGATGTTCACCTCGGGTCCGACGACGAAGTCGATGTCGGTGGCGAGGCAGGCCTCGCTCACCATCGCCACGTGTTGACGCGCGGCGTCGAGGATCGACGCCTCCGCGGTGAGGGTGACGGTGATGCGGTCGGTGATGTGGAGATCGGCGTCCTTGCGGGCCTGTTGGATCTGGCGGATGATGTCGCGGGCAAGCCCCTCGGCCTCGAGGTCCGGCGTCACCTCGGTGTCGAGGTTCACGAGCAGGCCGAGGTCGACGATGCCACCTTCGGGGTCGAGCTGGCGGGCCGACGCGACCGCGAATCCGTCGGTGGGCTGCAACGCGATCTCGAACTGTCCGGCGTCGAGTCGATGGCCCGCGGCGGTGACGGTGCCGTCGCCATTGTCGGCCCAGTCGCCGGTCTTGGAGGCCTTGATGACCTCCTGGACAGCCTTGCCGAGCACCGGCCCGAGCACCTTCGCGTTCACCTTGAGCTGCCAGGTTCCGAACCCGGAGGCATCGGCGGAGAACTCGACATCCTTCACGTTGACCTCGTCCGCGATGAGGTGGGCGAGCGGCGCCAGAGCAGGGGCGCCGTCGCCGGCCACGGTGAGCCGACGAAGCGGAAGGCGGGTACGCAGCCGTGCGTCCTCGCGCAGGCCGAGGGCAGCCGAACACACCGCCCGCACCGCGTCCATGCGCGTCACGAGTTCGGCGTCGTCGACCAGGTTGGCGGCGTCGGGCCAATCGGCCAGGTGCACCGACGCCGCGGCACCTTCGAGACCCGCCGAGGCGGTGAGGCCTCGATACATGTGGTCGGTGAGCAGCGGCAGCAGGGGAGCGGCGACGCGCAGCAGGTTCAGCAACACGGTGTAGAGGGTGTCGTAGGCGTCGCGCTTGTCGTCGCTCAGGGTTCCCTCGTCGACCGAGCCCGGCGCCCAGAAGCGATCGCGTGAGCGACGGATGTACCAGTTGTTGAGCGCGTCGATGAACGACACGATCTCGTGGCAGGCCCCGGCGACGTCGTAGTCGTCCATCTGGCGGGTCGTCGTGGCGACCAGCGCTGCGGTCTTGGCGAGGATGTAGCGGTCGAGTTCGCCGGAGGCGTCGCTGCGTTCACTCGCCCGATACCCGTCGACGTTCGCGTAGCGGCAGAAGAACGAGTACGCGTTCCAGATCGGATTGACGACGAGGCGGACGACCTCGGCCATCCCCGAGCCGTCGCGGGCGATCTTGAGGTCGCCGCCGCGCAGGATCGGCGAACTCATCAGATACCAGCGCAACGGGTCGGACCCGATCGTTTCCATCACCTCGACCGGATCGGGGTAATTGCGCAGCTTCTTGGACAGCTTGCGGCCCTCGGCGTCGAGCACGACGCCGTGGCACATCACGTTCTGGAACGCCTCGCGGTCGAACAGCGCCACCGACAACACGTGCATCGTGTAGAACCAGCCCCGCGTCTGGGCGATGTATTCGACGATGAAGTCGGCGGGTTGGTTCTTGTCGAACCAGTCCTTGTTCTCGAACGGGTAGTGCGCCTGAGCGAAGGGCATCGACCCCGACTCGAACCAGCAGTCGAGCACCTCCGACACCCGGCGCATCATCGACGTGCCGGTCGGATCGTCGGGGTTGGGCCGCACGAGGTCGTCGACCATCGGCCGGTGGAGATTGTCGGGCCGAACTCCGAAGTCGCGTTCGATCTCGTCGAGGCTGGCGTACACGTCGACGCGCGGATACGCGGGGTCGTCGCTCTTCCACACCGGGATCGGGGCACCCCAGAACCGGTTGCGGCTGATCGACCAGTCCCGGGCGCCCTCGAGCCACTTGCCGAACTGGCCGTCGCGCACGTGGGAGGGGATCCAGTTGATCGACCGGTTGGTCTCGAGCAGCCGGTCCTTGAAGTCGGTGACCCGCACGTACCACGACGACACGGCCTTGTAGATGATGGGGGTGTCGGTGCGCCAACAGTGCGCATAGTTGTGGTCGATCGTGTCGTGACGCACGAGCTTGGATTCGTCGCGCAGCCGTTTGGCGATGAGCGGGTTGGCCTCGAACACGTTGATGCCGGCGTAGTCGGAGACCTCGGCGGTGTAGTTGCCCGAGTCGTCGACCGGGCTGACCAACACGATGCCGTTCGCCTCGCCGACGCGCTGATCGTCCTCGCCGTGGCCGGGCGCGTTGTGCACGACCCCGGTGCCGTCGGAATCGGTGACGAAGTCGTCGCCGAGCACCCGGAAGCAGTTCTCGCGCCCGGCGAAATACGCCATCAGCGGCGTGTAGGTGCGCCCGACGAGTTCGCGCCCGCTCATCGTGGCCCGCACCTCGGCGTCTTCGCCGAGTTCGCGGGCGTAGCGTTGCGCCGCAGCGGCGCCCAGGATCACGAACCGGGCTCCGCCGGCCGCCTCGTTCGCCGGCGACTCGACCAGGTGATAGTCGAGGTCGGGCCCGACGACGAGCGCCAGGTTGGCCGGCAGCGTCCACGGCGTCGTCGTCCACGCCCACATCTCGGTGTCGCCAAGATCGCCGGCGGCCGGGTCGAGGCGAAATCGCACGGTGAGCGCGGGATCTTGACGCGGGCGCATGGCGTCGTCGAGGCGGATCTCGAAGTTGCTCAGCGGCGTCTCGGCCCCCCAGGAATACGGCATGACCCGGTAGGCCTCATAGAGCAGGCCCTTACGGTGCAACTCGGCGAATGCCCACATGACCGATTCCATGTACGGAAGGTCGAGGGTCTTGTAGTCGTTGGTGAAGTCGACCCACCGAGCCTGGCGGGTCACATAGGTCTCCCACTCCTGGGTGTAACGCAGCACCGAGGTTCGACAGGCGTCGTTGAAACGGCCGATACCGAAGTCGGTGATGGCCACACGTCCGGAGACGTCGATCTCCTTTTCGGTCTGCATCTCGGCGGGCAGGCCGTGGCAGTCCCAGCCGAATCGACGCTCAACCTTGTGGCCACGCATCGTCTGATAGCGGGGGATGACGTCCTTCACGTACCCGGTGAGCAGATGGCCGTAATGGGGGAGACCATTGGCGAACGGCGGGCCGTCGTTGAAGATGTACTCCGGCGCCCCGTCTCGATGATCGATCGACGCCTGAAATGTTCCCTCGTCGTCCCACAGCTCCAACATCTCGCGTTCGATCGCGGCGAAATCGGGTTTCGCAGCGACGTCGGGGTAGGGGGTGGAGCCGGAATCCTGGGTGGTCACGAGCCGCGATGCTACCGGCCCCGATCGGTGTGGCCCGAACCGGTTTCGCCCCGCTGCACCTGGCGCTCCGACGGTGTTCCGCAATCCGAGGCCTCGCAGCGTCTAGCCTCTCGTGCCACGCACACATCTTTCGGGCGACAGCTCTGGCGATGATCGTGCAACACCAATAGGGAGGACATATGAAGAACAGTCGCATGGTTCGCGCCGCGATGGCCCTGGGCGCTTTCGCCCTGCTGGGCACCGCGTGTGGGAACGACGACGACAGTGCGTCGACCACGACCAAGGCCGACTCCACCACCACGGAGGCGCCGTCGAGCGGAGCCGATCGAGGCAACGTCGACGGGATGCTGAAGATCGGGACGCTCGTTCCCCAGACCGGCGATCTCAACACCATCCACGATTCGCTGGCAACGCCGATCGAGTTGGCGCTCGCGGAGATCAACGAGGCCGGCGGCGTGCTGGGCAACGACGTCGAGCTCGTCGAGGGCGACGACGGCACCTCGGCCACCGTTGCACAGACGACCTACGACAAGTTGATCAACTCCGACAAGGTCGACCTCATCATCGGCCCGGCGCCCTCGGGTGTTGCCGCCAAGCTGGCCGACGGCTTCGGCACCGACCGTGTGCCGGCGTGTTCCGGATCGACCACCGCCGCGAACCTTCAGGGTGCAGGCAACGGCTACTTCTTCCGCACCGCACCCGGCGACGATCTGCAGGGCCCGGCCCTCGCGGAGCTCATCAGCGGCGACGGGCACACCGACGTGGCGATCATCGCCCGCAACGACGACTACGGCAAGGGCTTTTCTGAGTCGCTCGCCGCGGCGTTGGAAGACAGCGGCGCGACGGTCACCGAGACGGTGCTGTACAACCCCGACTCGGGTTCGGGCTATGACGCCGACGTGCAAAAGGCGCTCGATTCGAGCCCCGACGCGGTGGCCGTGATCGGCTTCAACGACGACGGTGCGCAGATCGTCAGCTCGCTGATCGGCAAGGGGCAGGGCCCCGATGTGATGCCGACCTACACCGCGGATGGCATGCAGGGCTCGAGCTTCGGCGAGACTGTCGACCCGTCGAACCCCGGCAAGGTGGCGGGCATGAAGGGCACGGCTCCGGCAGCCGCACCTGCTGGCATCGACCACCCGTTCACCGCGAAGTTCGCGGCGACCGGGGTGGATACCATCTTCAGCTCGTACTACTACGACTGCACCATCTTGATGGCCCTGGCCGTTGAGGCCGCAGAGTCTGACGATGGAACGGCCGTCAAGGACGCGTTCGCCGCGAACCTCGAAGGGGACAACGATTGTCAGACCTTCGCCGACTGCAAGGCGTTGCTCGCCGAGGGCAAGACGATTCACTACCGGGGCGCCTCCTCAGCGTTCGACACCTGGAACGTGATGCAGCCGGCCACCGGCGTCTACGACGTGTGGCAGTTCACCGACGACGGCAGCGTCGGCGAGGTTGACGGCGCGGAGCAGATCTCCGTTCCGTGACCTTCTAGCGAGCCGTGTTGTTGG